>JAAVZT010000036.1 GCA_022791775.1 Bacilli bacterium
ATTATTTTCTTTAATAGGGAGGAAGAAATTACGAATAAAAACAACGATAATAAATGATTTATTCTTAAATGAGATAGTAATAGAGAAAAAAGCACATTAAAAAAAGATCATATGACCTTGATCTTTTTTAAATTATAAAATTTCTTCTGGACAAGATGGTTCTTCAAAAATGAATCCAAAGCAAGCAGAACTTCCAGTATTTGCTAAGAATGAAGCTACACCAGATAGTAAGTTAGCAAAAATGTTCACGTTTATACCTCCCTCTTTTAAATTTTGTTTAAATCTATATCAATAATTTAAACCATGAGTTTCATAATACAATTTGTAATTATCAAAAGGAGTCTTAGTAATCTTATATGTAACAGGATTAATACATATAGATTGAACAATTAAACTATAAATAAAGGCGTTGTTTAACCATTGAGTTTGAAAAACTAAAATGCAAATTAAATAACCAATGCAAATAAAACAAGCTTTTATTTTTTGCTTTCGCCGAATTTCTAGATGAATTAATGGTCGCGCAGGAGTATCAGCGGGTGCCCAAAGAAAAAAGGAAATAAATCCACACACCCATAAAACATACATTATGATGGTAGGGATGGAAACAAATTTAATGAAATAGCAACCTAACATATAAGTCGGTAAAGTAACAAGCCAGCAGGTTATTGATTTTTTCGCGTGCAATCCATAGGCGTATCTTCTAGCTGTTGAATAAATCAAAATTAATAACAAGTATTCTTTCAAAAGATGAAGCAAAATAGCTAGAATAAACATAACAATAACTTTAGTAATTAAAGTATAGACAGATTCTAAACCATATTTAATTTTTTTTAATTGTAATTCGTCACAATTCTCATACTTGCAAATAAGTGCACAGCTCATCTCAATAAATTTTTTTTTCACACACTTAACTTCCCTTTCTTGTAACACAATTGCATTATAAATGAAATTCCTTTCAAAAAAAGTTATTTGGTTTTAAAATTCTTCTAATATACTTTTAAAACTCTAAACAGTCAATCAAAAAATTTAAAAAGTTCTTTTAGACATAAAATCAAGCATTTCAGACATACTTTCATAAAAATATATAAAAGTTATGCTATGATAGCACAATCATGAATTTAGTAAAGAGAAAATTCCCTGAAAATTTTGTCGAACAGATTTGATTGGCAAGAAATAAACTTCATGATAAATTAAACATGTAGTAAAAAAGCGTAAGAAGGAGAGGTGTGAATGTTGCGAGGAAAAGTTAAATGGTTTAACAATGTTAAAGGATATGGATTTATAGAATATGAAAACTTAGAAGATATTTTTGTACATTATTCCGCAATTGTTAAAGAAGGATACAAAACGCTAAAAGAAGGCGAACTAGTAGACTTTAAACTTATAGAAACTTCAAAAGGATTACAAGCTGTCGATGTGACAGAAGTAGAGCTAGCTACTGTTGAATAACAGTAGTTTTTTCTATTTTAATTTGCTATAATTAAAATAGGAAGGTGATAAAATGAAAATAAATGTTCGCGGAGATAAAGTTGAAATAACGGAATCAATGAAAAATCAAATCACAGAAAAACTAAATAAACTAAATTTATATTTTGAAAATCCAGAAAACATTAATACTTATGTTTTAATTCGTGTAAGAAACCTATATAAAACGATTGAAGTTACAATACCCACTAAACGTTTTACATTAAGGGCAGAAGAAACTCAAGAAGATTTATATCCAGCAATTACTGAAGTTGTAAATAAATTAGAACGGCAAATAAGGAAAAATAAAACTAGATTAAGCCGTAAATATCGAAATAATGAAAAGCTGGAAATTAATACAAATTTTGATTCCGATTCTACTGAATTAGAAGAAAAAAAGATTAAAAAAAGAAAAAAAATAGAAATGAAACCTATGGATGAAGAAGAAGCAGTGCTTCAAATGGAATTATTAGGACATGATTTCTTTGTATTTAAAAATGAAATAGAAGAATGCATATCAGTAGTTTACAAAAGAAAAAATAACTCTTATGGAATAATTAATTTGAATTAAATAGGACATAAATCCTATTTTTTTATATATCAAATATAAAATACTTGTATTTTGTAAAAAAAATGATATAATAACATTCATAAAAAAGGGGTATGGTTTATGAAAAAAGAAATAATGTTTAATGGAAGAATTTTAAAATTAGATACTAAAACATCTCATATTTATAGTATTGATCCAAAAACAAAAATAGGACGCTTAGCTAATGATGAAGAAAATTCCTATGTGTCCTTTCTCATTTATCAAGCATGTGAGAAAGATTTAAAAGTAGAAAGATTAAAAAAAAGAATATTAAATATATTAGAAAAAATTACACCATTTAAAAAAACAATGAAAAATATTGCAGACAATCCATTTCAATATATACCAAAATATATATTATCATATACTCCTGCGATACTCTTAATCTATTTATTACAAGCTTTTGTATCAAATAAAGAAGATTATTCATTGAAAAAAATAGATGACTTACAGGCTATAATATTAGAAATAGAAAATCAATTAGAAACAGAAGAACAAATCCAAACGAAAGCAGAAAAAAGCATTTCATTTAATTTAAATAATATGAATAAACTAGCTGAAACAAAAAGTAAAATATCAGTTGAAAAAGACGATTCAATAAATCCTAGTCCATATTTAATAAATAATCCTAATATTTTAAAAAAATTAGATTGGGATGAATCTGGACTCAGTCATTATATTCTATCAGAGATATTAAACTTACCAAGTGAAAAAATAAAAAATTTATCAATGAAAGAACAAATGCAATTATTAACCGTGTTTCAACATAAAGTTGGTTTAAATAATGAAGATTTTATTATTATTCTCCATGATTTATGTAAATTGGATGAGCTAGCAACTGGAAATGAAATTACCGAAAAATTTAATGAAAAAACTTATAAACTGATTAATATGTATTTAGCTCCTAGTTTACAAAAAGAATTATTAATTGATTTAATAAATTTTCCAAATAGAAGTGTAAAATGGATTCCTAATATTTATAAAGAAGAAGGAAAGGAACCAAAATATATTGTAAGAGTCTACAAAAAATATTTATCAACAGAAATTGAAGTAAATAATATTGATAAACCGTATCAATTACAACCATTATTAGACCACAAAGTAAATGAGGAATATGAATCTTATAAGGATATATCAAAATTCGTCCATGCTTTAAATATAATAGCAAATAATGAATTTGTAATTTCAGAAGGTCAAAATATTGACATTCAAAAGTTATCACCTTACTTTGAAGCCGAAAATGTAAAAATAAAAGAATTAATTTATGGATTAGATAAAGGAGATGTAAGATCAGTAATTTATTTAGTAGAAAGATACCTTAATATTATAGTAAAAAAATCAATTGATACTAAACAAATATGTGAAGTAAACTTTATCTTAGAGTTAATTGAACAAATGAAAGAAAAATATCCAAAAAGAATTTCAGAATATAATCAAATAATTGATCAACTTGAACATTATACGATCCAAGAATTAAATTTTCAAAGTAAATCTGAATATGTGCCACTTGTGGGAAAGAAAGAATTTCATTTTCAAGAAAATACAAATACTGTTCCAATTGGGTTAACATATAACATAAAATATGGGGTAAAAACAGAAAATAGGGCCTTAGTTGGTGTCATGATTCCAGAAGAAGATTCAATAGAGAATATCCAAGTAATGGTTTTAAAAGAAGATTATTCATACGAAATTCCGTTTGGTGATCTAAAATTAGAAACAATTGAGGAAGATAAAGAAGGAAATAGATACAGAATTTATTCCATTGAGTTACCTTTAGATGAAGTGTTTTTCCTGAAAGCTGGAGTTTCTATTCAAGATTATTTAAATGAACAAAAGAATAATTATAAAAGAATTAGAAAATAAAGAAAAAATAGTAGAAAAAACAAGGAAATCTACTATTTTTTTTTAGATTATGTTAAAATACTACTTATGGAGGTTAGAAACTATGGGATTTTTAAGAAAATTAATAGATTCTGAATATAAAGAATTAAAGAAATTTGAAAGCATTGCAAATAAAATAATTGAATTAGATGAACAAATGCAAAGTCTAAAAGATGAAGAATTAAAGAATAAAACTCAAGAATTAAAAAATAGATTAGCAAATGGGGAGACATTAGAAGACATTTTAGTAGAAGCTTATGCAGTAGTTCGAGAAGCAGATTTTCGTATAATAGGAGAAAAACCTTATTATGTACAAATATTAGGTGGCTTAGCAATTCACTATGGAAATATTGCAGAAATGAAAACAGGAGAGGGAAAAACATTAACTGAAACTATGCCGGCTTATTTAAATGCTCTAAGTGAAGAAGGCGTACATATTATAACCGTAAATGAATTTTTAGCAAAACGTGATTCAGAATGGATGGGAAGAGTATTTGAATTCTTAGGTTTAACAGTGGGTTTGAATTTAAGAGAAATGAATGCTTCAGAAAAAAAAGAAGCTTATAAGTGTGACATCTTATATTCTACCAATAGTGAAATAGGATTTGATTATCTACGAGACAATATGGTTGTTAGAAAAGAAGAGCGTGTTCAAAGACCATTAAACTTTTGTATTGTGGATGAAGTAGATTCCATTTTAATTGATGAAGCTAGAACTCCTTTAATTATTTCAGGCGGAAAATCGAATACGCGAGATTTATATATAGATGCTAATAAAGCAGTACAAGGATTTATAGAAAATGAAGATTATGATTATGATCCCAAAACAAAAAGTACGTCCTTAATTGAAAAAGGTGTCGAAAAAGTTGAAAAATTTTTCCATTTAACAAATTTATATGATTTAGATAATTCTGTATTAGTACATCATATTACACAAGCTTTAAAAGCGAATTATGCCTTTAAAAAAGATGTAGATTATGTAGTAGATAACAATCAAGTTATTATTGTAGATCAATTTACAGGACGTTTAATGCAAGGCCGACAATTTAGCGAAGGTCTTCATCAAGCAATCGAAGCCAAAGAAAATGTAAAAATAAATGAAGAAACCCAAACAATGGCTACAATTACATTTCAAAACTTATTTAGAATGTATAAAAAATTATCGGGAATGACTGGAACAGCAAAGACAGAAGAAGAAGAATTTAGAAATATATATAATATGTATGTAATTCAAATTCCAACAAACAAGCCTGTAGTACGGGAAGATTTACCAGACCTATTATACTCTAATATGGAAGGAAAATATGAAGCCATCGTAAAAACAATTAAAGAAATTCATCAAACTGGTCAACCAATTTTAGTAGGAACAATTTCTGTAGAAGCGAATGAATATTTAGGATCTTTACTTACAAAAGCAGGATTAAAACATGAAATATTAAATGCGAAAAATCATGCTCGTGAAGCAGAAATAATTGCCAAAGCCGGAGAAAAAGGAGCTATAACAATTGCAACAAACATGGCTGGACGTGGAACAGATATTAAATTAGGTGAAGGAGTTAGAGAACTAGGAGGCCTTTGCGTCATTGGAACAGAGCGTCATGAATCAAGAAGAATTGATAATCAGTTAAGAGGACGTTCAGGGCGTCAAGGAGATCCAGGGATGAGTCAGTTTTTTGTTTCATTTGAAGATGATTTAATGCGCCGTTTTGGAACTGAAAAAATAAAAATAATGGTAGAATCACTTGGTTTGACAAAAGATCAATCGATTCGCTCCAAGGCATTGTCAAGAAGTATTGAATCTGCCCAAAAGAAAGTAGAAGGAAACAACTTTGACATGCGTAAAAGCTTATTGGATTATGATAATGTAGTAAATGAACAACGTTTAATTATATATGATAAAAGAAATGAAGTATTAGATCAAGATAGTATACATGAAAATATAAAAGAAACATTTAAAAATACCATATCTTCTATCATAGATAGTCATATTGCTCCAGAAGGATATTTAACAGACAAAGATAAATTGGAAATCGTAGAGTATGTGAATGCCAATTTTGTAAAAGGGAAAGAAATTGATGTAAAATTAATTGAATCTAAAAAGGAAGAAGAAATAATTGAATATCTTACAAATGAAGTAAATGAAGATTATGAAGAAAAAATAAAAGATGCCCCAAATTTTGAAGAATTTGAAAAAGCGATCATACTCCGAGTAATTGATTCATTATGGGTAAATCATTTAAATGAAATGGAACATCTAAAAGATGGAATTATGCTACGAGGATATGGACAAATTAATCCACTTCAAGCTTATACAATGGATGGTTTTGAATTATTTGAACGATTACTAACCAAAATTGATAATAATGTAGCTCAATTTTTATTAAAAGCAGAAATTGAACAAAATTTAGAAAGAAAACAAGTGATTCAAGGAAATGCTAATGACGGAAAAGAAAAAGTGGGACACACCGTAGTAAAAGACAAGAAAGTGGGACGAAATGATCCTTGTCCTTGCGGATCTGGTAAAAAGTATAAACAATGTTGTGGAAAATAGAATTAAATTATAAATTTTAGCATAAGAGAACTTGAAATGGTTCTCTTTTCTTCTTAAAAAGAATTTAACAATTGGTAAAAATTTAAAGTAATCTAAAAAAGGAGAATGAAATGAATTATTTTATATGTCAAGAAGTATTAAATTGGACTAGCCTAAGTTATTCAAGTATTTTAAATAATGAAAACATAAAAGAATGCTATGATTATTTAAATCATGCCGAAAGCTTAATTGTAGATTTTGATGATAAGTTTCACACCCAAGATTCTATAAAAAATTTAAAGTTAGTAATAGATAAACGAATTAAACAAATTGAAAGAATATATAATTTTAAATCTTATTTTCCAAGACAACATATACTAGAAACATATCAAAAATTAGGAATTGTGAAAGGATTAATAATAAAAAAACTTTTTTCAATCCGAAATGAAATTGAGCATAATGAACTAGATTATACTAACAAAGAGCAATGTCGTGATTTATTAGATACAGTTTGGTACTTTTTAAAGTCAACTGATGGATTAGTATATACCGCTAATACAGATATCGAATTATGTGAAGACGAAGAGAATGAAACCAATTGGATTGCAATTAATTTAAAAAGTCCTCAATATGAATTGGTCAATATAAGAGGAAGAGTAAAAAAAAGTTTTTTAACAACTGAAAAATCTAAGGATAAATTAGAATTAGAAAATATCAAAATAACACAAATGCCAAAAGAACTTATTTATTTTGAAGGTAATATAGTATTAAATGACAAGCAAAAGGTTTTAATTGCCAAAAAACTTTTTATAGACAAACAATATTAATGGTAGTGAGACTAAATGGAGAAGTTAAGATATGTATGTTATAATTTATTTAATCATGGGAGAAAAGTTTAATGAAAAAGGTAAATGGCATATATAAACATTACAAATGAGACTATTATATAGAGATAGATATTGTTAAGAATTCTGAAACATTAGAAGAATATGCAATTTATCGTCAACTAGAAGGAAAATTGTGGATTCGCCTAATAAAAATGTTTTTAAGTAAAATGGATTCCCCACAAAGTAATCAACAATATCGGTTGGAATTGCAAGATATAAAATAAATTGTGGGAAAAAATTAAGAACTTATAGTCAGCGAAAGCTGTTTTTTTTTAAGAATAATTTGCTGAATGATGAGGATTGTAATATAATTAAAAACATATAAATTGATATAGGAAAGGAAAGAAAATGAGACTTACAAAATTGAATATAAAAAAAATTAATTTAAATGATATTGATAAAAATTATTCTGGCCAAGATATTTTAATAAAATTAGGTGAACTTTATCAATATGAAAGTGGTATTTATGGATACGGAAATATTTGGACAAAATTAGAAAGAATAATTGAAAATATTATGATTGAAGAGCTAGATAAAGCTGGAGCAATTCAAGTAGAATTTCCCAAATTGCAACCAAGAAAAATTTGGGATCAATCCAATCGATGGAATATGTATACAAAAGAAGGTGACATTATGTTTACCTTAGAAAATAATTTAGGAGAATATGGACTTGCTCCCACAGCGGAAGAATGTGCTACTCTTTTTGGTGCAAATCGTCTAACTTCCCACAAAAACTTACCAGCAATTTATTATCAAATTAATGAAAAATTTAGAAAAGAAATCCGAACAAGAGGATATTTATTTCGTCCAAGAACCTTCGTAATGATGGATGCTTATTCTTTTGACAAAAGTGCCGAAGATATGAAAAGCACATATGACTTAATGCACCAAGTTTATTTAAACATTTTTAAAAGAATAGGTATTAAAATTATGCCAACAATTAGTGATAATGGAGTAATTGGTGGTAATATAGCCGAAGAATTCCAAGTTGCTACAAAATTAGGAGAAGATACAATATTATTTGACGAAAAACAAAATATTGGTATTAATAAAGAAGTGTTAGAATTTGAGAATAAAGAGGAATATTTAAATCGTTTAAATGTTAAAAATATCACTGAATTAAAAGAATATTCTGCAGTTGAATTGGGAAATAATTTTCAATTAGGAACAAAATATTCGGAGAGCATGAATTTAACTTACATAGATGAAAATGGCGAAAATAAACCTTACTTTATGGGCTGTTATGGAATTGGGGTTGGTAGAATTATTGCATCTATCATAGAAAATAATGTGATAATAGAAGATGAAAAAATAAAAGGATTTGCCATACCATATCACCTTGCTCCATACAAAGTACAAATTATATATAATGAAAAAAATCGAGAGAATGCTGAACATATTTATTCCATATTGCTAGAGAATAATATCCCTTGCATCTTAGATGATCGTGAAAATCTAATGATAGGAAATCGTATTAATGATGTTTTTGTCTTAGGAACTCCAAAAATGATAGTTTTGGGAAATCGTTATGATGGAGAAAATATTGAGATAGAAAATATAAAAGATCATACGAAAGAAAGTATACCAGTTATAAACCTAGTATCCTATTTTAAAAAAGTAAATAATTAGAAAAAATTGTAGTAAGTCTACAATTTTTTTCTGAATAATTTTTTGATATAATACAATTTAGAAAAGAGGAACTTTATGAAATCAGATATAAAAAATGAATTAGAATTATTATTAACAAAAGTAAATGATATTGGGAGGTCACTTTGACGTAACGGCAAAACAAAATAAAATACAAATTTTAGAAGAAAAAATAAACGAAACTAATTTTTGGAATGACGTTAACTCTGCCAATGAGGTAGTAAAAGAATTATCTTTATTAAAAAAGATCGTTCAAAAGATATTAGAAACAAAAAAAGAAATTGTGGATAACTTAGAACTTATCGACATATTAGATGAAATGGAATTAATTTTATTAGAAGAATCGATAAATAAAATAAAAAAAGAAATAGAAAAATTAGAAATCGATAATTTATTAAATGGAAAATTTGATTCTTTAAACTGTTATTTAGAAATACATCCAGGAGCTGGTGGCACAGAATCTTGTGACTGGGCGAGTATGCTTCTTCGTATGTATGAAAGATTTTGTGAAAAAAATAATTATACTTATGAAATAATAGATGAACAAAAAGGAGAAGAAGCTGGAATTAAAAGTGCAGTTATATTAATAAAAGGAGAATTTCCTTATGGCTATTTAAAGGAAGAAAAAGGAGTTCATCGACTTGTAAGAATTTCTCCATTTGATTCTAATGCTCGAAGACATACTAGTTTTGCTTCAGTTAGTATTACCCCTGAATTTAATCAAAATATTGATATTGAAATAAAAGAAAGTGAGATAAAAATAGATGTATACCATAGTAGTGGAGCTGGAGGACAATCTGTAAATACTTCCAATTCAGCAGTTCGTATTACCCATATACCAACTAAAACAGTAGTGACGTGTCAAAATGAACGAAGTCAATTAAAAAATAAAGATCAAGCTATGAAAATGTTAAAAAGTAAACTCATTCAAATAGAAGAAGAAAAAAAAGAAAAAGAAATAAATGCCGTAAAAGGAGTAATAGAAAATAATGAATGGGGAAGTCAAATTCGAAATTATGTATTAGAACCTTATAAATTAATTAAAGATCTAAGAAGTGGATATGAATCTAGTAATGTGGATAAAATATTAGATGGTGATATCATGGAAATGATTGAATCCGTATTAAAGGCAAAGGTTGAAAAAAAATGCAAAGAATTCAAAAATATGGAAATGTAATATTTGGATTATTATTTGTAGCAATTACTTATAATCTATTTTTTGCTCCCTTAAATTTAGTAACTGGAGGAGTAAGTGGTTTAGCAATCATTATGAAACACTTATTTTGGATAAACGAAAGTTTTTTTATTTTGATTACAAATATAATTTTATTATTAATAAGTTATTTTGTTTTAGGTAAAGATTTAACTAAAAATACATTACTTGGATCTCTTCTTCTACCAATAATGATTCAAATAACTTCTAACATAAATGAATTAATTAATTTAGATGGATTAGAGATGCTTATTAAAGCTATATTAGGGGGCATAATAAGTGGAATTGGATATGGGATGATTTTTAAAAATAATTTTACTTCGGGAGGAACAGACATTTTAAATCAAATCGCTGAAAAAAAATTTAAAATTCCGATTAGCAAATCAATGATTTATATTGATGGCTCGATTGTATTATTAGGATGCATTATATTTGGAATAGAGTCGATGGTATATTCCATAATTGCATTATTATTTATTAGTACAATAAGTAATAAAACTATGTTAGGAATTCACAATAATAAGATATTTTACATTCAGACAAAAAAAATGGCTCAAATAAAAAGATATTTAATCCAAGATTTAAAATATGACGTAACGATTTTTGAAGGAATAGGTGGATTTTCTCAAAAAAAGAAACAGCTTATATTATGTAGTGTTAAAACTTCGGATTATTATAAAGTAAAAACTGGAATAGAATTACTTGATCAAGAAGCTTTAATTATTATTACCGAAAATTATGAATTATTAAATGAAAACTTAATGGTTCCAAAAAAATTAAATAATAAAAATTAAGGGAGAAAAATATGAAGGAAGAAGCAACGTTTTTAAAAAAAATATTAAAACCAAATGATAAGCTAATTATAGCTTGTTCGGGAGGACCAGATTCCATGTGTTTACTATATATTTTATTACAGATAAAAAAAGTGATTCCCATTAAAATTATCTGTGCTCATATAAATCATAAAAAAAGAAAAGAATCTGATTTTGAATTTAAAATGGTTCAAGATTATTGCCATAGAAATCAGATTCTTTTCGAAGGAATTGAATTTTTAAACTATCCTGATGGCAACTTTCATTTTAATTCTCATCAAATGCGTCATGATTATTTTGAAAAATTAATAAAGAAATATCAAGCAAATTATTTGGTAACTGCTCATCACGGAGATGATTTAATTGAAACGATTTTAATGCGTTTAACAAGAGGTAGTAGTTTTAAAGGTTATGCAGGCTTTTCTGATATAGAAGTTCAAAAAGATTACACCGTGATAAGGCCGTTTGTTACAACGACCAAAAAAGAAATTTTAAAATTCAATCAAGAAAAAAATATTCCATATTGTATTGATAAAAGTAATGAAAAAGACCAATATACAAGAAATCGGTATCGGCACCAAATTTTACCTTTTTTAAAAGAAGAAAATAAAAATGTTCACCTAAAGTTTAAAGAATTTCACGATAAACTTTGTCGAATTGATGAATTTCTTGTGAAAATTATTGCGAACGGCTTGACGGAATGCTTAGAGAATGATAATTTACTTATTGTTGAATGGAAAAAGTTAGAAGATTTTCTTCAACGTGAAATATTACATCAATATTTAAAAAATATTTATCAAAATGATATTTACTTATTAACAGATGTTCACATAAACAATATTATAAAGCTTTTGAAAAGTGAAAAAAGTAATGGAACGATATCTTTACCAAAATCTAAAATAGGCATCAAAAACTATCTTTCTTTTAAAATAGTAGATCGGAATAATCAAAATTCTTATCACATAAAATTAGAGGAAAATACATTTTTACCAAATGGTTCTTCTTTCAAAAAAATAAAAGAATCATTTAAACAAGGAAATGATATCATTCGGTTAGATAGTAGAGAAATAAATGGACCATTATATGTTCGAACAAGAGAAATAAGTGACGTAATAGAAGTCAAAAACTTAAAAGGTCATCAAAAAGTAAAAAAAATTTTTATTGATAAAAAAATACCTCCAGAAATGAGAAACTATTGGCCTATTGTAACAGATAATAAAAATCAAATTATTTGGATACCAGGTTTAAAAAAGTCAAAATTTGATAAAAATTTAAATGAAAAATATGATATAATATATAAATATGATTTTAGTAAGGAGAAAAAATATGTCACGGAAAAGTAATGTAAATACAATCAAAAATTTATTTCCATATGTTGTACTCATAGTAGTAGTTTTTATTGTGTTATCAGTTTTAAATATGGGAAGAAATATTAATCATGAACTTACAACAGGTGAGTTAATGAATGCAATTTCTAATAAAACTGTTACTGAAATAATGATTACTCCAAGTGGAGATGAAAGTATTTATTATATAGAAGGTAAATTAAATAATTATAAAGACAATGAAACCTTTAAATCAAAAGTGGTGGAAGCAGAATTATCTAATATAGTGAAATATGCAGAATCAAATAACCTTAAAGTCTATGAGACGAATGCTGATCCTGGATCTTTTTCTTGGATGTATGTTTTGGTAAACGTAGTGCCGTTATTTTTGTTAGTAGGAGTAACTTATTTTCTATTTTCTAAAATGGCAAATAGTAATAAAGGAAGCATGGATTTTGGAAAAAGTCGTGCTAGATTAAGTGAAGATGGCGGGAATGTAAAATTTTCAGATGTAGCGGGATTAAAAGAAGAAAAAGAAGAAGTAAAAGAATTAATTGATTTTTTAAAAAGCCCTAAGAAATTTCAAAAATTAGGTGCTAGAATACCAAAAGGCGTTTTATTAGTAGGGCCTCCAGGAACAGGTAAAACTTTACTAGCAAAAGCTGTAGCTGGAGAAGCCAATGTTCCATTCTTCTATATTAGTGGCTCAGATTTTGTAGAATTATTTGTTGGTGTAGGAGCCAGTCGAGTTAGAGAAATGTTTAAAGATGCCAAACGAAATGCTCCATGTTTAATATTCATTGACGAAATTGACGCTGTAGGACGTCAAAGAGGTTCTGGAATAGGTGGAGGACACGATGAAAGAGAACAAACTTTAAACCAATTATTAACTGAGATGGATGGATTTGGTGCCAATGAAGGAATTATCATTATTGCAGCGACAAATCGTCCCGATGTTTTAGATCCAGCTTTACTTCGTCCAGGAAGATTTGATCGACAAGTAACAGTAAATTTACCAGATGCAAAAGAAAGAGAAGAAATTTTAAATGTTCATGGCAAGAATAAAACCTTTGCTAAAAATGTTAACTTAAAAAACATCAGTCTTCGAACACCAGGATTTAGTGGAGCAGACTTAGAGAATTTATTAAATGAAGCTGCATTACTAGCTGTACGAAAAAATCAAGATGCTATTACAATGGATGATATTGATGAAGCAACTGATCGAGTATTAATGGGACCAGCTAAAACATCACATAAAATAACTGAAAAAGAAAAAAGATTAGTAAGTATTCATGAAGCAGGACATGCAGTAATCGGTATCAAATTAGAAGATGCAAATGAGGTTCATAAAATTACAATTATTCCTCGAGGTAGTGCTGGAGGGTATACCATGATGCTTCCAAAAGAAGAGAGAATGTCTATCATGTCTAAAAATGAATTATTGGCAACCATCACAGGCTTATTAGGTGGACGTGCAAGTGAAGAATTATTTTTAGGAGAAGTGACAACAGGAGCGAGCGATGATTTTAAAAGAGCAACCAATATTGCCCGCAGCATGGTAACAGAATATGGTATGAGTGATTTGGGTCCAATGCAATACGAACAAAAAGAAGAAGGAATTTTTCTTGGCAGAGATTACAACAAATCAAAAAATTATTCAGACCAAGTAGCCTTAGAAATTGATCAAGCAGCACGTAAAATTATTGACGAATGTTATAACAAAGCCAAAGAAATTATGAAAAAAAATAAAGATTTAGTTATGTTATTAAGCGATGCTTTAATGGAACGAGAAACATTAACAAAAGAACAAATTGAATCGTTAGTTCTAAATGGAAAAATAGAAGAAAATGATGAGATTAGCTCCAATGATGATGAGCCAACAATTTTAAAATTAAGAGAATTAGCAAAAGCAAAAGGAATAAAAGGCTATACAAAAATGAACAAAGAAGAATTGAAAGAAGCTTTAGATAAAGAAGAAAATTTATAAAGCTTCTTTTTTTTTAAAATTAAAAAAGTTATAAAAAAAAGAATTATAGAAATATAAATATGAAAATAGTTTATTTTGGCTAATAAAAATAATTTAACAAAAAGATAAAAGACAAAAAATAAAAAAATTCCTCTTTTGACGGCTTTATTTCTATGTGATAAAGTCACTTTCACAGAAGGTGATTATTTGAAAAATTATTATGTAATTAATTGTTTTGATGGCGTGCCAATTTTAGAATTTATATTAAATCAAAACTATAAAGCACTTGAAGATGTTAAAACAATTAATTGGGGTGAAATAAAATATATTATTTTAGATTTTAAAACAGAGCGGTTAAAAAATAATAAGACAATAGAAAAAGGAAGTGTAACATACCAAAATAAAATATTAACAAAGCGAATCATATACATAAGAATCAATATATATAATGCGCATATGCAAGAAAAAAGAGTAAAAAAAAGATCGTATCAAAAGTTAATTGAATTTTCAGAAATTTTATTTCAAAAAGAACCAAGAGATTTTTTTGAATATATAAAAAGCCATAAATTAATGAATATGCATGATTTAAAAAATCTGAAAAAAGCTCTAGAAAATATGGAAAATGAGCAAAAAATACTAGATTCATGGAAAAATGTTTGTTCTAAAAAAAAATAAAATAACCAACTATTTCTAAAGACAAAAGATACTTCTTGTGATAAAATATCAATAGTGACGAAAATGTGAAGGTGGTATTATGGCAAAAGTAATTTCATTGGTTAACCAAAAAGGCGGAGTAGGAAAAACTACAACTAGTATTAATCTTGCTGCAGCTTTAGGAAAAGAAGGAAAAAAAACCTTATTATTAGATTTGGACCCGCAGGGGAATGCTTCATCGGGTTTAGGATTAAATGCCAATGATTTTAAAAATGATATTTATGATGTGATAACTGGAAATTGCGAATTATCAGAAGCCATAATAAAAACGAAATTTAAAAATTTATCGGTTGTACCTGCTACCATAAATCTAGCGGGAGTCGATGTTGAATTTGTGAAAAAAATGCTGGAAGATAATACGTTTCGCCAAAATGAGCAGTTAAGAATTGCTTTGGAAAATGTAAAAGATAAATTTGATTATATTATAATTGATTGTCAACCATCTCTAGGGATTTCTACTATGAATGCCTTAATTGCTAGCGATTCTGTTATAATACCAGTACAATGCGAGTATTTTGCGCTAGAAGGAATTACTCAATTATTAAACACAATTATTTTAGTACAATCTAATATGAATCCAGAATTACGAATTGAAGGCGTTTTATTAACAATGCTAGATGGAAGAACAAATATTGGTCTAGAAATAATCGAAGAAGTTCGAAAATGTTTTAAAAGTAAGGTATTTAATACAATAATTCCCAGGTTAGTTCGTTTAGTAGAAGCTCCAAGTCATGGAAAACCAATCAGCGATTATGATCCTACAAGTCGTGCCACCCTTGCTTATCAAAATCTTGCAAAGGAAGTGATTAGTAGAAATGGAAACTAAACGCAAAGCATTAGGAAAAGGATTAGAACAACTATTTTCAAATGAAGTAATTAATTTCGATAACTTTGAAAAAGAAATTATTAGTGAAGCAAAAACCAATGATATTTTAGAGATTCCATTAAGTGAAATAAGAAGTAATCCTTATCAACCACGAAAGGTATTTAATGAAGAAACTCTACAAGAAATGGCTGAGTCCATTAAAGAACTTGGTGTAGTTCAACCAATTATTGTTAAAAAAAGCATTAAAGGATATGAACTGGTTGCAGGAGAACGTCGAACAAAAGCTGCAAAATTAGCAGGATTGGATACAATTCCAGCAATTATTAAAGACTTTAATGATCAAGAAATGATGGAAATTGCTTTAGTAGAAAATATTCAGCGGGAAGATTTAAATCCGATTGATGAAGCAACAGCGTACGACAATATTATTAGAATGAGTGGCATGACGCAAGAAGAGTTTGCTCGAAAATTTGGAAAAAGTCGCAGTTATGTTACAAATATGTTAGGATTGTTAAATTTACCAAATAATACAAAACGATTAGTACAAAATAAGAAATTAAGTATGGGTCACGCTAGAGCATTAAGTAAAATAGAAGATAACCAGAAAATTGATGAACTAGCAACACGAGTAGTTGTAAATTCTGTTAGTGTGCGAGATTTAGAAAAATTAATTGCGGAAAGCGATTTACCAAAAAAGAATAAAATAATAAGAGCTGTAGATACCAAAAGTATTCGTAATTCTATATACGAGCGAATTATGCAAGAAAAGATCGGAACCAAAGTAAAAATTAATCCACGTAAAATTGAGATTCCATATGATTCTGAAAAAGATTTAGATCGAATTTTAGATATTTTAGGAATAAAAATAGAAGGAGAATAAAATGAATCCACTTGTTCGGATTTATGAATTTTTTATACAAAAGCAAATCATAGGTCCCATTATAATTCTTGTCGTTGGTTTATTGTTAATTAAAATTATTACGCATAGCATGAATAAAATATTTAACTATGGAGAAGAAGGCTTTGAACGAAAAAGACGTGTTACTATAATCGAATTAATGAACAATATCATTAAATATTTTATTTATATTTTAATGGCAATTTTTATTTTAGATTTATATGGTGTAGATACAAAATCTATCATTGCTAGTTTAGGAATAGCGGGAGTTATTTTTGGATTTGCTCTTCAATCTACAGTAGAAGATTTAATTAGTGGGATTACGATTATAATGAACAATTATTTTGTAATAGGAGATATCGTAAAATATAATGACTTTACTGGTGAAGTAATAGCGATGAGTTTAAATTGTACAAAAATTAGGAAAAGCAATGGTGAAGTTTATATTATTGCTAATCGAAATATTAATTCGGTAATTAATTTAAGCCAACATCGTGCTGGAATGCTATTAGAAATTCCAACTGCATATGAGGAAGAGACCGAAAAAGTAGAAAAAATTTTATTGCAAATTGTTGAAGAAATAAAAAAAATGCCGTTTGTTTATAAAGAGTCAAAATATCTAGGAATTGAAAAATTAGAGTCTTCAGCTATTCATTATTCTATACTTATTTATTGTAGACAAGATAAGCAATGGCAAATAAAAAGAGATATTTGGAAAAAAATAAAAATCACATATGAAAAAGAAAAAATAAAAATTCCTTACTCACAGATAGAGGTGCATAATGGAGCAAAAATATAATTTAAATGATCATGTAATAATGAAAAAAGGTCATCCTTGTGGAGCAAATGAATGGATTATTATTCGCTTAGGTGTAGACATAAAATTAAAATGTGTAAACTGTGGTCGAGAGATAATGATAAATCGATTAGATTTTGAAAAAAAGCTTAAAAAAATTATAGGAGATAAAAATGAAAGTAAGTAAACTAAAAGATAAAATGACACTTCATCCAATTATGACTTTGCTTTTATTATCTAGTGTAACAATCCTTTTAAGTAGCTTCTTATCTGTAATGGGTTTTCAAGCAATTCAATATAAAATAAATCAAAATACTTTAGAATATTCTACTGAATTAATTAAAGTTGAAAATCTATTATCTTTTGATGGATTAAAATATATTTTTAGTTCAACAGTAGCAAACTTTGTTGCTTTTACACCGTTAAGTAGTTTAATTATAATTTTAATTGGGATTGGTGTCATGGAAAAAAGTGGATTTTTAAAAACCGCTTTATCATTATTAACAAAAAAAATGAAAAAAAATACAGTCACATTTCTAATTGTATTTGTTAGTGTGATAGCCTCGTTTATGGGTGATTTATCATATGTTATAATGATACCAATAAGTGCCTTAATTTTTAAATATGGAAAAAGAAATCCATTAATTGGAATCATTGCATCATTTGCAGGTTTAACTTGTGGGAGTGGACTAAGTTTTTTTATTACTAGTATTGATAGTACTTTAATATCCACAACGATATTAGGTGCGAAGGTAATCGATAGCAGCTTTCGTTTTGCTACCACCAGTTTTTGGTTTATTATGTTTGTATCTATTTTATTGATATCTATTGCAATCACGATGATTACAGAAAGATATCTTGTAAATAAAATTGATAAATATGAAATTCCAGAAACGGAAATCGAAGAATTAAAAACAACAAGAAAAGAAGTTAAGGGTTTAATTTATAGTGGAATAGCTGGATTAGTTTATGTGTTGTTCTTTATATATCAGGTGATTCCAGGGCTTCCATTAAGTGGAAATTTATTAGACCATAGTCAAACCTTTTTTATAGATAAGTTATTTAGTTACAATTCTTTTTTTAGTAACGGTTTTGTATTTGTTGTTACCATGTTTTTCGTAATACTAGGTTTTTTCTATGGTATGGGAGCCAAGACAATAAAAAATAATAAAGAATTTGTTGATACACTAGGACACTCTGTAGATGGAATTGGAAAAGCTTTAGTATTGATCTTTTTTGCTTCTACATTTATTAGCTTATTTCGATATACGAATATTGGTACAATTATAAACATTCATTTAGGTCGTTTGATTACAAGCTTAAATTTTACGGGAATACCATTAATTATTTTATTGTTTTTATTGAGTGGTATTGCAACAATTTTTATCCCCTCTTCTATTAGTAAATGGACTATCTTTGCAGCTACTGTAATTCCCACCTTTATGAATGCTGGATTTACGCCTCAATTTACACAAATAATCTTTCGTTTTGGGGAATGTTTAACAATGGGACTTACCCCATTAATGGCATATTTTGTTATATATTTGGCCATGATTGATAAATTTAATACAACAGATAAGCCAATTGGTTTGTTTAAATCTATTCGTTATCAACTTCCATATAGTATTATTTGTGGAGGATTATTATTAGCAATTTTAATTGGTTGGTATATGATCGGCTTGCCGATTGGAATCAATGGAGTCGCAGTATTATAAGAAAGGTGGTTTTGAAATGGCTTTAAAAGCAGGAATTGTCGGGCTTCCAAACGTTGGGAAATCGACTCTTTTTAATGCAATTACGAAAAAAAATATATTAGCAGCAAATTATCCATTTGCAACAATTGATCCAAATATTGGAATGGTTACCGTTCCAGATTCTCGATTAGAATTTTTAAGAGAACTGTATCTTCCAAAAAGTTTTGTACCAACATCGTTTGAATTTACAGATATAGCAGGATTAGTAAAAGGTGCCTCAAAAGGAGAAGGACTTGGAAATAAATTTTTATCCCATATTCGGGAAGTAGATGCTATTGTTGAAGTTGTAAGATGTTTTAAAGATAATAATATTACTCATGTCGAAGGCGATGTAGATCCGATTAGAGATATTGAAATTATAAATGTTGAATTAATATTAGCAGATTTAGAAATTATTGAAAATCGTATTGAAAAAATAGCTAAAAAGGCAGAAACTACAAAAGATAAAGAAACTGTGTTAGAATATAATATTTTAAGAACATGCAAAGAAGCTTTAGAAAAAAATATTCCATTACGTTTAATTTCTTTGACAGAAGAAGAAAAATTAGTAATCAAAGCTTTCAACTTTATTACATTAAAACCTATTATATACGTAGCAAATGTAAGTGAAGAAGATATCATGCTAGGAAAAAATGAATATACAAACAAAGTGTGTGAATATGCCGCACAAGAAAAGGCAGGCACAGTTATTATGTCTGCAAAAATTGAAAGTGAACTAGCTGAATTAGAAGAAAACGATAAAAAAGAATTTTTAAATGAATTGGGAATCACATCCAGTGGCTTAGATAAGCTCATTTTTGCCACGTACGAATTACTTGGATTACAAACTTTTTTTACAGTTGGAAAAGATGAAGTACGAGCTTGGACTTTTAAAAAAGGAATGAATGCCAAAAAATGTGCTGGATTGATTCACAGTGACATCGAAAGAGGCTTTATAAAAGCAGAAATAATGAAATTCCAAGATTTAGAAAACTTACGAGAAGAAAAAAAAGTCCAAGAAGCAGGAAAATTAAATCTAGAAGGAAAAGATTATTTTATGCAAGATGGAGATATTGTTTATTTTCGATTTAATGTATAAAATACTTATAAATTTACAAATTATAGGAATAATGCTATAATATGCATATAATTTTGTAAGGAGGATTTTTATGGAAAATGAAAATAAATTAATTCCAAAAGTTTTATTATGGATGACACTTGGTTTATTTGTAACTTTTGCAACTGGATATGTTGTATCATTAAATGATACTATGTTATTAAATATTTTTACTTCTGGATTTTATTGGGTATTTATCATTGCAGAATTAATATTAGTAATTGTATTATCTGCTCGTATCACGAAAATGAAAGGAACTACTGCAAAAATATGCTTTATTCTCTATGCTTTTATTAGTGGTTTAACATTTTCATCGATATTCATAGTCTATGAATTAATGTCTATATTTTACGTATTTTTAATCGCTGCCATCGTATTTGCCATTTTTGCAGCAATTGGTTATTTTACTGACTTAGATTTGACAAACATCGGAAGTCTATTATTAATGGGATTGGTCGCAGTTGTAATATGTATGATCATGAATATTTTTATTGGAAGTGAAAAGTTTAATTTAGTACTTTCTATTATATCGATTGCTATTTTTATTGGATTTACCGCTTATGATATTCAAAAAATCAAACGCTTAGAAAATAGTGGTTTACCAGAAGAAAATTTAGCCATATACGGAGCTTTAGAATTATATTTAGATTTTATAAATATATTCTTAGATTTATTAAAACTAATTGGAGAATCCAAAGATTAACACATTTTATTGTGTTTTTTTATATTATAAATGAAAAATAATTAGTTTGCTCAAAATATTGTAATAAAAAAACATATATTCATGATGTAAGAATATAATGAATTACAGAAAATAAAGCGTTTACAAGTAAATACTTTTCTGTTATAATCTTTAACGAGTAAGAGATTACTCCTTGCTTTAAACAAAGATTTAAAGCCGCAAAGACCATAAGGAGGTGTAAAAATGAACAAATATGAAATTATGTTTATTGTAAAAGCTACAGAAGAAAGTGCAAACATAAAAAAGACTGCCGAAAGTACAAAAACAATCTTGACAAATGAAAAAGCAAATGTGATAGATTTCAAAGAATTGGGTGAAAAAAAATTAGCTTATCCAATCAAAAAAGAGATCAACGGGTATTACTATGTTATGCAAGTTGAAGCATCAAAAGAAGCGATTACAGAATTTGATCGTAAGATTAAATTAGATGAAAATATTTTAAGACATTTAATTATTAGATTAGACGAGGAGTAAAAAATGAATAAAGTAATTTTAATTGGAAGACTTGCAAGAGACCCAGAAATGCGTACTACAGCTACAGGAACAACAGTGACAAGATTTACAATTGCCGTTTCAAGACCATTTACCGCACAAAATGGTGAAAGAGGAACAGATTTTATTAACTGTATTGCATGGAGAAGACAAGCAGAAAATATTGCAAAATACTGTACCAAAGGTAGCCAAGTAGCATTAGAGGGTAGAATACAAACTGGAAGTTACGATGGAACAGATGGAACAAAACGTTATACAACCGATATTATTGCTGATAATGTAACGTTCTTAGGAACAAAAGGAAACAATGAAAACAATAGTTTTTCATCGAATGATCCATTTCCACAAGAAATTCCTGCTTATCAAGACTCATATGCAACGTCATCTGCCCCTACAGCTAATATAGGAGAAGATCCATTTAAAGACTTTGGTTCAGAAATTGCCTTATCTGATGATGACTTACCATTTTAAGAGAAAGGAGAACAAAAATGGCTGAATTTAGACGAAAAAAGAAAAAGATTTGTCAAATGTGTGCTGGAAAAAGTGTAGATTATAAAGACGTAATGATCATTAATAAATATATTAATGAAAAAGGAAAAATCATGCCAAGACGAATGACCGGAGCTTGTGCAAAACATCAAAGACATATTGCAGAACAAATTAAATATGCAAGATTTATGGCTTTAATTCCATTTGTAAAGTAAAAACCTCATTGAAGGTTTTTTTAATAGCTAAAAAATGTTACAATAAGTAATATGATGAATGGAAAACGAAAAAATGGCTTTTTACAAATAGATAATTATGAAGTAATTCGTGATTGCAGTATGGAAGAGGGACAAAATGCTTTTGATTGGTTCAAATGGAATCAAACAGAATATTTATTTAAAATTG
This sequence comes from Bacilli bacterium, assembly GCA_022791775.1. GTDB lineage: Bacteria > Bacillota_I > Bacilli_A > RF39 > UBA660 > MGBC162267. Next base: position 22,524 of record JAAVZT010000036.1, read on the forward strand.
GTAGTCCAGAAGACTGTTTTTATGAATACTTTTGGAATCAAATATTAAAAGAAATAAATGTGGATACTGTAGATTATGAGATGGCAGAACACCGTGGCTTTTTTGGATTAATTTCACCAAATTATAATTCTAATAACTTACCTAAAAAATCAATTGCGGAATTATTATATCTTTATAAATCTTTTTTACAAAAAGAAAAAGAAATAAAAAAAAGTGTGGATGAATTATATAATTTAAAAGATATAAAACAAATGATTGATTGGTATTTTCAAAAAGAAAAAAATGAAATCAAAGAATCATTAAAAGATTGTGCAATTTTTCGATTTATTATTCAAATAATTTGTGGAGATAAAGATCTTCATGCGAGAAATATAGAGATTTATTCCAAAGACCAACCTGTTTTGTCCCCTATTTTCGACTTAAGAGAATATGGAAAAATGCATACGCAACAGCAAGAATATCGTTTAAAATTAAATTACACAAAAGAGTTTGAATCTCCTACCAAAACGATTTGTAAATTTATAAAAACGGCATCTCAAAAAGAAAAAGAATTATTACAAGAACATTTAGAAAAATTACAACAAATTAAAGTAAAAAAAATGATGGCTCATATTGCTGAAAAATTAGAAATAAAAATATCACCTTTTTCAAAAATGTACTATCAATATATATTAAAAAGAACGATAAAAAATGTAGAAACATATACTCGGAAAATCTAGGATTATAGTTTCTAAATGAAAAGATATTTGCTATAATAAAAGTTACGAAAGGAGAATTATTATGAAAGTAATCCTACTAAAAGATGTAAAAAAACAAGGAAAAAAAGATGAAATTATTAACGTATCCGATGGATATGCTAATAACTTTTTAATCAAAAATGGTCTAGCAGTTCCTGTAACAGAAGGAAGTAAAAAAATATTAGATCAAGAATTAAAAGAACGCCAACGAGAAGAAGAAGCTATGATCAAACAATATGAGGAAATGCGAGATAGTTTAGTTCAAAAAGAAATTGTTTACCAAGTAAAGACAGGAAAAGAAGATCGTGTATTTGGGAACATATCAACAAAACAAATTAGTGAATCCTTAAAAAAAATGGGTTATCAAATTGATAAAAAATGTATAAAAATAATGTCTCCTATTGATTCATTAGGAACGCATTTGGTAAAAATAGAACTGCATAGAAAAGTGGAATTCCAAATTAAAATTGTATTAAAGAAGTAGGTGGTGTAATGGCTACAAGAAGAATGCCTCAAAATTTAGAAGCAGAAATGAGTGTTTTAGGAGTAGCATTTTTAAACGAATATGCCATGGAGAAAATTGTAGAAGAGATAGATTGCGAAATGTTTTTTTCAGAAGCGAATCAAAAAATATTTGAAGCATTAAAAAGTCTTCACAAAGAATCAACCCCTATTGATATTACTACCGTAAAAAATGAATTAGATAAACAAAAAAATTTAAATGCAATCGGTGGAATTGAGTATTTAAGTGAAGTGATCGATTCAGTAGCCACAACAGCTAATTTAGAATATTATATTCAAATCGTGAGAGAAAAAGCAACAAGACGCAAATTAATTAATACTGCCACCAACATTATTACAGATACCTATGAAGAAGATAAAGACTTAACTATGTTATTAGATCGCGCTGAAAAAAATATTTTAAATGTTGTAAAAACAAGAAAAACAAGCGAATTAATTCCAATTGGGACTGCTCTTCGTCAAGCTCAAGAAAATTTAGAATTAATGGCCAAAAATAAAAGTGCAATCACAGGATTAACGACTGGATTTTATGATTTAGATCGTGCTACTGCAGGTCTTCATGAAGGAGAATTAATTATTATTGCAGCTAGACCTGGTATGGGAAAAACAGCCTTTGCTTTAAATCTAGCTTGTAATGCAGCGTTTAGTACCGAAAAATCTGTTGCCATATTTAACTTAGAAATGTCTGCAGAACAATTGGTAAATCGAATGATTAGTTCAGTAGGTCAAATTGAAGGCGATAAATTGAAAACAGGAATGTTAGGTCATAATGACTGGAAAAGATATAATGAAGCGTTAAGTGAACTTGCAGATACTAATATTTATATTGAAGATAATGCGGGAATTACTGCCCCTGAAATTAGAGCTAAATGTCGCCGTTTAGCATCAAGCGAAAAGGGATTAGGTCTCATTATTATTGATTATTTACAGTTGGTAACCACAGGAGGGCGTCCTGAATCACGACAAGTGGAAGTGTCTGAAATATCTCGTTCTTTTAAAACGATGGCGATGGAACTAAAAGTTCCCGTAATTGCCTTAGCACAATTATCTAGAAATGCTGAACGAAGAGAATCCAATCAACCACGCTTGGCAGATTTAAGAGAATCTGGATCAATTGAGCAAGACGCCGATTTAGTAATTTTTATTAATCGTCAAGATTACTACGAAAATAAAACATCTGAAAACAAGCAAAATATTGTTCCAACCGATTTAATTATTGCAAAACATCGTCGAGGAGGAACAGGACTATACCAGTTATTATTTGAATTAGATAAAAGTAGTTTTAAAAATTATTTAAAAACGGATGAGGAAGGATTTTAAAGATTTATGAATCAAAAAGAAAAAATGATAAGTATAACAATTGCTTTAATTACAATCGTCATCTTAATTTTATTTGGATTTGATAATCATTTCAAAGACCATTCAAAAACCGTTTATCAAGTTTATTTAGATGGTCAAAAATTAGGATTAATCATAGATCAAAACGAATTATTAGAATTAATTAATGAAGAGCAAAAAGATATAAAAAACGCTTATAAAGTAGATAAAGTTTATCCTCCAAATGGTTTTGAAATAAAAAAATATAAAACCTATAATGAAAACATTACAACAGCAAGTGATATATATAATAAAGTCAAAGAAAAGGGGGATTTCACGGTTAAAGGATATACTATTACAATTACTAGTCCCAAAACGGAAGAAAAAGAAGAACAAATTAGGCAAATTTATGTTTTAGATGATCAAGTATTTAAAGACGCATTAGAAAAATTGATTTTAGCTTTCGTGGACGAAGAAGATTATCGAAACTATATAAATAATTCACAAGAAGAAATTACAACTGTTGGGAAAGTAATTGAACATATGTATTTTGAAGAAACAATTACGATAAAAGAATCAAATATTAGTGTAAATGATAAAATATATACAGATCCGACTGAATTAGGAAAATTCTTATTATTTGGAAAAGAAGAAGTAAAAAATAATTATACGATCCAAAAAGGAGATACCATTGCAAGTATTTCAGAAGCGAACAAATTAAATACAAAAGAATTTTTAATTGCAAATCCTAGATTCAAAAGTGAAGAAAGTTTGTTGGCCATTGGAGAAGAAGTTTCCATTGATTTGATTTCTCCAATTTTGACATTAGTAGAAGAATTACATATTGTGGAAGATACAGAACAAATCTATGAAAAAGAAGAAATACGCGATAATTCAAAACCATCTAATTATAAAGAAGTAACACAAGCTGGAGTAACGGGAATTGTAAGAACTACCCAAGAAGTAAAAATGACGAATGGTGAACGTGGGCAAGGAGCAGTAGTAATTAGTACTGTGACATTACGAGAAGCAGTAAATGAAATTACAACACTTGGAAAAAAAGCATACGGATATCAAGTTGATACAGGAAAAGATTGGGGATGGCCAACAAATCGTCCATACATTATAACATCAAATTTTGAATGGCGTTGGGGACAATTCCACAATGCAATTGACATATCAGGAACTGGCTTCGGTTCTCCAATTTATGTAGCTAAATCTGGGAAAGTAGTTCAATTAAATAATAATTGTCCAAACAATGGATATTACGGGTCATGGTGTGGTATGAGTTATGGAAATTACATTATTGTGGAGCATGAGAACAATTTCTATACAATGTATGCGCATTTAACCAATGACCTCCAAGTTAGTCTTGGCGATACTGTAAATCGTGGACAAGTAATTGGGCTTATGGGAAATAGTGGATCATCTACTGGAACTCATCTTCACTTTGGAGTCTCAAAAGGTCTTCCACACCAACCTGGAAGTCGATGGATTAGTCCTTGGAGCTTGTACTAATGAAAATATGTGTATTAGCGAGTGGTTCTGAAGGAAATTCAACCTTCCTTTCGACAGGCCAGCATAAAATATTAATTGATATGGGAAAAAATATGAAATACATTACTGAAAAATTAAAAGAAATAGGAGAAGATCCAGCTTCCATTGAAGCAATTATCATTAGCCATACCCATAACGATCATATTTCTTCTTTAGAACGATTTATCAAAAAATATCATACTAAAGTATATATGACACAAAAAATGTTTTATGATTTAGAAAATTTGGAACAATATGAAAATATCATAATCTATGAAGAAGATATTAAAATAGATAATTTAAAAATTCATTCTATAAAAACTTCTCATGATGTGAGTGACTCTAGAAATTTTATTATAGAAGAAAAGAATGATTCAGCTGTTTATTTAACGGATACAGGATATTTAAATCGAAAATATTTTGAATTATTAAAAAATAAGAATTATTATTTATTTGAAAGTAATCATGATATTGCCATGTTAATGAATGGGCCTTATCCAAAATGGTTAAAGACTAGAGTTTTAGGAACGTATGGGCATTTGTCTAATAAAGACGCCAGCTTTTATCTAACAAAACTAGTCGGAGAAAATACCAAAAAAATTGTTCTAATGCACTTATCGCATAAAAATAATACGGAAGAAAAAGCGTTGCAAATGATCCATGATACCTTTAAAGAATATCAAATAGATTTTGAAAATATTACTTGTGCTAGACAAAATGAAGTAACGAAGGTGTGCAATGATTAAAATTATTTGCGTAGGTAAAATAAAAGAACAATATTTAAAAGAAATGATAGAAGACTATCAAAAAAGAATTTCAAAATATCACAAGCTGGAAATAATAGAAGTAAAAGATGAAAAAAATATCGAAAAAGAAACCGAAAACATTTTAAAGAAAATAGATCCAAAAGATTATATTATTACGTTAGAAATAACAGGCAAAAAGTATACAAGTGAAATTTTTGCTGAACATCTAGAACAATTATTTTTAAAAACAAATCAAATTACTTTTATAATTGGAAGTTCTTTTGGACTATCAAATATCATAAAAAATTTCAAAAAAGAAGATATATCTTTTTCTGATTTTACTTTTCCTCATGGATTATTTAGGGGGCTATTATTAGAGCAAATTTATCGTGCATTTAAAATTAATAATCACGAAACATATCACAAATAAAGGAGTACAAAATGAATATAAAAATTGGCAATGATTGGGATGAAAAATTAAAAATTGTATGGGAAAGCGAAGGATTTCAAAAATTTTTAACTTTAGTGGAAAAAGAATATCAAAGCAAAATTATTTATCCACCCAAGAATTATATCTTTCAAGCTTTGAAATTAACTCCATTTTATAATACAAAAGTAGTTATTGTTGGACAAGATCCTTATCATGGAGAAAATGAAGCTCATGGATTATCTTTTTCTGTTCAAGAAGGAATAAAAGTACCTCCCTCTCTGCAAAATATTTACAAAGAATTAGAAAACGACTTGAAAATTCCAAGAAGAAATAGTGGTGATTTAACAGGTTGGGCAAGTCAAGGAGTTCTTTTATTAAATTCGGTATTAACAGTCGTTAAAGATACGCCTGCATCTCATCGAAACTTAGGTTGGGAACGTTTAACAGATTATATTATAAAAATATTAAATGAAAAAGAAGAACCTGTAGTTTTCATCTTATGGGGAAACTTTGCCAAAGCTAAAAAAACTCTTATTACAAATCCTAATCACTTAATTTTAACAAGTGCTCACCCTAGTCCTTTTTCAGCTAATTATGGTTTTTTCGGTAGTAAACCATTTTCAAAAACGAATGAATTTTTAATAAATCATAAGATAGAACCCATTAATTGGGACTTAAATATAAAATAGGAATTGCCTATTTTTTTATATGCGTTATAATATACCTAAATTTTGGGGGAATTTTTATGACACTTTATGAAGAATTATATCCAAGATTGAATAATTTGGAATCTTTCTATCGCTTTGAAGGATATAAATCATATCAAAATTATATATTTAATGATCCATTTGCAAATCCATTACAAACAGTAAACAAATATGTTTATTATTCTAAAACATTAAAACACCATTTATATTATACTTCTAAAAGAATCGAACAGTTTTTAAAAAATGAGATACTGATGGAAAAAGATAGAAATCTTTGGGTTAATATGGATATAAAAAAAATCAAAGAAATAATCAATCAAATTCTTAATTTTCAATATAGAAATACAATGTCATCAATTGAATTAAAATATTGTCCAATCTTTCAACAACTTATGAGCCAAAATACAGTCAATAATATGAGAGAGAAAGAAACTAATCAAAAATACATTGAGTGTTGTGACCTAACGAGAGCTGGAGGAGGGTATGGTTTAAGTGAAGAGTGGCTTTTATTACTAAATTACTTAACAATTTTATATTGTTATCGAGAAATCAATATGGAAGACGTAAAAACATGGTTTCAAATTTTTCGAAGTAATCAATTAAAATATTTTCCTTTCAAGTTTCCTACTATTTTTTTAGAAGAAAAAAGGAATCGAAAAATAGTAATCAATCATCAATTATCTAATCACTTCCTGAAATATGATATTATGGAAACAATGGAAAGATTAGTAGATAATCACTTAGTAAATCCACGAAGTCCTTTTGGAAAAAATCCAAACAAAATGATAAAAGAAACCATATTTGAATTTGAAAAAGTAAGAAAAAGAACTCTAGATACCTTAGAAGAAATTTATGAACAGAAAATAAAAAATGAATCAATAGATTAAACAAGCCAAATAAATGGTCAGTTAATTGATTCATTTTACAATTTAAAATCTAATAAATCATCATCATTCATATCCTTACCATCAAAAAATGGTTTCACTTGAAAATGATGAATTTTTGCAATAAGATTTGAAGGAAACTTGCGAATATATTCATTCAACTCACTTGTATAACGATTATAATATGCAATGGAAGCAGAAAGTTTTTCCGTAGTTTTTTGAATTTCATAACAGATTTCTTTCATTTCAGAATGCTCTTGTAAGACAGGATAGTCATTTCTTAAATTAAAAATAATATTTACTGCTTCTTTTAGTTTACGATCCATTTCAAAATTACTTATTTTAGAATTTTTTAACTGAATATATTCTTTAAAATAGTCTTTCTTTTCTTGCAAATTACTTTTCACAATATCGCTTGCACGTACCATAATATCATATCGATCCCGAATCGTTTCATCAATAATACTCTCAGCTTGTTCTATTTTTGTTTTAATATATTGTAAATTATTAAAGTAATAAACATAAATCATTCCAAATGTCGAAACAACAAAAACGATGATTAAAATGATATAAATAATTTGCATAATCCACTTCCTATAATAACATTCTATCATAAATTTTGATTTATGATAAGACCTTTATGTTATAATAAGAGAAAGGAGAATTTATGAAAATAGAAAGATTTCCACTAGGGCCATTGCAAGCAAATTGTTATTTGGTGACCAAAAATAATCAAACAATTATTATCGACCCAGGAAGTGAAGCTAATAAAATATTAGAACTTTGTAGTAAAAAAAATATTGTGGGTATTTTAGTAACACATCATCATTTTGATCATATAGGGGCATTAAAAGAACTTGAAAATCATTTTAAAATAGTTCATAATCAAAAAGTTCCTTCTTTTTCTTATCAAACAATTTCGAATCCAGGTCATTCCAAGGATTCTATTAGTTTTTACTTTGAACAAGAAAAAGTTTTATTTTCAGGAGATTTTATTTTTGAGCATAATATTGGAAGATGCGACTTAGAAGGTGGAAACTGGTATGAAATGCAAAAAAGTATTCAAAATATTTTAAAATATTCAGACGATATAACTATTTATCCAGGTCATGGAACCCAAACGACTTTAAAAGAAGAACGAGCCTACCTTCAAAAGTATTTATAAAAAAGAAATTGATAGAGATTAATACTATCAATTTCTTTTTAGCTAGTCAAAAGTATCTGAATAATCTACGTTATAATTTATTTTTTCTTCAAATTCAACATAATTTAAATAAATCATTCGTATTAAATACCACATACCTGTATTAGGATCACTTACAATTAAATGATCTCTTCCTGCTTCTTCAATAATTCCATCATAAATACGATCGCGCCAGTCATTTGAATCGGGATATGAAACATATACTCGAACCTTTTTCCCCTTATTTAATCTTAAAATATTTTCTATCAAACTTTGTTCCAAAGGCATTTGCGATTGGAAACTAATATTTCCAGGTGGTGTTACAGGATTTAGATTGGAAGGATTTGTTGCACTTGGAAAAGTGGGATTTTGATAAAAACTACCATTCATTTTTTTCACCTCTTTAAACTATATACGGAAGAAGAAAAATTATGCGATTGATTTCAAAAAAAACGTACAGTATAATAAAAAAGAAGGATGATAGCATGGATTTGATAGATTTACATAAAATAAAAGATTTAGTGTGGCACAAAAATTTAATTCCTCGTATATTTGTTTTATTTATTGGGGTAACTCTTCTTGCTTTTACATATAATATGTTTCTCGTTCCAAATAATTTGGTAATTGGTGGAACAAGTGGATTAGCCATCATTTTACAAGAGTTATTTGGAATAGAACCCCAACTATTTTTATATTTTTCTAGTGTTCTTTTATTAATCATAAGTTTTATATTTTTAGGAAAAAGTGAAACTGTGAATACTATAATCGGTTCTCTTTTATATCCCGTAATGGTTTCTTTGACTGTTCCTATCGTAAATTTTTTAAAACCATATTTTATTTTTGACAGTTTCTTAATTGTAATTTTAATTACAGGATTATTATATGGATTTGCAAATGGTATCATATATAAATCGGGATTTACAACTGGAGGAAGCGATGTTTTAATGAAATTGCTTCATAAATATATGCGAATACCAGAAGGAAAAAGTGTACTCTATACAAATATAGTGATCATCTTAGCAGGTGGTTTTACATTTGGTCTTAACAAAATGATCTATGCAATTCTAATTTTGTACATTAACAGTACCATAATCGACCGAATTTTAATTGGAATTTCCAATAGTAAATTGTTTTTTATCTACACATCAAAAACCGACGAAATTAGAAAATTTATTATTGAAGACTTTAAAAGTGGAGTAACTATGCTAGATACAAAAGGTGGGTATCGTGAAGAAAAAGGTTATTTATTAATGTGTGTCGTTCCCACAAAAGATTATTACTACTTTAAAGAAAGTGTACTCTTAATTGATCCAAATGCCTTTTTTGTGATTAATGATTGTTACGAAGTGCAAGGCGGTGTTAAGAGTGCAAATTTACCATTTCACTCATAATTGATTTTTGATATAATGAAAATAGTATGAGGTGGTAAAAATTGAAGTTGATCGAAGTTAGTAACTGCTATAAAGTATATAAAAATGGAACAACAGCAGCAGCTGATATAAATATAACCATCGATAAAGGAGAATTTGTATTTGTAATCGGTTCGACTGGAAGTGGAAAGTCAACCTTTATCAAAATGCTTTATCGAGAAGAGAAGCCAACAAAAGGTAATGTTATTGTGGGTGGAATAAATGTCGCAAAGTTAAGAAATTCAAAAGTTTATAAATTGCGAAGAAAAATAGGCGTGGTATTTCAAGATTTCAAACTGTTACCAAAACTAACAGTATATGAAAATGTAGCATTTGCCTTAGAAGCATTAGGAATGGAATCCAAAGAGATTCGACCAAAAGTAATAAAAGCGATTGAAAATGTTGGTTTAAAAGAAAAAACAAGAAATTTTCCGAGCCAATTATCAGGAGGAGAACAGCAACGTGTTGCAATAGCTAGAGCCATTGTAAACAACCCTCGCCTTTTAATTTGTGATGAACCTACAGGAAATTTAGATCCAGAAACTTCGAAAGAAATTATGAAAATATTAGAAAGAATCAATAAAGAATTAGGAACAACAATTATTATGGCAACCCATGATAAAGATATAGTAAATCGCATGAAAAAGCGAGTGATTTTATTTGAAAATGGAGTATTAGCCGGAGACTACTTGAAAGGAAGTTATAAAGCCCATGAGAGCACTAAGAATTCTAATTAGAAGTATTCGTGATTCTTTTAAAAGTGTTGGACGAAATTTTAGTTTAAGTGCCGCGGCCATAACTTGTTCGACAATTACTTTAATTTTAGTATCGGTTGCAATTATTTTATCCTATAATGTACAAGAAGTTACCAATACATTAGAAAAAGAATTAACGATTGTTGCATATGTAAAAAAAGATGCAACGAATGAAAATATCGAAGAATTAAAAAGAGAAATCGATGCCATGAGTAAAGTGGATAGCTATGTATTTAAAAGCAAAGACGAATGGAAATTAGAAATGAAACAAGAGTCAGATACATTAAATACAACACTAGATTATCTAGAAACTAATCCATTATTAGACTCTTTTATTATTAAAGTAAAAGAAGTGGGAGACTTAAAAGTAACGACCGAACGAATTCGAAAATTTGATTTTATTTCTTCTGCAGAATATGGAGAAGGAATGGTAGAAAATATCGTTGGTGCTTTTGACATAATTAGTCGAGGCACAATTGTAATAGTTATAGCTCTTATTTTAGTAACAGCTTTCTTAATTAGTAACACGATTAAATTAACCATTTTTTCAAGAAAAAGCGAAATAGAAATTATGCGTTTAGTAGGAGCAAGCAATATTGCCATAAAATTACCTTTTATTTTTGAAGGCTTTATCCTAGGCGTACTTGGTTCCGTTATTCCAACGATTGTAACAATCTATGGTTATCATTTATTATATGATAAATTAGGAGGACACGTTTTCTCAAATATTATCCAATTAGTAGAACCATTTAATTTTGTCTTTTATGTTTCATTCATTCTTTTATTAATTGGGGCAATTGTCGGAATGTTTGGAAGTTATCGAGCAGTAAGGAAGCACTTAAAAATATGAAGCAAAAAATGAAAAAAATATGTTATTTATTACTTGTTTTATGTTTTGTTTGTTATACACCAAAAGTAAAAGCCGAAGCTGAAACTTTAGGTGATTTAAGAAAAATTTATGAAGATTTAGTAGCTCAAAAAAGAACCAACGAAAATAAAACAGAAGCCGCAAAGCAAGAAATTGCTAGAAAAGAAGCGGCCATCAAAACCGCGGAAACGAATTTAACCAATGCTCGAAGAGAAGAAGCTGAAACGCAAGAGAAAATTGATGAATCCAATGAAAGAATTGAAAAATTAACGGAAGAAGCCAAAAATGTATTGCTATATTTACAACAAATGAAAGGCCAAAATGCGTATGTTGAATATGTAACAGGTGCTAGTAACATGACCGATTTAATCACAAGACTCGCTGTAGTAGAGCAGATCAGCAATCATATTCAAGATACTATGAAAAATTTAGAAGATGAAATTAAAAAAAATGAAGCTTTAAAAATAGAATTACAAGAAAAACAAAAAGCTTTAGAAAAAGAAATAACCAACTATCAAGCCGCCATTCAAAAACAATATCAAAATTTGGCCCAATATGATAAATTTGCACTAGGAATTGATGAACAGATTCAAGTTGCCAAAGAAAAATACGAAGCCAATAAAAGAACTTGTCAACAAAATATTGGTAGCACGGATGACAGTGTTGTATTAACGACTTGTTCAAAAGTACCAGTAAATGGTGGCTGGTTAAAGCCTTTAAATCGAGGATATGTTACCAGTGAAATAGGATCGCGTTGGGGCTCTTATCATAATGCTTTAGATATTGGAGGAAATGCAGAAGGGACACCAGTTTATGCCGCAGCAGCAGGAACGGTTTCAGGAAAAATTGCAAAATATCGTTGTGGAGGAAATATGTTATATATAGATGTCATTGTTGGTGGCAAAAAATATACAACCTATTATTATCATTTACTACGATTTAATGTAAATGTCGGAGATGTGGTAACACAAGATACAATCATTGGATATGTCGGTGGAGGAAGAAGTACTTCTGCGGCATATGGAGGATATGATACTTGTACAACAGGAGCTCACTTACATTATGGTGTTGCAAATGGTTGGTTTACAGGTACAATATATCGTGGAAATGTCATTACTCCACCCGGTTTTCCAAATAGTCAAGGATATCGTTTTTATTCTAGAACCGACTATTATCGCTAAAACGAGAAACTTCTCGTTTTTTTGTATTTTTGATATAATATAATAAGGTGATTTTTATGACGTTCTCCACTCAAATGAAAGAAGAAATCGCAAGAAAAGAAATTAGTCGTATGGAAATGCAAAATGAATTATCTGCCATGATTCGCTATGATGCAAAAATTAGTAAAAACAAAATTGAATTAATTTGTGAAAATGCCTCTGTTGCTAGAAGAATCTATAAAGACTTAAAAGAATTATTTAATGTAAATATTATCATCACCATTCGTATTCAAAAAAAGCTACGTCAAAAACAAATTTATATATTAGAAATGAAAGAAAAAATAAATCATATTTTAGAATCTTTAACTATTTATGAATCTCAAAAAAAAATAGATATGAAAGACGAATATTTAGAAGAAGAGGAAGCGAAAATATCTTATCTTCGTGGAGCCTTTTTAGTAACAGGATCTATAAATGATCCCAAAACAAGTGGTTATCATTTAGAATTTGTTTTTTTAATGAAAAAAGATGCTCTATTTATTCAGAAAATTCTACATAGTTTTCATTTTGATGCCAAAGTGATCAAGCGAGCAAATCGATACATGGTTTATCTAAAAAGTGCAGAAATGATTAGTGACTTAATTCGTTTATTTCGGGCAACTAACTCGCTATTCTATTTTGAAGATATTCGCATTTACCGCGATCATAAGAATATGGTAAATCGATTAAATAATTGTGAAATAGCAAATCAGGGGAAATCAACAGAAACAGGTATGAAACAATTAGAAATCATTAATTATTTAAAAGAAAACCATTTAGTAGATTTATTGGAAGAAAAAACAAAAATTGTTTTAGAATATCGTGAAAAATACCCAGAATCATCTTATCAGGAATTATCGGAAATTATTACCATGGAAACCGGTTATAAAATAGGAAAATCAGGAATTAATCATCATTTCATCAAAATGCGCAAATTAAAAGATTCTCATGAAAAAAAATACGACTTATAAAATCACATCAATTAAGCCGTATTTTTTTGCCTCTTCAGGATCCATAAAATGATCGCGATCAGTATCTTTCTCAATTTGTTCTATATTTTGTCCTGTTTGATCTGACAAAATTTTATTTAGTTTCTGCTTCATTTTTAAAATTCGTTCACAAGCAATTTTCATATCAGTTGCTTGGCCTTCCACTCCTCCAAGCGGTTGATGAATCATAATTTCAGCGTTTGGAAGAGCGGAACGCATCCCTTTACTTCCGCAAGTTAGCAAAAAAGCAGCCATGCTTGCAGCCATACCAATAACAATAGTCCGAACTTTACTTTCAATAAAGTTCATTGTATCATAAATAGCGAATCCAGCTGTTACACTACCACCAGGACTATTAATATAAAGACATATCTCCTCATGATTTAAAGAATCTAAGTAAAGCAATTCTGAAACAATCAGATTTGCAGTTGTATCATTAATTTCACCACTTAGAAAAACAATTCGATCTTTTAACAATCGAGAGTACAAATCATATGCATATTCTCGATTACTACTTTTTTCTAAAACAGTTGGAACTATATTCATATTTTTCACCTACTATTAGCTTATAAAAAGATGACAGATTTATACGAAAAAAGAATGACGAATTTAGGCACTTTCCAAAACAATTGTTTATTCTGTTATTTAAAGATTACTTTTCATACTAATATTAATATTTATTTTGTAAATAACGTTTCTAAGCTACTAAAGAGATCATAATCAATTATTCTCTTTTTTTTCAAAATGTGTTATGCTAAAATAAATTAGAATATGAGGGGTCTAAAAATGAGCAAAGTTACAATCACATTTCCTAATGGGAAAACTAAAGAATATGAAAAAGGAATAACCTATTATGAAATAAGTCAAGAATTGAAAAAAAAGAAAAATCCTATATTAGGAGTAAAAATAAATAATGAATTAAGTTCACTAGATACAAAGATCTTTCAAGATGCCCATGTTGATTTTTTTGATGTTCAAGATTTAGCTGGCTATAAAATGTATCAAGGAGCTCTAAAATTTATTTTTGAAGTAGCAGTAAAAGAATTATTTCCCCAAAGTGAAGTCCATTTTCTGCACAGTGTTCCAAAAGGAATTCTAAGTGAAATTATTTCGAATGAAAATTTTACGAATTATGAGGTAAATCAAATTAAAGAGAGAATGGCTGAAATTATAGGTGCAAAAGAATTATTTCAAAAATATAACTTATTTAAAAAAGATGCCTATCAATATTTCATGCAAACCAAAGAACCAGAAAAAGCGAAAAATATTCAAAATATAAGTAATGAGATTGTTACGCTTTATAAACTTCGAAATAAAATAAATTATTTTTATACATTTTTACCATACGATACAAGTGCCATTACAAAATATGAGTTAGTATATATCGGAAAAAATAGAATTATATTAGTTTGTCCAAGCATTATAACAGGAGAAGTGCCTGATTATGTTCATTATGATAATATTATCGAAACCTTTTTTGAGCGTAAAAAATGGTTACGTTTGATGGAAACACCATATCTTTCCAATTTAAATGATTTAATTAGTCATAATCACATTAAAGAATTTATGGCCACAAATGAATTAATATTTAATGAAGAAATTTTAAAATGTGTAAATGAAATTGTATCAAAAAGAGAAGTCAAATTTATTTTGATTGCTGGTCCGTCTTCTTCTGGAAAAACGACCACAACTAAGCGTCTTGCAACTTACTTAAAAGCCAAAGGATTTGAACCTGTATGCTTATCTACTGATGATTTTTTTGTAGAACGAGAAGAAACTCCTAAAAATGAAAAAGGAGAATTTGATTTTGAATGTTTACAAGCAATCGATTTAGAATTATTTAATAAAACTTTAAAAAATTTATTAAAAGGGGAAAAAGTAGAGATTCCAGAGTACAACTTTGTGAGCGGAAAAAAAGAATTTAACCATCATTACTTAGAATTAAAGAAAAATAGCATTGTTTTAATTGAGGGATTACACTGTCTAAATGATGAATTAGTTCCCTACATCAAAGACGAAAATAAATATAAAATTTACTTAAGTCCTTTTATTTCCTTAAATATTGATCGCCATAATTATATTTCTACCTTAGATATGCGATTAATCAGACGTATCGTGAGAGACAACCGAACACGAGGAAAAAGTGTAGATAAAACCATTCAAGAATGGCAAGTAGTGAGAAGAGGAGAAGAAAAATATATTTTTCCGTACATTCATCAAGCTGATACAATTATTAATACAGCTTTGGCATATGAATTAGGTGTTTTAAAAATATATGCTGAGCCGCTTTTATATTCTGTTGCTATGCACTCGCCATATTATGAAGAGGCTAGAAGATTAATAAATGCGTTAAAAGGATTTTATCCTATTAGTAGTGAATATGTAAAAGATGATTCTATATTAAGAGAATTTATCGGTTAAAAGTGGATAACATAGTACTTATCCACAATAAGAAAGGAATAAAGTATGATAAAAGTTGCAATTAATGGTTTTGGAAGAATTGGAAGACTCGCATTTCGAGAAATGATTACGGGAGTTGATTTTGATATTGTTGCAATCAATGATTTAACATCTCCAAAGGATTTAGCATATTTATTAAAATACGATACAAATCATCGTACATTTCATGAAGATTTAATTGAAGCAGAAGGAAATGAACTAGTTATCAACAGTCAAAAGCGAATTCAGATTTTTCAAGAAACAGATCCTGAAAAACTGCCTTGGGCTCAATTAGGTGTCGATTTAGTATTAGAATGTACAGGCCATTTTACCAAAGAAGAACAAGCTTATAAACACATTAAAGCAGGTGCTAAAAAAGTATTAATATCTGCACCTGGAAAAGGAAATATGAAAACCATTGTATACAATGTAAATGAGAAAATGCTAGATGGAAGCGAGCAAATTGTATCCGCAGCTTCTTGTACAACAAATTGTTTAGCCCCAGTTTTAAATGTATTAGAAAATCAATTTGGAATTATGAAAGGATTTATGATTACTGTTCATGCCTATACAAATGATCAAGCTACATTAGATATATCTCATAAAAAAGGATATCAAAGTAGAAGAGGAAGAGCGTGTGCCATGAATATTATTCCTACGAGTACAGGAGCTGCTGAAGCAATTGGTGAAGTAATCCCTTCTTTAAAAAATAAATTAGATGGTTGCGCTTACCGTGTCCCTGTAAGCGATGGATCCATGATAGATATTACTTTAGAATTAGAACGAAATACGACAAAAGAAGAAATAAATAAACAATTTGAAACAAGTCAAAATGAAACATTAAAAATAACTTATGACCCCATTGTTTCAAGTGATATTATTGGAAAAAAAGTAGGAGCTTTAGTAGATGGATCCTTAACTCAGATTTTAGAAGTCGATAATCGCCAACTGGTTAAAATAGTTGCTTGGTATGATAATGAATTAGGATATACAGCTCAAATGATGAGAACCGCCAAAAAAATGTTTTAAAATTATCCTTGGATAATTTTTTTTTGTAAAGAAAAAGGAAAAATTTTGCTAAAAAAAGAGAGATTGGTTATAATAAAATAGAGATGAAGTATATGAAAAAAACAATTCAAAATACCAACGTAAGAAATAAAACCATATTATTACGAGTAGATTATAATGTTCCTTTGCAAAATGGAAAGATTTTAGATGATACAAAAATAATAGAAACCTTAGAAACCATTCGATATTTGCAAAGTGAAAATTGTAAAATCGTTATTTTAAGTCATTTAGGAAAAATAAAAACAGAAGAAGATAAAAGCTGGTATTCATTAGAAGTTGTCGCCGATCGCTTAAAAGAATTATTAAGATGTGAAGTTTATTTTAGTAAAGAAAATTTTACAAATAATTTAAAAAATCGAGTGGAGCTATTAAAACCACAAGAAATATTAATATTAGAAAATACTCGATTTTTAGATTTACCAAATCGGTTAGAAAGTAGTTGTGACGCTCAATTATCTATGTTTTGGGCCAGTTTAGGGGACGTATTTGTAAATGATGCTTTTGCCTCCTCTCATCGCCGACATGCCTCAACTTATGGAATCGCAACCTATCTTCCTAGTTGTATTGGTTTTTTAATGCAGAAAGAAATTATAAGTTTAAATAAATTGATTCAAGAACCAGAAAAGCCTTTTGTTTTAATCATGGGTGGAGCAAAAGTAGAAGATAAAATACAATTAATCCAAAAGTTAATTACAAAATGTGATTATCTACTTTGTGGCGGAGGAATTGCAAATACGTGTTTAAAAGCACTTGATGTATCAATTGGAGAAAGTTTATCTTCTCAAAATGCAACTACAATCCGTGTACTTCAACAAATCATGTTAGAAAATAAAACAAAGTTTGTGCTTCCTTTAGATGCTATAGTGGGAACAACATATGATAATAATGAAGTAAAATATAAACGAATTGATAAAATAGAAGAAAATGATATCATTTTAGATGTAGGTATCAAAACTCTCGAAAAATATCAAACCATCCTTCAAAATGCGAAAACGATTTTTATAAATGGAACATTAGGAAAATACGAAGACAATCGTTTTGCAAACGGGACCAAAGAGCTTTTTGAAATGCTCCAAAAAACTAATGCCATTGTAGTTGCGGGAGGTGGAGATACCCAAAGTGCTTTAAAACAGTTAAAGTATCAAGATAAATTTACATATGTATCAAGCGGTGGCGGAGCAACTTTAGAATATCTAGCGACAGGATCATTGATAGCTTTAGAAAATATAACAGAGGAGGATTCCATTGAAACTCTTGATTTGTAATTGGAAAGAAAATATGACATTAACAGAAGCTCTAAAATATAAAAAAATATTAGAATCAGTCATCAATAATCGAACCAAAATAATCATTTGTCCTTCTTTTCCATTTCTGCCAATCGTTCATTCTCAAAAATACCTACTAGGAGCACAAGATGTCAGTGAATTTGAAGAAGGAAATTACACAGGGGAAGTCAGTGCAAAAGCTCTAAAAAGTTTGGATGTAAAATATGTTATTATTGGTCATCATGAACGAGAAACTTATTTTTTAGAAAATTACGAAAAACAAAAAAGGAAAATGAACAACGCTTTAAAAGAAGGATTAAAAGTCATTCTTCCCGTAGGTGAAAATCTAATGGAATACCAATTAGATAAAACGGAATCAGTCATCAATCAAAAACTAACTGCATTATTAACCGATGTTCCTGTAGAATATCGAACCAATATATCAATTGCATACGAACCGGTTTGGAAAATTGGCAGTGAGCAAAGTTTATCTAAAAAAGAAATTATAAAAAGAATGATTTATATCAAGAAATGGCTGTATGAACATAATTATCCTAATAATCCCGTTTTATATGGAGGAGGAATCCAGCTCGAAGATATTCAAAATTTACCAGAAATCGACGGCTTTCTATTAGGAACTTTGTCATTAAATGTGGAAAAAATGTGTCAAGTAATTCAATCTTTCTAAGATTCGACAAACTTTTACAAAACTTGACGGAGTTCGCTAAAAAATATTCTAGTATTTTGTCTATACATCATATATAATGAACTTGCGTGCAGTAAATAGAATACAAAAGAGGAGAACAAAATGAAAACAAACGTAAGAGTCCTTATGATTGATGACAACGAGAAATTGATAAACGAAGTTAAGCATTATTTTAGTGGTCACGCAGTAATTCATCTTGATTTAGTAGCTACAAATGGGAAATCAGGTATGGATTTAATTAAAAATCATCAAAATGAATATGATTTAATATTAATGGATTTACTTATTTCAGAAAAAGATGGTTTTGAAATTTTAGAAGAAATGAAAAAAGAAAAAATTGGTAAACATGTTATCATCATTTCGAGCTATAAAAAAGAGTATTCTGTAAAAATGGCTAGCAAGTATGATATTGATTATTACATGTTAAAACCATTTAGTTTAGAATCATTAGAAAAAAGAATTTTAGAAATAACTGGAGAAGAAACCAAAAAAGAAAACGAACCAAATAATTATATTCAAATGGCAATTAGTAAATTATTGCATTCTTTGGGAGTTCCTTCTCACATTAAAGGATATCAATACATTAGAGAAAGTATTTATATGATGTATACATCAAAAGAAATGTTAGGTGGAATTACCAAAGAAATATATCCAGAAATAGCGATACGTTTTGATACAACAGCTTCTAGAGTAGAACGAGCAATTCGTCATGCAATCGAAGTAAGCTGGTCAAGAGGAGACTATGATTTAATGGAAGAAATATTTGGACATAGTGTCGATTATGATCGCGCAAAACCTACTAACTCAGAATTTATTGCAACACTTGCTGATCGCTTGCGGATTGATCAAAAACTGGTAATGTCTTAGGAAGCAAAAGCTTTCTTTTTTTGACAAAAGAAATACTACGATGAAATAAAATGTGTGATAAAATATACACGAGGCGAAGTCAAATGAAAAAAATATTAACTATTATTTTAGATGGATTTGGAATGCGAGAAGAAGTAAATGGAAATGCCATTTCCTTAGCGAATCCAGAAAACTTTAATCAATTATGGAAAAAATATCCACATGCGTTATTACATGCTTCTGAAGAATATGTCGGCTTAGAAAAAAATCAATTTGGCAATAGTGAAGTTGGACACTTAACGATCGGTGCAGGTAGAAAAATAAAGCAACCTATGAATCAAATGAAAGACTTTATTGAAAATGATATGAGTTCTAATGAAATGTTTTTAGAGTTAGTGGATAAAATAAAAGAAGAAAAAAAACGAGTTCATTTGATGGGACTTTTTAGTGATGGAAAAGTTCATTCTGATATTTCACAAATTATAAAAGTGTATCAAAAATTAATTTTAGAAGGTGTTACAGAAATATATTTTCATATTATTACTGATGGACGAGATACAAATTCTAAAATAGCTTATCAATTTATAAAACAAATTGAAGATGAAATAGAAAAAAATGAAATTGGAAAAATTGCAACCGTATGTGGTCGTTACTATGCAATGGATCGGGATCATAAATGGGAGCGGACAGAAAAGTATTATGAATTAATAACAAAAGGAGTTGGTCTTTCTACAATTCATATAGAGAATACGATTGAAGCGTTTTATGAAAAGAACATTACAGATGAATTTTTAGAGCCAATTATTGTAAATAAAAATGGATTAATACAGGAGCAAGATGTATTAATTTGGTTAAATTATCGTACGGATCGAGCTCGTCAAATTTTAAGTCCATTTGTAAATGTAAAATTTGAAGATTTCAAAACAGAACAGATATATCCAGAGGTTTATACATTTGTTCCGATTGACAAAACAATTAAAACCAATCATTTTTTAGAAGACAATATTGTTTCAAATCCATTAGGGATTTATTTATCAAAATTAGGTCTTACGCAAGCAAGAATAGCAGAAACGGAAAAATTTGCACATGTTACATTTTTCTTTGATGGAGAATATAATGGAGCCATCGAAGGCGCAAATAAGTATTTAATCCCTTCTCCTAAAGTAGCAACTTACGACATGAAGCCAGAAATGAATGCCGTAGAAGTGACTAAAAAAGTCATTGCCTGTATGGAAAAAGATTTTGATTTTATACTTGTAAATTATGCAAATCCAGATATGGTAGGACATACAGGAAATTTAGAAGCTGGAGTAAAAGCTATTATGACTGTCGATTTATGTTTAGGAAAAATTATGGAAGAAGCAGAAGAAAATTTTTATAAAGTAATTATATTAGCAGATCATGGAAATGCTGATATTATGCGCAACGAAAAAAATGAGCCCGTTACGACTCATACAACATCACTTGTTCCGTTTATTATCACAGATGAGAAAGTAAAATTAAAAGAAATAGGAGACTTGACTCAAGTCGCACCAACAATATTAGAATATATGGATATTGCAATTCCAAAAGAAATGAAAGAAACAGAGAGTTTATTCGAGAAATAAGAATCCTATAAATACGAATAAAACGCCTCTGTTTTTTGTTCTTCAAAAAATTTATTAATCGGTACATCTAATACTTGGCTAATATTCCAAAGGACAGGAACGCTGACCCCTTGTAATCGCTCTGCTTCAATCGATCCGATTAAAGCAGTAGAAACTCCGATCATTTCTGCTAATTTTGCTTGTGATATCATTTCTTTTGGATGCATTAAATTATATAACTGTCGATAGTATCTAACATTTGCTCCAATCATTTTAAAAATTTCTTTTTTTTCCTGATTTAAATATAACTTCATACTTCTACCTCGCAACTTTATTTTCTCATATCTAGTTGGTTTGTAAACTGACCTAGATTAATAAAATAATACCTATAATAGTAAAAAATAACTGAAAACAAGTTTGAAAAGAAGTGAAAGGAGATTCAAATTATATTACGGAAAAGAAAAGCAAAGAAAAAAGAATGGTCAGACAAAAAAGAAGTGATTTGACAGTAGCTCTAAAATTATTTGGAAGAATATTAAAAAACTAGATATAATAAAAATAGGAGGATTATAAAATGAGATTAAAAAACAAAGTTGCAATTGTAACTGGTGGTGCAATGGGAAATGGTTATGGAATTGTGAAAGAATTCTTAAAAGAAGGTGCCGATGTAATTATCTTAGATTTTTCAGACCAATTAATGAATACAGTGAAGGAATTACAAAAAGAATATCAGCATGTTTCTGGGTTTCAAGTCGATATTCGAGATGCCAAAAAATTAAAAGAAATTGTAAAACAAATTATTCATGAAAAAAAACAAATTGATATTTTAGTGAATAATGCTGGAGTCGCAAAACTCTCATCTTTTTTAGAAATGTCAGATGAGCTAAGAGATTATCATTTTGATATCAATATCAAAGGAACTTGGAATGTAACCAAAGAAATTTTACCATTTATGAAAGAAAGAAAATATGGTCGGATTGTAAATTTATCGAGTGTGACAGGTCCTTTAGTCGCCGATACAGGAGAAGTAGCTTATGCTACCACAAAAGCAGCTTTAATTGGTTTTACAAAAGGATTAGCAATGGAAGTAGTAGAAGATAATATAACAGTAAATGCAATTATGCCTGGGTATATTATGACTCCAATGGTAGAAAGTATTGCCAAAGATAGTGATGCCAGTAATCCGAAAAGCATTATAAATGGAATAGCGTCGGGAATACCGATGAAGCGGTTAGGAACGATTGAAGAATTAGGACAATTAGCGTTATTTTTAGCTAGTGATGAATCTACTTATATCACTGGTCAAGGCTTTGTGATTGATGGTGGTTCTACTTTGCCTGAAACAAAATCAGTGGGAATTTAAAAGAATAAAAAATATTCTTTTTTTATTTGCGATAAGAATGTGAAGGAGTATAATCTGTTATTTGATCGAGTAATGCTAAAAAAGTGCCATCCCCAAATTCATTCAATTCCACTAAAGTTTCCTTTTCGTCATAATATTGATTGATTAAAACTTCTTCATAGCTTTCAAAAAATATTCGATGTTCTATTAAAAAATTTTTTTGAAAGTCCGTTAAACTAGATGGAATATTTATATAACCAAAGGAGAGTTCGTCTTGTAAGTGAGAGGTAGAATAATAAATTGTTAATACTCCACTTTTGACTAAATCAATATCCAGATCAAAATGAGTAGGATCATCTACATTTATATAAGATTTTAAAGCTTTTAAATGAGAAGAAATTTTTAAAAGCGGCAAAATAGCATAAATATGACTTACTAAATTGACAGTTCGAATAACTGCGTCAATTTGCTGGTTCGGATATATATAAAGAAAAGCATAATTTCGTAAATCATGAATATTTGGATAGGGTAAATAAGAAGAATTGTAAGATTCAATTGTTTCTAAAGTATCTTTCTTTTTTAAATAATAAATCATAGATCACAACTCCAATTAATATTTTATCATGAGAAAAAAGAAAATTTTCACAAATTTTTCATCTAAGAAAGAAAAAAACAGGAAAAAAGTTCCTTAAATTTTTAGCAGAAATATGCAAATTTTCCTCTTGATTTTCATAGGATATATTGCTATAATCGACTTTGTATGACGGCAAGGATGTACGAGGTTGCTGACACGCTTGGAAGCGTTGTTCTAATGTTTCTAGGATTTCAGGTAATTCGAGACGGAGCTAGTCTATACAAGATATAGGCGAAAGGAGAACATAAAATATGTCAAAAAACAGAGTACGAATTAACTTAAAAGCTTTTGATAATAAAACATTAGATTTAGCTGCAGGAAAAATCGTAGATACTGTAAAAAGATTAGGAGGATCTGTAAGTGGACCTGTTCCTCTTCCAACAGAAATTGAAAGAGTAACCGTATTAAGAGCAGTTCACAAATACAAAGATTCACGGGAGCAATTTGAAAGCCGCACCCATAAAAGACTAATCGATATCATAAATCCAAGTAAAGAAGTTGTAGATGCGTTAACGCATTTAGATATTCCAAGTGGAGTAGACATAGATATCAAGTTATAAATAATATAAGGAAGGAAATAAAAATGACAAAAGGAATCTTAGGCCGCAAGGTTGGAATGACTCAAGTGTTTACCAAAGATGGAAAATTAATTCCTGTTACTGTGATTCATGTAGAACCAAATACAGTAATGCAGGTAAAAACAGTTGAAAGTGATGGCTACAATGCAATCCAACTTGGCGTAGTAGACAAAAAAGAAAAAAATGCAAGTCGTGCAAGTATTGGACACGCAAAAAAAGCTAATACAGCCCCTAAGCGCTTCTTAAAGGAAATAAGAAATGTGGAAGGTACCTATCAAGTAGGTGATCAAATAAACGCAGACTTATTTGCGGTTGGAGAAGTTGTAGATGTAACTGGAACTTCCAAAGGAAAAGGGTTTGCAGGATCAATCAAACGCCACAATCAAGCACGTGGACCAATGGCTCATGGATCTCATTATCATAGAGGGCCAGGATCTCTTGGAACAATGTTGCCAAAAAGAGTATTAAAAGGACACAGATTACCAGGACACATGGGATGTGAAACTATTACAATTCAAAATTTAGAAATTATTGAAGCAAATGTTTTGGAAAATTATATTTTAGTTAGTGGAAATGTTCCTGGAGCAAAGAATTCACTTGTTTTAATTAAATCAGCCGTAAAAAATTCTCGCAAAAGTAATCCGAAAGAAGTTTTGGCCTATGAAGAAGAAGCGGTTGTAGATGAAGTGATAGAAGAAAATGTAGAAGCAGAAGCTGTTACTGAAGAGAAAAAAGAAAGTGCAGAATCTGCAGAAGTAGAGTCACGATAGGAGGATAATAAAATGGCAAAAGTAGAACTTAAAAATTTAAAAAATGAAAAAGTTAAAGATCTAAGCATTAGTGATTCTATTTGGAAAATTGAAACGAATGACGATGCTTTAAAGAAAATGATTCGTTTACAACTTGCAGCAACCCGTCAAGGAACTGCTAAAACCAAAACAAGAAGTGAAGTTTCTGGTGGAGGAAAAAAACCTTGGAAACAAAAAGGGACTGGTCGCGCAAGACAGGGTTCAATTCGTGCAACGCAATGGCGTGGAGGCGGAATTGCAGGTGGTGTTGTACCACGGGATTACACCTTTAAAATTAATAAAAAAGAACGAGTTTTAGCTTTAAAAAGTGCTTTAACAGATAAATTAAATACAAATTCATTACGTATATTTGAAAGTCTTGAATTACCAAGCTTAAAAACAAAAGAATTAAAGAAATTCATTGAAGAAGCAAGTTTAGAAGGTAAAGTATTATTTGTAAGTGCCAGTGATAATGAAAATTTATACATGGCTTCTCGTAATCTAGGTTACACATACGTGCTGTATATTGATGATGTTAATGTTTATGACATTGTTAATGCAGATACCCTAGTACTAGATGAAGCGGCTCTAAACAAATTAGAGGAGGTGCTAAAGAATGCATAATCCAGATATAATTTTAGGACCAGTTATTACCGAAAAAAGTATGGCTGAAAAAGAAAAAGGTGTTTATACATTCAAAGTGGCAAAAAATGCTACAAAAACTCAAATTAAAAGTGAAATTGAAAATCATTTTGGCGTAAAGGTATCCAATGTAAATACATTAAATACAAAAGCCAAAGATCGTCGTGTTGGAAGATACACAGGAAAAACAAAAACATATAAGAAAGCAATCGTAACCTTAAAAGAAGGTTCTACGATCGAATTATAAGGGAGTGAGTAATAATGGCAATTAAAAAATATAAACCAACGACGAATGGTCGTCGTGGAATGTCAACACTAGCAAATGAAGAATTAACCAAAACTGCTCCTACCAAAAGTTTATTGAAAAAAGCTAGCAAAACAGGTGGAAGAAATAACCAAGGAAAAATGACTGTACGTCATATTGGTGGTGGATCAAAAAGAAAATACCGTGTTATTGATTTTAAACGAGATAAAGTTGGAATAACTGGACGAGTTGCTTCAATTGAATATGATCCAAATCGTAATGCAAACATTGCTTTAATTAATTATAAAGATGGTGAAAAAAGATATATTATTGCACCAAAAGATTTAAAAGTAGGAGCCATTATTGAAAATGGTGCCAATGCTGATATTAAAGTTGGAAATGCTCTTCCACTTATGAACATCCCAGTGGGAACTGTTGTTCATTGTATAGAAATGAAGCCTGGAAAAGGAGCGCAACTTTGTCGCTCAGCTGGATCTTCTGCCCAAATATTAGGCCGTGAAGACAAATATGTGTTAGTAAGACTTCAATCTGGAGAAACAAGAAAAATTCTTGGAACTTGTATAGCTACAATTGGTGTGGTAGGAAATGAAGATTATGAATTAGTGAATCTTGGAAAAGCCGGACGTACTAGACATATGGGAATTCGTCCAACAAACCGTGGATCAGTAATGAACCCAAATGACCATCCACACGGTGGTGGAGAAGGACGTACTCCAGTAGGACGCAAGAGCCCAATGACTCCTTGGGGTAAACCAGCACTTGGTTACAAAACAAGAAAAAATAAAAAAGCTTCTGACAAACTTATTGTTAGTAGAAAGAAGAAATAGGAGGTTTTAAAATATGGCTAGAAGTTTAAAAAAAGGACCTTATGTATTCGATAGACTTTTAAACAGAGTTCAAGAATTAAATAAAAATAATAAAAAAGAAGTGATTAAGACTTGGTCACGTCGTTCAACCATTTATCCAGATTTTGTAGGACATACATTTGCTGTTCATAATGGAAAAGAATTTATTCCTGTTTATGTGACAGAAGAAATGGTAGGTCGCAAATTAGGTGAGTTTGCATTGACTCGTAAGTTCGGCGGACATGCTGGTCAAAAGTAGGAGGTATATAGATGAAAACTTATGCAATTCATAAAAGTGCTATGATAGCTCCAAGAAAAGCTAGAATGACTCTTGACCTAATTCGTGGAAAAGATGTTTCTACAGCAGCAGCTATTTTAGATACAACAAATACAAAAGCGAGTCGTTTGATTCAAAAAGTATTAAAAAGCGCTATTGCCAACGCAGTAAATAACAATGGCGCACAAGAAACAGAATTATTTATTTCAACTTGTTACATTAATCCAGGACCAGTTTATAAAAGAATTAAATTTGCCAGTCGTGGAAATGTTGATAGAAGAGATAAAAGAACCAGCCACATTTATGTTGAAGTAAGTGATGGAAAAAGTGAAGGAGGCAACGAATAATGGGACAAAAAGTTAATCCAATTGGATACCGACTTGGTATCAATAAAGAATGGGATTCAAAATGGTATGCCAACAAAAAAGAATTTGGTTCAAAATTAATTCAAGATATTAAAATTCGTGAATATTTAGATAAAAATTTAAAAGATGCAGGAATTGCCTCTGTAACAATTGAACGAAAAAAAGAACGTACAGAAGTAAGTATCTATACTGCGAAACCAGGAGTAATCATTGGCCGTGGTGGAGAAGATATTGAAAAATTACGTGCCTCTTTAAAAAAGGTTTCAGGATGCGATATTTATGTTTCCATAATTGAAGTAAAAAATGCAGATTTAAATGCAAAATTGGTAGCAAAAAATATTGCAGCTCAAATCGAAAATCGTGCTCCATTTAGAAGCGCACAAAAAAGAGCGATTAGAAACACTATGAAAGCGGGAGCAAAAGGAATTAAAACTTCTGTTTCAGGACGTCTTGGTGGTGCGGAAATGGCTCGTACAGAAGGATATACGGAAGGTACTGTACCTCTTCATACAATCCGTGCCGATATTGATTATGCAACGGCAGAAGCAAATACAACATACGGAAAAATCGGAGTAAAAGTATGGATCTATAAAGGTGAAATCCTTCCAAGTAAAAAAACTACGAAGGAGAGTGATGAGCATGTTAATGCCAAAAAGAACTAAGTATAGAAAGCCTCATCGCTTAACTTATGACGGACATGCTAAAGGAAATACAGAATTACATTTTGGAGAATATGGTTTAATGGCTAAAGAAGGTAATTATGTAAGTGCTCGTCAAATAGAAGCTGCTCGTATTGCAATGACACGTTTTATGAAACGTGGCGGAAAAGTTTATATTAATATTTTCCCGCATTTAGCTCGTACAAAAAAACCGCTTGAAACTCGTCAAGGAAAAGGTAAAGGTAGCGTAGAAGAATGGGTTGCAGTTGTAAAAGAAGGAAAAATTATGTTTGAAATTTCTGGAGTTAGTGAAAGTATTGCAAGAGAAGCGTTAAGACTTGCCTCTCATAAACTTCCAATCAAATGTAAATTCGTAAAAAAAGACGACATGAATGGTGGTGATTCTCTTGAAAGCTAATGAAATTAGAAAATTAACAAGAGAAGAAATCGAAAGTAAAATCAAAGATTCAAAAAGCGAATTACTTGATTTAAGAATGAAACAAGCTACAGGTGTATTAGAAA
Source organism: Bacilli bacterium (assembly GCA_022791775.1). Classification (GTDB taxonomy): domain Bacteria; phylum Bacillota_I; class Bacilli_A; order RF39; family UBA660; genus MGBC162267. The sequence goes on from JAAVZT010000036.1 coordinate 50,633, forward strand.
ACACGGCAAAGATCGATTTAGTACGAAAAGATGTAGCTCGCATGATGACAGTTTTAAATGAAATGAAAAAAAGTGAACTTGAGGGAGGTAACAAATAATGGAATCAAAAAGATCAGAATTAATTGGTAAAGTTGTTAGTGCCAAAAATGATAAAACCATTACTGTTTTAGTTGAAACCCACAAAAAACATCCCCTATATGGTAAAAGAGTAAAATATTCCAAGAAATATACTGCTCATGATGAAAAAAATATCGCAAAAGTTGGAGATACAGTAAAAATTAGAAGTACAAGACCATTATCTAAAACAAAAAGATATGAACTTGTAACCGTTCTAATTGAAGCTGTTATTCTATAGGAGGTATTCTTATGGTAATGCAAGAATCAAGACTTAAAGTTGCTGATAATACAGGAGCTCGTGAAGTTTTAGTAATTAGATGTTTAGGTGGAAGTACTAGAAAAACTGCTAACATAGGTGATGTAGTAGTATGTACAGTAAAAAAAGCTATTCCAAATAGTAATATGAAAAAAGGAAAAGTTGTAAAGGCTGTAATCGTTAGAAGTGTAGAAGGCGTTAGAAGAAAAGACGGAAGTTATATCAAATTTGACGATAATGCGTGCGTTTTAATTAAAGATGATAAAACTCCAATTGGATCAAGAGTATTAGGACCTGTTGCAAGAGAATTACGTGAAAAAGAATTCATGAAAATTGTCTCTTTAGCATCAGAAGTTTTATAGGAGGATAATCTATGAAAATAAGAGTAGGAGACAATGTTAAGATCTTAACTGGTAAAGATAAAGGGAAAACTGGAATGGTTACCAAAACTTTAAAAAAAGAAGATCGTGTTGTAGTGGAAGGAATTAATGTTGTAAAAAAACATATGAAACCAAACCAAATGAATCAAACAGGTGGAATTGTAGAAATGAACGCCCCAATTCATGTATCTAACGTAAAAAAAATTGATGAAAGTACTTCAAAAAAAGAATCTAAGAAAGCAAAGAAAGATTAGTTAGTGGGTGATAATATGAGTAATTTAAGTAAACTATACAAAGAGAAAATCGTAAAAGATTTAATGAAAGACAACAACTATCAAACTGTAATGCAAGTCCCAAAACTAGAAAAAATTGTCATCAATATGGGAGTCGGAGAAGGTGCAAGAGACGATAAATTTATTGAAGCAGCTTTAAAAGACTTAGAAATAATCACAGGTCAAAAAGCGGTTGTAACCAAAGCTCGTAAATCAATAGCAGGCTTTAAACTAAGAGAAGGTCAAACAATTGGAGCAAAAGTTACTCTTCGTGGTGAAAAAATGTATTATTTCTTAGAAAAATTAATTCATGTTGCTCTTCCACGAGTAAGAGATTTTAGAGGGATTTCCAAAAATTCTTTTGATGGACATGGAAATTATACATTGGGAATTAAAGAACAACTTATTTTTCCAGAAATTGAATATGATAATGTATTAAAAATAAGAGGTATGGACATTGTATTAGTTACAACTGCCAATACGAATGAAGAAGCAGAAAAATTATTAAGTGCATTTAAAATGCCATTTAGAAATTAGGGAGGACAAAAAACATGGCAAAAACAAGTTTAAAAGTAAAACAACAAAGAACTCCGAAATTCCAATCACGTGCTTATACTCGGTGTGAAAGATGCGGAAGACCTCATGGTGTCCTTCGTAAATACAAATTATGTCGTATTTGCTTCCGTGAATTAGCAAATAAAGGACAAATCCCTGGCATGAAAAAAGCTAGTTGGTAGGAAAGGAGGAATTTAATATGGTAGCAGATAAAATTGCAGATATGCTTACGCGTATTCGTAATGCAAATCAATTAAAATATGATACAGTTGAAGTTATTGGAACAAAAATGACTTTGGGAATAGCTGAAATCATGAAAAAAGAAGGTTATATTAGTGATTATTCTTATGAAAAAAGTCCAAAAGGAGATAAGCTAACATTAACTTTAAAATATGGAGAAAAGAAAGAACGTGTTATTACTGGTTTAAAAAGAATCAGCAAATCAGGATTACGTGTTTATGCAGCGTGTGATGAAATTCCTCGTGTACTAAATGGGCTAGGAATTGCAATCATTTCAACTTCAAAAGGATTAATGACAGATAAAGAAGCGAGAAAAGAGAAGTTAGGAGGCGAAGTACTTGCCTACATCTGGTAAGGAAAATCTATGAGTAGAATCGGAAGAAGAAAACTTATTATTCCAGATGCTGTTACGGTTGAATTAAGCGAAAATATTTTAACTGTAAAAAGTGCAAAAGGAACTCTTAATTTAGATATTGATCCACTAGTAAGTGTTAAAGTAGAAGATAATGCAGTAACAACTGAAGTAATAAAAGAAACTCCAAGAGCAAACGTAGTAGTAGGAACAATGAATGCTTTAATTAAAAATATGCTAATTGGAGTAAGTGAAGGATATACCAAAAATTTAGAAATTGTTGGAGTTGGATATCGTTTTAATGTTCAAGGAAACAAAATTATGATAAATGCAGGATTCTCGCATCCTGTAGAAAGAGTATGTCCAGAAGGTGTTTCTGTAGAACTCGTAAATGCCAATGAGATTTCATTAAGTGGAATTGATAAACAAAAAGTGACTGAATTTGCGGCTAAAATTCGTGATATAAGAAGTCCTGAACCATATAAAGGAAAAGGAATTCGTTATAAAGGCGAACATATTAGACGTAAAGAAGGAAAGAAAGCTGCGAAGTAGGAGGGTAATTATGATAAAGAAAGAATCAAGTAATGATTTAAGACTAAGACGTCATGCACGAATTAGAAAAAATATTTCTGGCGACTCTGAAATGCCAAGACTAAATGTATTTCGTTCCAATAAAGAAATTTATGTTCAAGTAATTGATGATGAAGCCGGCAAGACTTTAGCAAGTTCTTCAAGTGTTGCCCTTAAAATTAAAAATGGCGGCAATAAAGAAGGTGCAAAATTAGTAGGCAAGGATATTGCTGAAAAATGCAAAAAATTAAAAATTACAAAAGTCGTTTTTGATAGAGGTGGATACCTTTACCATGGTCGTGTAGAAAGCTTAGCAAATGCTGCACGTGAAAACGGTCTAGAATTTTAAGGAGGAAAGTTATGCCAAAACAGTTTACAGATGCAAAAAAGAAATTACTTGAAGAAAAAGTTATTTCCGTTGGTCGAGTTACAAAAGTTACAAAAGGTGGAAGACATTTCCGTTTTTCTGCAACCGTTGTTGTAGGAAATCGTCGTGGCCTTGTTGGACTTGGTAATGGAAAAGCAAACGAAGTACAAGAAGCAATTGCCAAAGCAACTCAAGCAGCTAATAAAAATGTAGTTCGTGTTGCAATCGTAGATAATCGTACTATTCCACATGAAGCAACTGGAAAAGTTGGACGTGCAGTTGTGCTAGTAAAACCTGCCAAAGAAGGTACTGGAGTAATTGCTGGTGGAGCAGCTCGTGCAGTTTTAGAACTTGCAGGAGTTAAAGATATTGTTTCCAAATCACTTGGATCAAATACACAAGTAAATGTTGCGAAAGCAACATTAGAAGCTCTAAAATCAGTTCGAACACCTGCTAAAATCGCTGCATTACGTGGTTTGAAAGTTGAGGAGTTATAATATGAAATTAGAAAGTTTACCAAAAACGAAAGAACAAAAGAAAAGAAAAATTGTTGGTCGTGGTCCAGGCTCTGGAATGGGTAAAACTTCGACACGTGGAGAAAAAGGTCAAAAAGCTAGAAGTGGTGCGAGCATTAGTCCATGGTTTCAAGGTGGACAATCTCCTTTATATCGAAGATTACCAAAAAGAGGATTTAATAATGCTCGTTTTAGAACGGAATATGCAACCATCAATTTAAGTGATTTAAATAAATTTTTTAATGATGGCGATATAGTTTCTCCAGAAATCTTAAAAGAAAGAGGAATTATCAAAAAAGAACTTAGTGGAATTAAAGTGTTAGCAAGTGGTGTATTAGAAAAAAAATTGACTGTAAAAGCACAAAGATTCTCTAGTGCTGCTGTAACTAAAATTGAAGCTGCTGGTGGTAAAACTGAGGTGATCTAAGATGACACAAGGGATTACCAAATTATTTGCAAAAGAAAATAAAGATTTACGAAAAAGACTTTATTTTACTCTTTTTGCTTTAGGTATTTTCTGTCTAGGAACGAGTATCACCATATCTTGGGCGATTCCATGGGTAAATACCATGTACAAAGAACTAGGATTTTTAGAAATCTTCAATTTAATGAGTGGTGGTGGATTAAAAAGTTTTTCCATCTTTGCTCTAGGAGTTAGTCCATATATTACAGCGTCCATCATTACACAATTGTTACAAATGGATATTATTCCATATTTTAAAGAACTAAAAGAACAAGGGTATGTTGGAAGACAAAAAATAAATCGTATTACAAGATATTTAGGAATAATGCTTGCATTTATTCAAAGTTATGCTATCACAGTATTTTATTTGAACATTTCAGACGCAACTACAATTCTAAAAATATCACTTGTAATGACTGCTGGAACTTCCTTTTTATTGTGGCTTGGAGATCAAATTACTAATAAAGGAATAGGTAATGGACAAAGTCTATTAATTATGGCTGGTATTTTGTTGAGTTTGCCAAGCATTTTTATGGGAGCTTATACAACATTTATAAATGGAGCATTTTCGCTTCCATTTGGAATATTTTTATTCCTGCTTTTTATCCTAATATATATTTTGGTAATTGTTGGAATTATATGGGTAACCCTAGCTGAACGTAGAATACCCATTCAATATTCGAATCGTACAGCAAGTGCGTACGGCCAAAAAGAGAGTTATCTACCAATCAAAATCAATTCAGCTGGAGTGATTCCCGTTATCTTTGCCTCTATGTTTTTAACTATTCCATCTGTAATTGCTTCTTTAATAAAAAGTGAAGCGGCTATTAATTTTATTAATAAATATATTTTATATACAACTCCAAGTGGATTTGTCCTTTATGTATTATTAATTTTCTTTTTCGGATATTTCTATACATTTATGGTTATGAATCCAGAGGAAATGAGTAAAGATTTAAATAGTAGAGGAGCTTATATTCCTGGAGTAAGACCAGGCGTAGAAACCTCAAAATATATTAGTAAAACGATTGGGCGACTTACTGCAGTAGGATCATTATTCCTTTGTATTTTAGCTGGAATGCCAGTTTTAATGTCATCTCTAGCAAAACTACCAAGTTCTGTTTCAATAGGAGGAACTGGAATCTTAATTGTAGTAGGAGTAGCAATTGAGACTTATAAACAAATTGAAAGCGGCTTAGTAAGCAGAAGCTATCAAAAAAGAAGGGCGAAAAAGTGAAGAATGTGATCTTCATTGCGCCCCCTGCTGCTGGCAAGGGAGCGTTAAGTGATTACTTAATTAGCAAATATGGTTATACACATATTTCATCTGGTGAATTATTCCGTGACAAAATAAACCTTCATAGTGAGGAAGGAAAAAAAATCGAACAAATTTTAAAATCTGGTAATTTAGTGGATGATAAAACAACATTTCAGATATTAAAAGAGAAATTAACTACTTTAAAAAAAGAGGAAAAATTCATTTTAGATGGAGTTCCGAGAACCTTGCAACAAGCAAACAATCTTGATATAATACTACATGATTTAAATTTTTCGGATTATGTTGTAATTTATGTGCAAGTAGAAGAAGAGATTCTAAAAAAAAGAATGTTGGGTCGAAGAATTTGCAAGAATTGTAAAAAAACATATAATCTACATTTTGAAAAATTTAAACCTCTTCAAAAAGATATTTGTGATAACTGTGGGGAAAAATTAATAAATCGTGTAGATGATAATGAAGAATCTTTTCAAAAGCGTTATCGTATTTTTTTGAAAAATAACGAATCGATATTAGATTATTATAAAACAAAGAATAAATTAGTATTGCTAACAAATAATCAAGAACAAAATGAGGATTCATTAAAAGAACTGCAAAGAATTGTAGGTGCTATTGTTGATTAATATAAAGAGTGAACGAGAAATCGAATTAATGAGACAAGCTGGACACTTAAATTATTTAACGCATGAGGAAATAAAAAAGAATTTACGTCCAGGAATCACAACCAAGCAAATTGATAAAATTGCTCATGATTATATTATTAAAAATGGAGGGATTCCGTCCTGTTTAGGATTTGAAGGATTTCCTGCCAGTATTTGTATTTCAATTAATGATGAAGTAGTCCATGGTATTCCAAAAAACCGAAAAATAAAAAATGGGGATATTGTATCTATCGATTTTACAGTTCGTTTAAACGGCTATGAATCAGATTCTGCTAGAACCTATATTATTGGTTCAGTATCACAAGAAATTGAAGATTTAGTAAAACATACAGAAGAAGCACTTTATAAAGGAATTAAGGAAGTAAGACCTGGTGTTCGAATCGGTAACATTTCAAATGCTATTGAAACTTATGCCAAAGCCCATCATTTATCTGTAGTAGAAGAATTAGTAGGACATGGAATTGGGACTAACATGCATGAGGATCCCGATGTTCCTAATTATGGAAAAAAAGCCCAAGGTCCCTTATTAAAAGAAGGAATGGTAATTGCGATTGAACCAATGTTAAACCTTGGAAAAAGAAATGTTTGTATGTTAGAAGATAATTGGACCATTGTCACAGAAGATAGTAGTCCATCAGCACATTTTGAACACACCGTAGCAGTAACCAAAGACGGTTATAAAATATTGACAGGAGAATAAAATATGGCGAAAAAAAATTATAAAAAAAATATCCGTGACGGAAAAGAAAATAAAAATGTTTCATCCATCGTAAAAGAAGATAAAATTGAAGTGGAAGGAAAAGTAATTGAAGTGATTAAAGGTGGAGATTACTTGGTAAGTCTTCCAAATGGCCATACTGTAGAAGCCTACGTTTCTGGTAAAATGCGAGTACATATGATTCGTATCTTACCAGGTGATACAGTAACAATTGAGCTTTCGCCTTATGATTTAACACGTGGGCGTATAACATGGAACAAAAGATAATGGAGGTAAATTATGAAAAGAAGACCATCAGTGAAAAAAATTTGTAAAAAATGTAAAACAATTAGAAGAAATGGAAAAGTTATGGTAATTTGTGAAAATCCAAAACACAAACAAACCCAAGGAAAATAGGAGGATAATATGGCAAGAATTAAAAATATTGAACTACCAAATGAAAAACATACTTGTATTGGATTAACAGCTATCTACGGGATAGGAAGAAACCTTGCAAATCAAATTTGTGATGATGCAAAAGTAGAACGTACAAAAAAAATAAAAGATTTAACAGAAGATGAAATTTCAGCACTTCGTAAAGAAATTGAAAAATATGATGTTGAAGGAGATCTTCGTAGAGATGTTCAAATGAGCATTAAAAATAAAATGGAAATCAACTGCTATCAAGGAATAAGACATAAAAAAGGACTTCCAGTAAGAGGCCAAAGAACAAGCAGAAATGCCCGTACTCGTAAGGGTAAAGGTAAAGTAGTTGCAAATAAGAAAAAAGTAGGTAAATAAGGAGGTTAAATTATGGCATATAATAGAAGAAAAAGAAAAGTTAAAAAGAATATTCCAGAAGCAGTGGCACATATTAATTCTACATACAACAACACAATTGTAACAATTTCTGACCAAGATGGAAATGTAATTAGTTGGGCATCTGCTGGAACAATTGGTTATAAAGGTTCAAAAAAGAAGACTCCATTTGCAGCAGGAATGAGTGCAGAAGCAGCTGCTAAATCAGCTATGGATGCTGGAGTAAAAAAAGTTGAAGTTCACGTGAAGGGATTAGGAAGCGGACGAGAAAATGCGATTCGATCTCTACAAGCAGCTGGATTAGAAATTACAAGTATCATTGATGAAACACCTATTCCACATAATGGATGTCGTCCACCAAAAAGACCAAGAAATTAATGAGGAAGGGGATTTATAAATGATTAAATTTGAAAAACCAGAATATAAGATTACAGAATATCAGGAAAGTAATCACTATGGAAAGTTTGAATTAGAACCATTAGAAAGAGGTTTTGGAACTACAATAGGAAATGCCCTTCGTCGTGTTATGTTATCAAGCTTACCTGGCTCTGCAATCACAAGTGTAAAGATTGAAGGCGTTCTTCATGAATTTCAAAAGATTGATGGAGTATATGAAGATGTGACTATGATTATTTTAAATTTAAAAAATGTTGTAATTAAAAATCATAGTGAAGAAGCTAAAATTATTCGCATTTCAAAAAATACACCAGGTGAAGTTACTGCTGGAGATATTGAACATGATCCAGATATTGAAATCATGAACCCAGATTTAGTGATTTGTACTCTTGTTGAAGGAGGAAAAATCGACATGGAAATGACTGTAAATAACGGAAGTGGATATGTAGATGCGAAAGAAAATCAAAGATTAATGGGTGAAAAAAAAGCTGGTGTAATTGCTATCGATTCATTATATGCTCCAATTGAGAGAGTTGCTTATGAAGTGGAGAATGCTCGTGTTGGACATAATGAAAATTATGATAAGCTAATTATGCAAGTATATACAAATGGTTCTATCACTCCTGAAGAGGCAATGGCACTATCTGCTAAGATTTTAATTGAACATTTTAAAATTGCTGCAGACTTAAACACCATAAGTGATGTATCAGGGATCATGGCAGAAAAGAAAGTAGACACAATTACCAAGACATTAGAAACACCAATTGAAGAAATAGAATTTTCTGTAAGAGCATATAATTGCTTAAAAAGAGCAGGAATTCATACCGTTCAAGATTTAATTTCAAAACGTGAAGTAGAAGTAACTAAAATTCGTAATTTAGGAAAGAAATCATTAAAAGAAGTCTTAGATAAAGTGGTAGAAATGGGACTTAAGTTCCGAGATTAAGGAGGTAAGAATATGTATAGAAAATTAAACAGAGAGACAAGAAAGAGAAGAAGTATCTTAGCAGGACTTACAAAAACCGTAATTATAAATGGATATGTTGTTACAACAGAAGCAAGAGCAAAAGAAGTTCGTAAATTTGTTGAAAAATTAATTACCTACGGAAAAAAAGGAACTTTAGTTTCAAGAAGAAAAGCACTTGCCTTTGTCCACAATGATAGCGAAGTAGTAAATAAAGTATTTAATGAATTAGCAAAAAATTATGAAAATCGAAATGGTGGTTACACTAGAATGATCAAAATAAATGAAAGACATGGCGACGACGCTTTAGAAGTAAAATTAGAATTAGTTTAAGATATTCCATATGGAATGTCTTTTTTAATGACTAAAAAGAATGATATAATACAAATGGTGATTCAAATGGCCAAAGCAAGGAATAAAAACAATATAATATATAAAGTAGATGGTAGAACAGAATATTTATTTGCTCAAGAATACATTAGAAGAAACGAGACAAGTCTAGTTATACCATTATTAATGAAGTTGCTAGAAACAAATTATCGCTTACAAGCTGCTTTTGAAATATCTTATTATTACTTTCAGATAGATGATTTTAAAAATGCTAACCTTTATTTTCAATTAATATTAGAAGAAGATACAGATTTAAATCGGTTAAAAGCAGTTAAAAGAATGCAATTATACTTATTAACTCACGAAAAAAAATTAGATCGATTACAAGAAGATTATATAGATAGACAAATTGTATCATATCAACAAGAAGAATTAATTAGCTTTTTAAAACAATATCGAATTGCCCAAGAAAAAAAATATGAAGAAGAAAAATTTTTTTATTTTATTCACCCAAATGAATTAATAAAAAAAGTATTGAAATATTTGGATCAAGACCAAGCAAATCATTTACCAGGAGCTATGGATGAATATTATTTAACTATTTCGAATGTAGGAGTAATAAATGATGAGATAGCACCACTTTTAAAGGTAATAACAGTATATAAGACATCAAATATAGTAGACCTTAAACCAGCAACTTTAAATCGTCGAAAAAAAATTATTGATTGCGATTAAATTATAATACAAAAAAGAAGAATCTGTTAAATTCTTCTTTTTCTTCTTTTTGAGAATTAAGGACAAGTTGCTTTCGTGACACGAACATAGTTTATGATAATGTCATTTGCACAATTATTTCTTAAAAGAAACTCTAAACCTTGCCCGTTACCAGGGCTAGCTGATAATAATGATTCAGGAATATTAACATAATAAGATATCTTTGTATTCGTAATATTTAAAGAAAGAGTTTCATAAAAGATTTGAGGGTTATTTTGATAACAATGTATTGGCATACAGCTTTCATTCACAAAACCAGAGCCAACATATTCCACTTTATAACAACCAGCCATTGCATAATAGTAAGGGCCATATTGATCATAACCTTTTGGTAAAATCAGTTTTTCTATCCCAGGATAATAACTAGGATTCGAACCTTTTGTGACTATGCCCCCATTTGTAATAGTTAGATTTCCTTCTTTTTGATAGGTTTTAGAAAGCTTGGTCGATTTTCCATTATTGCCAGTTGCAACACATTCGATTTCAAATCCTCCAATACCACGAATAGAAATAAAATTAGTTACAATTGGTTTATCAGGAATCGTAACATTTCTACATTGTAGTTTACCACCACTTCCCCCGAATGAAGCAGTGGCAATTTCTTCTTTAGATTCAATCTCATAAGTTCCCGCATTTTTCATGTTAATAACAGGAACCACTGTATCAATTTTATAAGTTGCTTTATTACTCCAGTTAGAATGATATCCTCCTTTAGCAACTGTTCGATAAAAGATATAATAAGTACCATCTTGTTTAAGCGTAATCTCACTTTCACTAATACCAGTAGGAATAGTATCATCGCTAGGAATAAAATTGGTATCTGTAGAAATATAATACTCATAATGTTGAATATCATTCATAGCACTCCCAGCTTGAATAAAAGATACAGTAGGATACTCAAATATCCAATTATCACTACCAGAAGCAACGATGGGAGGATTAATAACATTCGGTTGAAAAGTTAAAGTACATTTAGTTCTACTTTGTTTCAAAGAGCCAATATATAATCCCCAATTATCATAATCCCAAATACCTTCTGCATCGTTTGTACAAGAAACATCAACATAATAATTGTCTTTTGCAGGAAGTTCTTTCACACTTGTTAGATTGCCATCTGAATCTTGAATAACAAAACTTAAAATAGTATCAAAGTTTTGTTCAGGAACAGAACCTTTAATAATATTATATGTTTTTTTTTGCTCAAACAAAGCATAACTTTGATAAAGAACAATAGCTATAAGAAGGAGCATAAGAAAAATAAAAATTATCAAAATGCTTGTAGACAATATCTTTTTCTCATGAAATAATTCTAATTTCAAACAAAACACTTCTTTCCTGTTAGAATATAAATGAAATATTTTTATATTTATATCATAAGTAAAAAGAGAGTATAAAGTGATTTTATAACACCAAAAAAGCGTTTCCGATTTTCTAGATATTTGATATACTGGAATAAGAAAAAAGGAGATAATATGAAATCAAGTAAAAAAATAATTCTAACAGGAGATCGACCTACTGGGCGTCTTCATCTAGGACATTTTGTTGGATCATTGAGAAATAGATTAGAGCTTCAAAATAAAAAGGATTATGACGAAATGTATGTGATGATTGCAGACGCGCAAGCTTTAACGGATAATGCAGATAATCCAGAAAAAATTCGAGAAAATATTATAGAAGTAGCTTTAGATTATTTATCAATTGGCTTGGATCCAGAAAAAATAACTATTTTCATTCAATCTCAAGTCCCAGCGCTAACAGAATTAACTTTTTACTATTCTAATTTGGTTACTGTTTCACGTTTACAACGAAACCCAACTGTCAAAAATGAAATTAAATTGCGAAATTTTGAAGCAAATATTCCGGTAGGATTTTTTAACTATCCCATAAGTCAAGCAGCAGATATAACCGCCTTTCAAGCTAATATTGTACCTGTAGGAGAAGATCAACTTCCTATGATAGAACAAGCAAGAGAAATTGTTAGAAGTTTTAATCGTATTTACAAAGACGTGCTTATTGAACCAAAAGCTATATTGCCAACAAATAAAAATGCTCTACGTTTGCCTGGAATAGATGGGAACGCTAAAATGAGCAAGTCATTGGGAAATGGGATTTATTTAGCTGATACGAAAGAAGAAGTGAAACGAAAAGTAATGAGTATGTATACAGATCCAAATCATGTTCATGTAGAAGATCCAGGAAATGTAGAAAATAATCCAGTATTTACATATTTAGAAGTTTTTGCAAGTGATAAAGACTTCCGTAAATATTTACCACAATATCAAAACTTAGAAGAATTAAAAATTCATTATCAAAAAGGTGGCCTTGGAGATGTGACCATTAAAAAGTTTTTATTACAAATTATAGAAAATATATTAGAGCCCATCCGTCTTCGTCGTGCAATGTATGAACAACAAATAGAAAATGTTTATGATATATTAAAAATCGGTTCTAAAAAAGCTAATATACGTGCCAATGAAACATTAAGGCTAGTAAAAGAAGCAATGGCGATTAATTACTTTGAAGATGAAGACTTAATTCAGAAACACATAAAAAAATATAATCAAAAAGAAAAAGATTCGAATGAATAAAAAAGAGTATTGAATTTTCAATACTCAAATAATTCGCTTATACATATAAAGCTATCTAGTAGATAGTTTTTTTTCGATAAATGCGACACATTCATAAATAAGAAAAGACATTACAACCAAGATAATAATACCAGCCATTACTAAATTAAGATTAAATACCTGAGTTCCATAAATAATTAAATAACCAACACCTTTTTTACTAACTAAAAATTCTCCCATAATGACTCCAATTAAAGTCATAGAAATATTAAGTTTTAGCGAAGAAATAATCGTGTTTTTAGAGCTAGGAATAACAAGCTTTAAAAGTGTCTGTGATTTATTCGCCTGAAAAGATTTCATCAATTTCAGCTTATTTGAGTCAGTGCCTAAAAAACCATTATAAAAATTAAGAATACTAATAATCAAATTAATCAACAGTGCCATTACAATGATAGATTTTACATTGGCACCAGTCCAAATGATAATAATGGGACCTAAAGCAACTTTTGGCAAGCTATTTAGCATTGTCAAAAAAGGTTCAATAATTTTAGCGAATAAAGGAATTTCATAGAGTAAAATAGCAATGAAAAAACCTAAACTAATTCCTAAAACAAATGATAATATTGTTTCGTAAAAAGTAGTAAAAATATGAAGAAATAAATCTCCACTATGATACAAAGTTTGCAAAGTCTCTAAAATACGTGACGGACTAGAAAAAATAAACGGGTTAATTATTTTATACTTAGCCAAATATTCCCACAATAAAAGAAAACTAATAATAATTAAGATCTGACTTCCTAAAACAATGAACTTATTTCTTTGATAACGTTTTAAAAATTGCTTTTGTTCCTTAGACATTCACATCCAAATCCTTCCATAGTAAATCATAGTAATAAGAAAATTCTGGAGCTTTTCGGTTTTCTATTGGATTGGATGCTTGAGTTAAAGCAATTGCATAAACATTTTTTATAACACACGGACGTTTCGATAAAACAATAATTCGATCAGACATTGCTATCGCTTCTGAAAGATCATGAGTTACCATAATAGCCGTTTTTTTCTCTTGCTTCAAAATTCGAAATACATCGTCGCTTACTGCCAAACGAGATTGATAATCCAAAGCAGAAAAAGGCTCATCCAAAAGTAAAATATCAGGTTTTAAAGCAAGAGTTCGAATTAAAGCACACCTTTGCTTCATTCCTCCAGATAATTCATTTGGATACTTGTATGCAAACTCCCACAAACCATATGTTTTTAAAAGAGATATAACATAATCTTGATTTTCTTTCGTATCTTGTTTTTTGATTTTAAGACCTAACATAGCATTTTCTAAAATATTAAGCCAAGGAAATAAAGAATCGGTCTGTAACATATATCCAATACTACAATTATCTTTTAATTGTATATTTCCAAAACTTTTCTTTTCTAATCCTGATAAAATGCTTAATAAAGTAGATTTACCACATCCAGATGGCCCTACGATTGAAATGAATTCTCCTTCATTCACGTCAAAAGATATATTTGAAATAGCTTCAATCTCACCATCTAGTGTATGGTAAATTTTTTTTATATTTTGTACATTTAAAATATTATTCATGACTAATATTACGCACTAATGTATCATAAGGAACGTATTCTTTAATCAAATCATTATCAAGCATAATATCTTCTAAATTTCTAAATATTTCTTCGCTAATAAATCCATTTGGTAACCAACTATCATAATCTTTATATCGTTTTACGATAGTTTTTAAATTATTTACACTAGAATCAGGAAATTGTGGTGCAATGACTTTTGCTATTTCTTCCTCATTATGATCTTTTACATATATAATACCTTTCTCTAGTGCTCTTGTAAATTTTTCCAAAATATCTTTATGTTCATTAAAATAACTAAGTTGTGTATAAAAAGCCGTATAAGGAACACTTCCTGATTTTTCTCCAACACTTGCTACAACTTTCCCATAACCTTCGCTTTCAAGTTTGGTAGCATTAGGTTCAAATAAATTAACATAATCTCCAATACCCGCAATATAACTTCCAGAAAGTGCAGCAAATTCTACCGAGTAATTTAAATTTACTTCAGCTGGATCAATTCCTGCATTTTTAAGTGCATTTAAGAAATTTAAAGCAGGCATTCCCCCTTTTCGACCAACCAATACTTCTTTCCCTTTTAAATCATTCCAATTAAATTCTTGTTCATCTTTTCCTACTATAAATTGTCCATCTCGTTTCGTAAGACCCGCAAAGGTAACTAGATAATCTTCTTCTCCACCATTATATACATAAATGGCACTTTCTGGACCAGCAAATCCAATTTGAACATCTCCAGACAAAACAGCAGCCGCAACTTTATCTGCTCCGCTAGTTAAAATAAGATCAATAGCTATTCCTTCATCTTTAAAATACCCATTTTCCATTGCAACATATAGTGGAGCATAAAAAGCACTATGAGTAACCTCACTTAACTTAATTTCTACTAAATCTGCTTCTGTTTTTTGCCTATTATTCCACAAATGATAACCAATTAATACCATCACAATTACTAATATTCCAATTAAAATTTCAATTAATCTTTTTTTCAAAAAAAACCCTCCTTCTAAGTTTCCATGATATTATATGCAACCCAAAAGGCAGTGTGAATGGAAGAAAAAAATTCCTATTTTGTCAAAATATAAAATTTAGCTTCTTTACAAGACAAAACAAGTTTGCTATAATTGTCACATAATAAAAGGGAGTGGCTAATATGAAAACATTAACGCCGGAAGTAAATGAGTTACTAGATAAGCTTTATAATTTACGTGGAGAAGATAGTATCATTCTAGTTGAAATGGAAAAACAAAAAAATAAAGCCGAAGAAACAAAAGAAAGAACTACGAATCAAAAGAAGGATTTACAAAAGAAAATTTCAGAATTAGAAAAATTACATGAAGAATTAGATGAACAAGGTGAAAAATTAAAAGAAGTATTATCTGGAATAAACCGTGATGAATACAAAACTGTTTTAGATCGTTTACGTATTGATTTTAATCCAAAAGCCTTAGTGGAAAAGTTAGATCATTCTTTACCTAGAACAATTGATTCAGTAAAAGATGATACCAAAAAAGCAGAAGATCAACTCGTTAAAGTAGAAGAAGAGATGAATAATGCAATTACCACGATTGAAGAATTGGGATTAAGAAAAGATGCAGCCTTATCAAATCAAGAAAAATTAAATGAGTATTTTGAATTAGCTTTAACGGGTCGAATTAATATTACAAGAGATTCTATAACTAGCTTATTAGAACAATTTAGTTTTTCAGAAGAAGATCAAAGAGAAGCAGCAAAGCTATTGATGTTCCCAGAAGATGCATTATTTACATATGATGAAAAAGTAAAATCAAAAGAGAAATCAGGTAAATCTATTTCTGAAGTAATTGCTGAGGCAAAAACTGCTAGCATAGAAGAATCTCACATCGAAGAAAAGGAAGAACCAGTTCAAGTAGAAATGGAAACTAAGCTTGATCCAAAAGAAGAAATGATTCAAACTTTAAAAGAATTTGGTATAGATTATCTTGATTTTAAACCAAATGAAATTGATCAATTAATTGCAAACTTTAATGTTGAAACGATAAAAGCAAATCTTAATTTATTGAATAAAAAAGGAATAGGCTTAGACATGCTTCAATGCCACATCGAAATCATGTATGACAAAGATTTAAAAGAAAAAATTGATTTATTAGCAAAAGTTGGAAAAGAAATGGTTGATATTTACTTAAACCCCAATATTTTAACAAAATATACAAAAGAGGAACTAAATCGTGCCATCGATAATATTAAAGCGAATGGTTTAGATCCACATGAAGTTCCATTAATGGCATATTAAGGAGGCAAAACATGAATATTAGAAAATTAATGAATGAAACCTTAGTTGCAAATAATGGCGAATTATCACGCGGTTTAAAAAATCAATTAAGCATTTTACCTGCTATAACAAATCAAAATTTAGAAGAGAAAATAGAGCGATTAAAAAAAGAAAATATCATGGTTTATAGTTATTACGGTTTGCGAATTTTAGGTTTTAATTTGAGTGATATAGAAGAAGTATTAAAAGAAAATATGAGCAAAAAAGAATCCTATCAAACAAATCCTCAAGAATTAGTACGTGATATTCGAAAAAAAGAAATTGAGGAACTTGGAAGCAGCTTAAAAGAAGATATGATTTCAAATTCAATGAACTATTTAGAAAAGTTTGAATTTACTAAAGACCAAATGTTATATTTAGACCAAAATACTTCTAGAACTTTAATCGATACCATGAATCAAAATCAAAAATTAATATCTGCAAATTTAAAATATCTATTTGATCTAGGAGTAACAAATTATCGAGAAATATTCTTAGAATATTATGATTTGTTTTTATTAGATAATAGCACTTTTGTCGGAATTTTTAATAAATACGATCGAGAAGATTTGGTAGATAAATTAGAAAAAAATGCAGCAATTATAGAGTATTTATAAGAAAGTGAAAAAAACTTTCTTTTTTAATTTCTAAAATATTTAAACTGTAAAATAACCGTCGAATAATGATTAAATAAGGTTTATTAAAGAAAAAAATATAAATGACTTATTTAATATATATTTTTTATTTAAAAGAAATATAAAAGAAGATTTTTTTTATAATTATTATTTGATATAATTGAGAAAAGAAATAGGAGATCATATGGAGTATTTAGAAAAATTAAATCCTGCACAAAAACAAGCAGTATTACATAAAGATGGACCATGCCTTGTAATAGCTGGAGCTGGCTCTGGAAAAACAAAAGTATTAACGACTAGAATAGCACATTTAATGAATAGTGGAGTAAGCCCCTATCAAATACTTGCAATCACATTTACAAATAAAGCTGCCAAAGAAATGCGAGAAAGATTAAATATATTAGTTCCAAATAACCACGCCTTTGTTGGAACATTTCATTCATTTGGTTTACGAATAATTCGTGAAAATTATGAAAAGCTAGGCTTAACACGTAACTTTACTATTATAGATAGTGATGATGTTTTAAGCATTATCAAAAAAATAATGAAAGAAAAAGGCTTTGATCCGAAAGAATGTGCTCCAAGTTATATTCGTAATCGAATTAGCTTCATGAAAAACGAAATGATGTCAGAAGCAGAAATAGAAAAATATATGACCAGTGATGTAGAAAAAATAGCTATTGAAATTTATAAAGAATATCGTCACCGATTAAAACTTAACAACTCTGTAGATTTTGATGATTTATTGACCTTGCCAGTAGAATTGTTTCAAAAAGATAAAGATACTTTAGAAAATTATCAAGAGCGTTTTCAATATATTTTGATCGATGAATATCAAGATACAAATGAGGTACAATATAAAATGACAAAATTATTAGCTCAAAAATATCATAATATTTTTGTCGTTGGAGATCCAGACCAATCTATTTATATGTTTCGTGGTGCCAATTACCGTAACATCTTAAATTTTGAAAAAGATTATCAAAATACAACAGTTATTCCCTTAGAAGAAAATTATCGCAGTACCAAAATGATATTAGATGCCGCGAACTCCGTAATAAAAAATAATAAAGAAAGAAAAGATAAAAATTTAAAAAGTAATAATGGTATTGGAGTAAAATTAAAATATTTACGAAGTTATGATGAAAAACATGAAATAACATTAGTATTAGAAGAAATAAATCATTTACTACAAGAAGGATATCAAAAAAATGATATTGCTGTTTTTTATCGAACCAATGCCCAAGCACGTATTGTAGAAGAACAATTTTTAAAAGCAAATATTCCTTATAAAGTAGTAGGAAGTTATTATTTCTATAGTCGAAAAGAAATCAAAGATTTAATTTGTTATTTAAGATTAATTTTAAACCCTCATGATGAAATTTCTTTACGAAGAGTAATTAATGTGCCAAAACGTAAGATCGGAGCAAGTACAATCGCTCGTATTGAAATGCAAGCAGCTTTAGAAAATATAAGCTTATTTGATGCGATTACTGATGGAAAAGAATTAGAATTTAAAAAATTAATTCTAGAACTTCAAAAAGATAGTGAATCATGTTCTTTAACAGAATTAATTGATCTTATTTTGGATAAATCAGGTATGAAAAAAGAATTAGAAAATGATCCCTCCCTAGAAAGCGAATTACGATTAGATAACTTAATGGAATTTAAAAGTATTACTGCGACATTTGAAGAAACAACAGGAAGTGTAAATTTAGGAGATTTCTTAGAAGAAATCAGTTTAATTGCAGATATATCAGAACATAAAGACATGGATGATGTTGTGACCCTTATGACCATTCATAGTGCCAAAGGATTAGAATTTGATGTCGTGTTCTTAGTGGGAATGGAAGAAGGATTATTTCCTCACAATAATGCTCTATTAGATCGAGATGGAATTGAAGAAGAGCGTCGCTTAATGTATGTAGGAATTACACGTGCAAGAAAACTTCTTTATCTAACAAATGCCAAAAGACGAATGCTTTATGGAAAAGACTCATCAAATCCTCCAAGTAGATTTATAGAGGAAATTGATAGTCAACTATTAGAAATGACAAATAATAGTGTGAAAGAAGAAAAAGTACTTAACAAAAAAGATTTATATAATGATACAGAAGTAGAATATCAAAATGGTGACATAGTTATGCATGTTACTTATGGAAAAGGAGTTGTAATCGGAATCGATAAAACGATTGTGACAATCGCTTTTGCCAAGAATTTTGGAGTGCGAAAACTGATGAAAAATCATAAAAGTTTAAAAAAAATACAATGAAAAGGAGAAGTTAAAATGAATGAATTAACATTAGTTGTTATGGCTGCAGGAATGGGAAGTAGATTTGGAGGATTAAAACAAATTACCCCTGTAGATGAAGATGGCAATTTTTTAATCGACTATTCTGTTTATGATGCAATCAAAGCTGGATTTCAGAAAGTAGTATTTATTATCAAAGAAGAAAATATAGAAGCGTTCAAAGAGACAATAGGAGCACGTTTAGAAAGTAAAATTAAAGTGGAATATGCTTATCAAAAATTAGAAGATATACCTTCATGGGTAACGGTACCAAAAAATAGAATGAAACCTTGGGGAACTGTACATGCAATACTTGCTGCACGAAAAAATATAAATGGGCCCTTTGCTGTCATAAATGCAGACGATTTTTATGGTTTCGACTCTTATGATATCGTTGCTAAATTTTTAAATAACGTCAAAGAAGAAAATACACATATATCCATTCCGTATCCTTTTTGTCATGTAGATAGCAAATATGGATTTGTAAAAAGAGGAGTACTATCCTTTCATGAAGATGAAATTACCGAAATTGTAGAATGTAATGTCGGATATGAAAATGGAAAAGTGATTGCTAAACCATTAGATGGACGAGCAGAATTTGAAATAAAAAAAGATCATCCAGTTTCTATGAATATGTTTGGATTCCAAGCAAAAATATTACAAGATTTTGATGCTTATTTTACAGATTTTTTAAAAAAGAATCAAAATAATTTAGAAACGGCAGAAAGTTTAATCTCAGAGTTTTTAGAAAAGTCATTAAATGAAAATCGGTTAAAACTAAAATATCAAACTTCAAAAGGTGAATGGCTTGGCATGACTTACAAAGAAGATTTAGAAGAAGTAAAAGAAAAATTAAATACGCTAAAAGTCCAAGGAGAATATAACGAACATCTTTGGTAAAAGAAAGGAAACGGCATGAAAGAAGAAGCTGCAAAGAGAATAATAGAATTAACTAAAATAATTGATGACGCCAACTACGAATATTATGTTTTAGCAAATCCTACTTTAACGGATCAAGAATTTGATAAATACTTAAAAGAGCTAGAAAATTTAGAAAAAGAATATCCTGAATTACAAAGTGAGACGTCTCCAACCAAAAGAGTGGGAGGAGAAGTCATTGACAAATTCAAAAAAATAAAACATAGTATACCAATGTTATCTTTACCTGACGTATTTAATGAAGAAGAAATATATGAATTTGATGAACGTATCCGTAAAAGTGGTTTTCTTCCAGAGTATGTTTGTGAGTTAAAAATTGATGGCTTAAGTGGATCTTTTCATTACGAAAAAGGTAATTTAATTACGGGAGCAACTAGAGGAGATGCCATTGTGGGAGAAGATATTACCCATAATGTTAAAACAATAAAATCAATTCCTTTAAAATTAAAAGAATCAATTAATATTGAAGTTCGTGGTGAAATATATATGGGAAAATCAACGTTAGAAAAATTAAACCAGGAACGCAGCCAAAAAAATCAGCCATTGCTTCAAAATTGTCGAAATGCCGCAGCTGGTTCTATTCGCCAATTAGATTCTAAAATTGCCGCAGAACGAAAGTTAGATACTTGGATCTATCATTTACCAAATCCAAAAGATTATGGATTAAAAACTCATTATGAAGCTTTACAATTTATGAAAAATTTAGGTTTTAAAGTAAACCCCGTAAATCGATTTGCTAAAAATGTAGAGGAAATATTAAAATTTATTAACGAATATGCCCAAAAGCGTTTTGAATTACCCTATGACATCGACGGCGTAGTGATTAAAGTAAATGATTTAGAAATGCAAGAAAAATTAGGATATACTTCAAAACATCCCAAATGGGCTATTGCCTATAAATTTCCAGCAGAAGAAGTTCTGACAAAATTAACAGATATTATTTTTAGTGTAGGACGTACTGGTAAAATTACTCCAAATGCTGTTTTGGAACCTGTAATTGTAATGGGCTCTACAATCAAAAGAGCAACTCTTCATAATGAAGATTACGTATTAGAAAAAGGACTCAAAATCAATGACATTGTCTCAATTCGAAAAGCAGGTGATGTAATTCCAGAAGTAGTAGAAGCAAAATTAGAACGTCGAACGGGCAAAGAAATTGATTTTCAAATGATCTCTCATTGCCCAATTTGTAACTCAAAATTAGAAAAGAAAAATGACCAAGTGGATTATTATTGCCTAAATCCATTGTGTCCAGCAAGACATATCGAAGGACTCATTCATTTTTGCGCTAGAAAGGCAATGAATATCGAAGGATTAGGAGAAAGTATTGTAGAAGATTTTTTTAATCTTGGATTTATAAAAAATATTCCGGATATTTATCATCTAGAAATTCACAAACAAGATTTACAAGAATTAGAAGGATATGGAAAGAAAAGTATTGAAAATTTATTAAATGCAATTGAAGCCAGCAAAAAAAATAGTTTAGAGCGATTATTATTTGGTTTAGGAATAGAAGGAATTGGAGACAAAACAGCATTAATTCTTGCAAAAAAGTATAAAACAGTCGAAAATTTGATGAATCAAAGCGAAGAAGATTTAAAAGAAATGAAAGACATCGGCCCTATTTTAGCTAAAAATATTTTTTGCTTTTTTCAGAATGTGGACAACATAGCACTTATCAACAATTTAAAAAGCTTAAATATAAATATGATGTATTTAGGAGAAGAAGAAAAGTATCATGAAGAAATTTCAGGAAAACGGTTCGTTGTAACAGGAACAATTTCTTTTATGAGTCGAGAAGAAATTGAAGATATTATTAATTTATATGGTGGAAATACCAGTAGTTCGGTCAGTGGAAAAACGAATGTGGTAATAGTTGGTGAAAGTCCAGGAAGTAAAGCTGATAAAGCACGAAAATTAGGAATTGAAATTTGGAATGAAACACAATGGCAAGAAGTTTATGAGTCACTAAATTTCCAATCAAAATAATAAAAATAAAAAGCTTCATTTTAGTGTTATAAAAGGTGCAGTTAGCTTTTTTTTTAGAAAAAAAACATGTAACATAAACATAATCAGAATAATAAAATAAAAAAAATTTATATTTTTACTTTTGTTCAAAGTGTAGGGAAGTGTTGGATATGGAAAACAAAGAAGAATCTATATAGTGGGAGTTATCACACTTCTATTTGTGATCATTCTAGTGCTTGGAATGAGTTATGGATTTTGGAAAATAGGATTTGAACAAAATGATTATAATGTATCAAATAGCACATGTTTAAAGATACAGTTTGAGGAGAAAATTCCTGAGTTATCTTTGTTAGAATCTTATCCC
>JAAVZT010000006.1 GCA_022791775.1 Bacilli bacterium
AGATAAGATACTATTATGTGGTATTAGAATTTCTAAACCAAGAAGATAATCAAAACACAACAATGAGTTCCAAACTAAGTGGAAATATTACGATTAACCCAATACTTGAAAAAACATCTTACAAAGAAAGTATCTTAAATGGAACAGATCCTATTTTGAAAGATGAATTAATACCAGTAATCATAGACAATGCTGGTGTAGTAAGAAAAGCTGATGAAGCGGAAGAATGGTATCGTTATGAAAATAAAACTTGGGCGAATGCGGTTATTTTAAAAAATGAAAATGAAATGTATTGTCCAGGAGAAATTATTCCTGAAGATCAAATTGAGTCTTATTTCGTGTGGATACCAAAATATCGATATCAGTTATGGAATTTAGGAAATTATAGTGGCTTATCTTCTGTAAATAATAATATGTCGAAGGAGATACCTATTCTTTTTGGTAATGAAGATACCAATGATGAAAATACATTTGAATGTAAGACACCTGCTAAGAGTGGTCAAAGTGGAAATTGTAAAGTTGGAGATTTTATGACACATCCTGCCTTTTTGGCCTTTGATTCTACGGGATTTTGGGTTGGCAAGTTTGAAACGGGATATTTGGATGCGGTTAGTCAAAGTGTTGAAAATGTTAATGCCCCAGAAAAAGTTCAAATTAAACCCAATGTATATAGTTGGCGAGGAATTCAAGTTGCAAATGCCTTTTATACTAGTTATGGCTATAAAAGAAATTTGGATAGTCATATGATGAAGAATACCGAATGGGGAGCAGTTGCTTATTTGTCTTATAGCAAATATGGAAGTCATACGGATGTGCGAATTAACAATAATAATTTACGCTTGACGGGTTATGCTAGTGTGAAGGAGCCGACTTGTGGATATACAGGAGATAATCGAAGTTGTAACCAATATGGCTCGGCTAAAGAAGTGACAATGCCTTGGAACACTTTGATTGGTCATCTTGCGAGTACAACTGGAAATATTACCGGGATTTATGATATGAGTGGTGGGGGAAATGAATATGTGATGGGAGTCATGGTCGATAAAAATGGACGTCCAATGAGTGGTCGAAATAGCAAGTCTAATTCGGGATTTAATGGTTCGTTTGGTTGTCCTACTTGTGATGGAGATACTTCTGGAAAAACATCTTTGACAACCGGATTTCCTTTTCCAACAGACGCTAAGTATTATGATGCTTATCAATACGCAGAAGTGGATAAAGCCTATCAACGCAGAATATTGGGAGATGCGACGGGAGAAATGGGTCCTTTTGGGAATGCAACTTATGGAACTCAGACTAGACAAATCGGTTCTTGGTATGGAGATGAAGCATATTTTTTGAATCATTGGAGTCCGTGGTTTGGACGAGGTGGTGTTTTTGATCCTGGAACGGGGGCTGGATTATTTAATTTTGTGAATGGACAAGGGTTTGCAAGTGGGCCTAGTTTTCGAATTGTTTTGAATATCAATTAGTTTTTAAAATTTTGAAAAATTTTCAAAATTTTTTTATTTTATTATAAGGGAGAAATTCTTTTTTAAATACAGAAAAATCATTGTGTTCACTAAGTTGTTCGTATTTTGTTTGACTTTTTTGAAATTGATGTTATAATATTGATTCAATTAAAGGGGGATATATATGGAAAAAAATAATAGAAAAGATTTTTCCTATTTAATGATACATTATTATATGAAAACTTTAAAAGACTTATTAAATGGCCAAAATTTAAGTGATAATTTAAAAAATGAAATTCATTTGTTTTTACAAAATTTGGAACAAGAAGATTTAGCTATGGAAGAAATGAAGCAAATTTATGAAAAAGTTATGCTAGCTTATCAAAGAGAACAAAGTGCTGCTATGTCTTTTCCGAATAATAAATTGATTTCTTTACATGTATATGAAACTTATTTAGAGCTTTCTAAACGTTTTCAAAATGCAACATTATCAGCATTTAAAAATGGAGATATTGTAAAGGAACAAGCTATTTTTCAAACGCATGAAAAAGTTATTTCTTATCTTTCTAAAATTTCTTTTTTACCTAATGCAAGAAATTTATTGAATTTAATTGGAGAAATTCATTATTTAAGTGAGATAAAAGATGCCAAGATTCTAGATGCGGTTCAGAGTAATCAATCATTGGGTTCTCAAGTTTATTTGAAAAAAACAGATAGTAATTGGGATAATTGTGAATTTTCTGTACTAGTGAATGAAGATGGTATGGATTATATGGTTAGTTTTCAAGAGGATGGTTCTATCTATTTAAAAGATCCTGTGCAATTGGTGGCTTGTTATCCATGGGAACCAACTAAAAGAGAGATTGAATCCAAAATAAATCATAAATTTTATTTTTCACTTAGTGAATTAGAACAATTTGATTGGGGAAAAGAATATATTTTTCAAGCATTGCAACAATCGCCATTAGGAACGGGGATAAATTCTATAGCTAATATGGAAGAAAAAATGAAGCATCTTTTGATGTTAAATTCTGAAAAAATGAGAACAAAAAAATAGTGGAGGGATGACATGCAGTTAATCAAAGACTCACAACTGTTAGAAAAGCTAGATCAAATTACTTTAGATTATACATTTTTTCAACCTTTACAGGTAGGAATATATAAGAAATATGGAATTGCTTCTAAAAGTGATTATGGACATTATGAAATATTGCTTCAAATGATGTCTCGTGGTTTGATTCCAGATGATTATCAGGTATGGCAGTTACTAAATGAAGCGGATACTTTTCAAGCGGCAGGGCTTTTAGCTACACATGGTGACATGATTTTTCAATTATGCCGTTTAAACGAAGCGATATCTTCTACAAATGTTTTGTATTCTCCAGAAAAATTAACAGATTATCAAAAAATTCGTTTACGATTATGGAATGAATATTTTCAAATGAAACAATATGCATATCAAATACGAAGAGCTGTTCAAAATCAAACTTTATTTTATGAAACTGAGGATGAAGTTGAACAATTTTTACATGAGCAACAAATTTTAGATGATGGATATATGAAAAAGTTAGTTTTAAAATTTCCAAATTATGAAGAATTATAATTAGTTCTAAAACATGATTGTAATCTAATATATTTTTATTAGGTGATAATCATGTTTTTTAGTGATGTACATACTCGAATTCGCTTTGTTTTTTTAGTAGTTTTAGCCATTTTATTGTCTATTATTTTACGTGTTTTTTATATACAAGTATTTCAATATGAGAAACTAAGTACCCTTGCTGAATCGTTATGGAGTAGAGAACTGCCGATTACTGCCGATCGAGGTGAAATTTTGGATCGAAACGGCAAAATATTGGCAACGAATATTACAACGACTTCTTTGGTTGTGATTCCAAATCAAATAGTTGATCCAGAACGAACAGCTAGAGAATTGTCTAATATTTTGGGAAGTGACTATAATGATATGTTCAGTCATGTTACGAAAAAGACAAGTATTGAAAGAGTTCATCCAGAAGGAAGACAATTGTCTTATGATATTGCTTCTAAAATTGATGATTTACAATTAGATGGAGTTTATTTAGTGAAAGAAAGTAAACGATTTTATCCTTATGGTTCGGTTTTAGCTCATGCTCTTGGTTATGTGGGGATTGATAATCAGGGACTGTCTGGTTTAGAACTTTATTATGATTCGTATTTAACGGGTGCCAATGGAGCCATAAAATATTTTTCGGATGGTAAAGGCAATCGCTTAGAATTAACAGAAGTTTATGAAGAACCGCAAGATGGTATTAATTTACAATTGACTATTGATTTGGATTTACAATTAGCGGTAGAACGAGAATTAGATAATGTAATGAGTAAATATACTCCAGAAAGGGCACTTATTTTGGCAATGAATCCAAAAACAGGTGAAGTTTTGGCTATGGCTTCTCGTCCTACTTTTGATTCTAATCGGTATCAAGACTCTACTTCAGAAGTTATTAATCGAAACTTACCAATTTGGATGACATATGAACCTGGTTCCACTTTTAAAATTATGACTCTTGCTGCTTCAATGGAAGAAAAAACAGTTAATTTGTTTGAAGATGATTATTTTGATAGTGGTTCCATTCAAGTGGATTCTGCTCGGATTCATTGTTGGAAACATGGCGGGCATGGAGCGCAAAAATTTTTAAATGTTGTAGAAAATTCTTGTAATCCAGGCTTTGTTGTAATGGGCCAAAAACTTGGGACAGAAACATTAATGAAATATATTCGTAATTTTGGCTTTGGTTCCAAAACTGGGATAGATTTGAATGGAGAAAGTAATGGAATTTTATTTAAACTAGAAAAAATGGGTCCTGTTGAACTGGCGACTACAAGCTTTGGTCAAGGAATTTCGGTTACTCCCATTCAACAAGTGACAGCAGTTTCGGCGGCTGTAAATGGTGGAAATTTATATACTCCATATATTGTAAAAAGTATGTTAGAACCAGAAACAAATGTGATCATTCAAATGAACAGTCCAAGATTTGTACGTAAAGTCATTAGTGATGAATCTAGTAGTTTAGTTCGTTATGCATTAGAGAGTGTAGTAGCTCATGGCTCAGGCAGAAATTCTTATATTGAAAATTATCGAATTGGAGGAAAAACCGGAACTGCACAGAAAGTTCAAAATGGTGTTTATATGTCAGGCAATTATATTTTATCTTTTATGGGATTTATGCCTGCAGAGGATCCAGAATTAGTTTTGTATGTTTCCGTGGATAATCCAAAAGGGGTTGTTCAATATGGAGGAACCGTTGCAGCCCCGATTGCTAAAAGTGTTTTTCAATCTGCTATAGAAATTTTTGATTTTAAGCCAACGAAAGACGGAATGGAGCGCGAGTATAACTGGTTAGATACCAAATATGTAATTTTGCCAGATGTGGTAGGTCTTGATTTAAAAGAAGCTCAAAAGGTTTTAAATGGCTTTCATATTGAATATTCTGGCGAGGGAGAAACTGTAACTTATCAAAGTCCAAAAAGTGGATATTATATCAAAGAAGGCGGAACAGTTAAGCTTCTTTTGAATTAATAAATTTCTTTTTTTCACATATAATAAAAAATAAATTGTGTTAAACAAATGTAAAATGACGGTTATATTACAGTTTTGTCATAAATAGAATGTTATAATCGAAATAGAGGTGAACTACGCATGTTAATACTTGCAAAAGCATCAATGGCGACCATGCTAGGCTTTGTTTTTTCTATTATTTGTGCGATTATCTTAATTCCGATTTTAAGGAGCTTGCATGTCGGTCAAAAAGTTAGTTTAACTTTAGGCGAACGCCATTTAAAAAAAGATGGAATTCCAACAATGGGAGGATTAATATTTATTATTCCAGTCATTGTTTCTTTGGCGTTATTATATTTTAAAAATAGTATTGAATTAAATCATAACTTGATTATTTTGGTTTTTGTTTTTTTAGCTTATGCGTTTTTGGGATTTATCGATGATTATTTAAAAATAAAATTTAAAAATAATGCTGGCTTAAAAATTACAACTAAGTTGTTAATTCAAATGTTAATTGCGCTCGTTTTCTTTTATATTTTTATGAAAAATGGAGGTGAGCCGATTCTTCGTATTACGTCTTTACGTTTAGTGATTCCTATGGGATGGACCTTTGGCTTATTTATTTTATTTTTATTAGTGGGAACTAGTAATGCTGTTAATATTTCGGATGGATTGGACGGCTTAGCATCAGGCCTTTGTGTGATTGCTTTTTTTGCTTTTGGTGTTATTTCATGGAATACAGGATGGATGGAAGGATATCAAGAAGTCGCGATTTTCTGTTTTATTTTGGTAGGAAGTTTACTTGGTTTTTTACTTTTTAATACTCACCCCGCAAAAATATTTATGGGAGATTTAGGAAGTTTGGCTCTAGGAGGAGCACTTTCAACGATTGCTATATTAACGCGTCATGAGCTTTCTTTAGCTTTAGTAGGTGGGGTATTTGTTTTAGAAACACTTTCAAGTTTTATTCAAATTGTAGCAATTCGTAAATTTCATAAAAAGATTTTTCGGATGGCGCCCTTACATCATCATTTTGAACAATTAGGTTGGAAAGAGACTGATATTGTAAAACTATTTTGGGTAGTTGGTCTTATTTTAGCAATGGCTGCCATTACTTATGGAGTTTGGATTTAAGAGCTTTGGCTCTTTTTTCTTTGGTTCTAATTTTTCTTTTAATTCCATACAATTTAAATGAGTAGGGCAGAATAAGAGGGGATTATTAATGAAACGGAAAAAGTTAGATTTCTTTTTATTAATATTAGTTCTTATTATTGGAATATTTGGAATTATTATGATTTATTCTGCTAGTAGTATTTGGGCAGAATATAAATTTCATGATCCATTTAAGTTTGTGAAAGCGCAAAGTATTTTCTTTTTAGTTGGTCTTCTTTTGATGAATATGTTGTCTAAAGTGGATTATGAAATTTATTTAAAAAAATCGAATTTAATTTTAGGAATTTGTTTTCTTTTATTAGTACTTGTTTTGATTCCAGGGATTGGTACAGTTCGAAATGGATCACGAAGTTGGTTTGGACTTGGTGGATTTGGAATTCAACCAAGTGAATTTGCAAAAATAGGATTGATTATTTATGTTTCTAAATATCTAGCCCATCATCGAAAAGAAATGCGAGATATTAAAAAAGGCGTTTTGCCAATTTTAGCAGTTATTTTTGCTTTTTTCTTTTTAATTATGTTAGAACCAGATTTTGGAACAGCTATGGTAATTGTTCTTACTTTGATTTGTATGATTTTTGTGAGTGGAGTAAAAATTTCTTTTTTTGTGAAAGTCGGATGTGTCGGTTTAATTGGCATTGTGGCATTAATTATTATTGCTCCTTATCGTATGGCTCGTATTGTATCTTTTTTAAATCCTTGGACGGACCCTTTAGGGAGTGGATTTCAAATTATTCAATCTTTATATGCCATTGGCCCAGGAGGATTACTAGGACAGGGTTTTTTAAATAGTCATCAAAAGCATTTTTATTTACCAGAACCGCAAACCGATTTTATTTTTTCTATTATTAGTGAAGAATTTGGTTTTTTAGGTGTACTAATTGTCACTTCTTTTTTCTTTTTAATATTTTATCGGGTTTTAAAAATATCTTTAAGTACAAATGATGCATTTGGAAAATATTTGTCTTTTGGATTAGCTTTTGGAATTATTATTCAAGCTTCTTTAAATCTCTGTGTGGTAGTAGGGTTAATTCCAGTTACTGGGGTTACCTTACCATTCTTTAGTTATGGAGGTTCTAGTTTATTAGTATCGATGGCAAGTATTGGAATTATTTTAAATATTAGTCGAAAATGATCGAAAATACGGAATCGAAACAAAATATGATATTCTTTTTTTTAACTTGTATCTATCTCTTTTTTTCTTTATAATATTATAAAAGAAAAAGTTTAAGTGTTTGATTTTATAAGGAGGTAGAGTTAATGAAAAAAAGAAAGACTATGAAACCTTTTCAACAACAGAATATAAAGAAAATGGAGTCTTCTTTTTCTTTCACGGAAAAATTAGATTTTTTACAAACTTTGTTTTATCAAAGAAAGAATTGGACTATAGAGGAAATTCAACAAAATTTTCAATCTCAAAATATATATGTCTCTTTAGTAGAACTGCAATCTTTACTTCATGCTCTTCGACAAAGGATAAATCTTTCTCAACCTGATTTTATTTCTTTAAAACCCAATTATTTTATTGATGAAATGGTAAGGATTCATCAAACTCTTTCGTTAAAAGATATTTCATCTTCTGTTTTTGAATTTTTTATTTCCTCTGATCAACATTTAAAAAATTATAATCGAGATCAATTGTTTCGAGCATTTGAACATTGTAACGATTATTGTAAAAAACATCATATTAATTGGCATTTTCTTTTGGGTGATTTGTTTTGTTTACATATTTATTCTTGTAATTTAATAAATTATAAGATTTCAGATGAATATGTCCAAAAAATTATTCAAGAATTTCCGAATGATCCCCGTATATACTATGGTTTATTAGGAGGAAATCACGATGAAGATTTTTTGAAATTAGGAATTGATCCTATTGAGTCCTTTACTGCTACGAAAGAAAATTTGATTTCTTTAGGATATCGGCATTCTTCTTTGATACTAGGAAAGCCAAATAATGAAATTATTTTTCATCATCCAAATCGTAAAAAATTATTATTAAATAACAAAGTGCAGCATTATTTTAGGTCTTTTTCTCAAGCAATGAATAAATCACCGAAAAATGTATTGTTTAATTTCTTAGGGCATTGTCATCAATTTCAATTTTGTGAAGATTCATCTTATTGTGTGGTTCCTTCTTTGAGTCGTGATTTTGTTCAAAATGGAGCTTTGCATGTTAAAGTATTTTTTAATCAAAACGGCTATGCATATAAAATTTGGGTGCTTCCTTTATATTATCAAGGTGAATTAATCCCAGAAAAGCCTTATACTTATGTTAGAAAACAAAAATAGATTGGTTTTGATTTATTTTATGATATAATAATCTTGATTTGTACTTACTATGGAACATTTATTTGTCATACATGTTAGTGGAATCAAATTTAGAAAAGGAGGACACAATGTCTGATAAAAAAATTACTTGTCGAGAATGCCATACAGAATTTGACTTTACTGTCGGAGAACAAGAATGGTATCAAGAAAATAATCTTCAAGAACCAAAACGGTGTAAAGAATGTCGAGATAAACGAAGACAAGATCAAGAACGAGATAAGAATAAGACAAGAGAAAATTAAAAAGCTATTTAAAGTGGCTTTTTTCTTATTCTTATGCAAAAATAAAAGAAAGTTTAGTATAATGTAGAGAAGGATGTGGAATCTATGAGGATGATTATATCAGCTGGGGGAAGTTTGGGACATATTAATCCAGCTTTAGCAATTATTCGGAAATTTCAAGAGAAAGAATGCAATTTGGAAGTGTTATATATTGGGACGCATAATAGAATGGAAAAGGAATTGATTCCAAAAGAAAATATTCCTTATCATGAGATTGAAATCTATGGTTTTACTAAAAATATGAAACGAAATATCAAAAACATTCCATGTATTTATTTTGCTTACCATGAATGTTTAAATATTATGAAGAAATTTCAACCGGATATTGTTATAGGTGTTGGAGGATATGTTACATATCCAGTATTAAAAGCAGCTCATAAATTGCATATTAAAACGTTTTTGCATGAGCAGAATAGTATTCCAGGTAAAAGTAATAAAGTGTTAGCAAAATATGCTGATTTAATTGGCGTTACTTTTCAACATTCTAAACATTATTTTAAAACGAAAGGAAGAATTGTTTGGACTGGACATCCATCAGGAGCACAGGCTTTGAAAGAGCCTCGTGTCGAGAAAACAACGTATGGATTATCGAAAACAAAGAAATTGGTGTTAGTAGTCGCTGGCAGTTTAGGAAGCGGTTCTTTAAATCAAAAAATGAAAAATTTTTTACGTAGTTTAACGCAGGTTTCTTACGAATTATTATATGTGACTGGCAATTCACATTATGAAGAATTTATCAAAGGAGAAGTATTTCCTAAAAATGTAAAGATTGTTCCATATGTCGAACATTTAGCTGGATTGATGAAACAAGCGGATGTTGTGATTTCAAGAGCTGGCTCGGCATCTTTATATGAATTAATTGCGTTACAAATTCCTTCTATTATTATACCTAGTCCAAATGTGGCAAATAATCATCAATATTATAATGCTAAAGAAATGAGTGATTTAGGAGCCATTAAAATGTTAGAAGAACAAAATATTACAACGGAGTTATTGCAACAAGAAGTGAAAGAATTATTGGAACATTCTGATTCGCGGAGAAACATACTTCAAAATATGAAGAAATTAACGATTTTAGATAGTTCAGAAATGATTTATCAAGAAATTAAGGATTTGATTCAATGAAACAAAAATTAGAAACGTATGGTTTGGTATTAGAACAGGTTTCATTAAAAGATTACTGTACTTTTAAAGTAGGAGGGATAGCACAATATATTGTTTTTCCTACTAGTAAAGAACTTGTATTGCCGTTAATTAAATTTTTAAAGATGGAAGAAATCGATTATTTTATTTTAGGGAATGGATCAAATCTTATTTTTGCAGACACTTTTATTCCAAAAGTTTTTATTTCTTTTACAAAATTAAATCGCGTGCGGATAAATGGAACTGATGTGATAGCAGAGGCTGGGGTTATGATGCCCAGTTTAGCGATGCAAACGATTCAAAACAATTTGAAAGGATTGGAATGGGCCGCAGGAATTCCTGGGACGGTTGGTGGATGTGTTTATGGAAATGCGGAAGCTTATAAGACTTCTACTTTTGATCTTCTAAAACAAGTTTCTGTGATTACACCGAATGGGGAGTTCTTAACTTTTGAGAAAGAAGATTTATCTTATGGTTATCGCACTAGTTTTTTTAAAGAAAATTCGGGATATGTTATTTTAGAGGCTGTTTTTTCTCTTGAGTTTGGAACGAAAGAGGAAAGTATGGAGATTGTTCGAAAAAGGAGAAAGCAAAGAATTCTTACTCAACCTTTAGAATATCCTAGTGCGGGAAGTGTTTTTCGAAATCCAAAAGATCAATTGCCTTGTGGGAAGTTAATTGAGGATTTAGGATTCAAGGGAACTCGAGTTGGAGATGCGCAAGTGAGTCAAAAACATGCCAATTTTATTATTAATTGTGGAAATGCTACTGGAAAAGATATTCGAAATTTGATAGAATTAGTACATCAAGCAGTCAAAGACTCTTATCAAATTGATTTGATAATGGAACAAGAATATGTTGGGTGGGACTCTTATGAAACAAAGTAAAGGAAAGCGAAAATTTAAGTTACAAAATATTGTATGGATCGGCTTTTTTCTTTGCTTTTTTTTCGGCTTTTTTCTCTATTTATATCATTTGCCTCTTCAAAATATTATTATTACAGGAACAACATATTTAAGTGATTTAGAAGTGATTGAAGTTGCCGAAATCAAAGATTATCCACCCTTATTTCAATTAAATACTAAGGAGATTAAAAGTGCTTTATTAAATATGGATTTTGTAAAGGATGTTAGGATTAAGCGTAATATTTTAGGGCGAATGACTATCGAGATTGTGGAAGAACGTCCTGTATTTTATAATCGAAATCGAGAGACTTTAACTTTTTTAAGCGGTAAAGAAATGAAAACGAATGAATTATTTGGATTACCTATTTTAGTAAATTATGTTCCTGATGAAATTTATGCGCGAATGCTTCGGGAAATTCAAGAAAGGGACTTTGAAGTATTGGGACTTATTAGTGAAATTGAATATCAGCCTTGGAAAACTGATGATGTCATTATTGATGATACACGTTTTTATTTACGAATGAATGATGGTAATGTAGTGTATGTTAATTTAATTAATTGGGAAAAATTAAATAATTATATGACAATTTATTCTACGTTAAAAGATGCGAAGGGTACTTTACAATTGGATTCTTCATTAGGAAATGGAATAACTTTTACACCATTTTAGGGGGGGAAAAATTATGAAAGAAAATTATCATTTGAAAATGTTAGATATGATTCAGAAAATTCCAAAAAATGCAAGTCCTACATTGCTTTTGCACACTTGTTGTGCTCCCTGTTCTTCTACGGCTATATGTCGTCTAGCAGATTTTTTTCATATTACAGTTTTCTATTATAATCCTAATATTGAACCATATGAAGAATATATCCTTCGAAAGCAAGAGCAGCAGCGATTTATTCGCGAGTTTCAGACTAAGTTTCCTGTTTCATTTTTAGATTGTGATTGGGATAATTCTAATTTTTTAGAAATGGCTAAAGGAATGGAAATGGAAAAGGAGGGAGGCAAGCGATGTCATTCTTGTTATCAGCTTCGTCTTCAAAAAACGGCTATCAAAGCAAAAGAATTGGGGTTTGATTATTTTTCTACATCTTTATCAGTTAGTCCATATAAAAATAGTCAAATTTTGAATCAAATTGGCTTTTCTTTGGAACAAAAATATGGAGTTTCGTTTTTATGCGCTGATTTTAAAAAAGAAAATGGTTATTTGGAAAGTATTTTAAAAAGTAAAGAATACCATTTATATCGTCAAAATTATTGTGGGTGTCATTTTTCCAAAAGCAACCTTTTAAATCGTAATTGTGTAAAACTAGAAGTAAACAAATAAATTAAAGTGGATTAAATTTATCCATCTTTTTTTTTACCCTTTTACTTTTTATGATTTAAATTATTTGATTTTTTTTTATGGAAAATCTTTTTTACAAGTTTTATAAGAACGTAAATTATGGTTTTTTTTATGAGAAAATTATGATATATTAGTGTTGTAAAATAGAGAGTAAATATTGGGTTTTGGGGTAAGCTAAAGGGAGAAATAGGTGAATGAAGTATGAAGTTAAAAATATTTCAAGAAAAAAGAGCCAAGCAATCAGTTATGATCACAGTAGGAATCAGCATAATTGTTCTTTTAATAGGAATCATAATCTATCAAAGCTATGCAATGTATGAACAGAAGAAAGAGTATGATGTAATGAAAGGAAGTATTCCTTCTTTTTTAAGTGATTATGATGTAAAAGTTGCCATCTTAGTAGATGGAGTTGGTACTGATACGATC
>JAAVZT010000007.1 GCA_022791775.1 Bacilli bacterium
ATGGTAGAACCCGTAAAAAAAAGTTTAAATGCAAGTTTGAAGTACTTAATTCATTATAAGGATGATAATAAGTATAACTATGATTTAAATGAAGTAAAAAGTAATTCAGAGAAACTATTGAAACGGTTTCGTGAATTGGTTTTAGATGAAACACCAGGTGGCGAACACGCAATGAGTATTCAAGAATATATAGAATCCATACATGATTTTGTTAAAATGTCACAGATTGGTGCATATGCAAATAAAAATGGTATTTGGAATTACTTTATAAGATATTATTCGTATATAAGAGATATTGTAAAAGAACATAATGCAGATGTTTGTGCGAAGAGGTATCATTCATCAGTTGATTATACTGATTTATACTAATTAGTTAACATAAGATATATTTTAAGAAGAGGTAATTATGAATAAAGTATTGTTTAGTAGTAAAAAGGAAGATTGGGAAACACCAAATAAATTATTTGAGGAATTAGATCGAGAGTTTCATTTTACGTTGGATGCATGTGCTAATGAAAAGAACCATAAATGTATTAATTATTTTGATGAAGAAAAAAATGGATTAGTACAAGATTGGTCAGACCAAGTTGTATTTTGTAATCCGCCATATGGAAGAAAATTATATGATTGGGTCAAAAAAGCATATGAAGAATCAAAAAAAGCAAATACAACCATTGTGTTGTTGATCCCAAGTAGAACAGATACTAGATATTTTCATGAGTATTTGTATGAAAAAGAAAATGTTGAATTGAGATTTTTAAAAGGCCGTATACAATTTAAAGGTGCAAAATATTCAGCACCATTTCCTAGTTTGATAGCGGTTTTAAAAAATAAATAAAAAGTAAATTGTTAGAAATGGAGGAAATATGGAATGATTCAATCAATAATGATAGGATTTTTAGCATGTGAAGTAATTAAACTTCATAGAAAAGTAGATCGAAATGAAAAAATAGTCGGGAATCTAAAGATTTCAGACTTAGACGAAGAATTTTGGGAAGGAAATTAATATGTTTGAGTATATAAATCAATTATCATTTATACCATTTGTGCTTTTTTGGGGACTTGTGGTCTCAATAGGCATAAATATAAATGGAATAATTAATGATTTAAGAGAAAAACTTGAAGAACAAATGAGAAAATTATTTAAGGCTAAATAAAGTCCTTAATTAAGCCATAGAATGGCTTAAGTTAGTAAAGTAGCTACCCATTGTAAATATGCAGGGTAAACATACATAAATACAAAGTAAGCTGCTGCTAACCATAGCAAACTTTTTATAAAGTTTCCTATAAGCTTAGTCATTATTTCACCTCCGTTTCCTACTCAAACAATTAGGTGTTAATAATGAATTTCTATGGCTTAACTAAAGATTTTAGAGAAGATTGAATTCGTTATAGAATCAACCTTCTTTTTTTAACGATAAAAATTCGTTATGATCTTCGATTATTTTTAAGAATATTTCTTGATTTTTTGAAAGTGTTTCCCACAATTCATTTTCAATACACCATTTTACGAATTCATTAACTTTAATTTTTGAGCTACTATCAATTTTTTCTAGTATTTTTTCAATATTTTTGTTCATTTAGTTCTCCTTTTCAATTAAAATTTTTAGTTTATGTTTTTTGGCAATTTTTATTAACGTTTCGAATGTGTAATTTACTGTTCCATATTCGTACTTTTCAATTGAACTTTTGCTTGCGTTTATTGATTTTGCTAATTCTTCTTGAGTTATATTAAGTCCTTGTCTTACGAATTTTAATACATCGTTTGCTTTATATTTTGTAGCGTTAATTTTCATAAAATCACCTATTGACATCGTAACATTTTACGATTATAATTAGTTTGAAAGTCGTAACATGTTACGACATAAATAGGAGGAAAAGAAATGATTACATTGGAAATGTGTGACTTGATGTATGAAAAACTTGGATTAGCAATGTATGCTAACCATGGAGAAGTTATGTTAGAACTTGAAAGAGATAAGCAATGCCAAAACTTACCGAAAAACAATTAGAGAAGTTGAAGAAATTAGAACAAGTCAAAATAAATGGAGTAGAACTTCTTGATCAAGAACGGATATTCCTTTGTTGGTTGTTAAAACGAGAATACGCAGATTTGACTTATAAAATAATGAACACAATTTCTCAAGTAAGTTTTAGTAAACGTCAAGCAGAAGATGAAATGATTATATGTTTAAGACTTTTAAGTCTTATAGAAAGGAGTAATCGCAAATGGATCATGGAATTATCGTTATCTCAAGAGAAATGATATTAGTGCATACTTTCCAAAGTGAATTTAAAGGGAAGAATTATAATATCTATCGATTTGTAGATGCAGAAAATTTGAATATCTATACAGGAACTAATTTAGAAGGTGACTTAACATTAGGTCAAACTTATGAATGTGAATTAACCTTAAAAGGAAACAAATTAGTTGTAGTAAGTGCGGAGTAAACCGCCAAAAATCGAACAGTACAGTTCTAAAAAACATAAAAGGGGGTTTAAAAGATGAATGAAAGTGCAGCATCTACGATTACTTTTAGCTTTGACACTGTAAAAAGTGGTATTCAAAGCGTATTATCTGTATTTACAGATAATTTAACTGTAGCTAATATAGCATCAGTATTAGGTATTGTAATTGGTGCATGCTTAACTCTGTATTTATTCTATTGGGGTGCAAGAAAAGGTATCGCAATGTTACAGAGTGCTTTTGCTGGACATGGCTTCCATGTTTAGTAAAAGTTTATTTTATGAGGAAGCTTACTGCTTTCTCTTTTTTTTATTAGAAAGGAAAAGAAAATATGGATGTAACGAATTTATATGTAACAGTTATGGAAGCAATTAAAATACCACTCGTAGTAGGTGGTTTGGTATCTCTCACCGTGTCAATTATTGTTATGTTAATTAATATGCTTATTGATGCATTTTGTGGAAGAGGACTTCATGTGGGGCTGAAATAATATGAGGATTTTTAATGTATTAGATCGAAAAAGTGGAAATGTTTTAATTAGTGTAGCGTGTTATGATTTGAAAGTATATAAAATGATGATGAAACAATTTAAAAAGATGAGAAATGTAAATGTTAGTGAGGTGAAAGAGTGAGTTCAGTATTATTAATAATTACAGTTTTAATTTATAGCCATCAAGTTAATCATTTACGAAAGGAAGTAAAAGAGTTAAAGACTAGAGTAGAAGATTTTGTTCTATCTTCAGAATTTGATGATTGGGGAGCTAATGAATGCGACGAAAGGATTTAAAAGGTGAAGTAAATTTATTTAAATATCTATCTCATTTAAAATATTTGATTGAATGGAAAAAGAATAGATTTCCATACCATGGAGTTTATTGTTTTTGTGGAAGGCAAGGAAGTGGAAAAACAATATCAGCTGTGCGTATGATTAGTAATATATATTTGGATTTTAAAGATGTATATTTGGTTACAAATGTTAATATTAATACAGATATATTAAAACATATACCAAAGGAAAATATTATTCGATTCGAAAGGTATTATCAGTTATTTTTTAATTATGATAAACCAACTATTTTTTTGATTGATGAAGCTCATATTTTGTTTAATTCATTGGAAAGCAAAAATGCTGATGTGAATATGTTTCAGGTAATATCACAAAACCGAAAAAGACAGCGTGTATTTGTTTTAACTAGTCAAGTTTTTTCAAGGCTTCAATTGGTAATGAGAGAACAAATTAATACGATTGTTAAATGTGATACGTATTTACATTATTTAACACATTGTGTAGTATATCACGAATTTGAAAAAAAGAGAGATGAATTGGTGGGAAAGAAATCATTTGGATGTTTTTATACTCATAATCGAAATATTCATTATGAAATGTATGATACGGATCAAGTGATAGATTTTGGAAAGGATAGTTCGTTTTGGACGAAGGAAAGAGAGGATATAGAAAATGGTTTTTATGATAAGTATGAAAGGTTTATTGAAAAGAGTAGGTAAAGACATTATTAAAAGTGTTTATCGTTCTTTTATGAAAATTCTTGGTTATGTTGTAGTAATACTAGTCATCGGTTTAGCCGCAAGGAGTTGCGCGAAAGCGATGACAGTACAAGATAACTTAAGGACGATTGGAGATACACAGTTTAAGTTGTTAGAAAATATTTATGAACGATCTGATTATGATAACTATTTGATTACTTCAAACTATAATAATAGTTCTTATAATAATACCACTAATTATTATTTGTGTTTAACAAATGAAAAAATTAACACAAATGATGTTAAAAATGCGACTTCTAGTTGTTCGGAATTATACCATTATAATGCATATTCCAACAATTATGTTTTAGAAAAATTAAATGATAATCAATTAAAAGTAGTAAATTCAGTTTATTACACAAATACAATTCATAGTAAACCGTTTTATTATAATGTAATAATTCTGTTAATAATCATTGTAATTCTATGTTCTATTTCTTGGTTATTTTCTGTATTTTCTAAGGTATTTAAGCTATGAATAAAAAAATAATTATTTTATTTTTGTTTGGATTTTTGTTGTTAATTCCAGTTGTAAAAGCTGACTCTTATTATAATGTTTGGCAAACTGATTGGAAGTACGTAGATAATAATTTTCCACTATAAAATTAAATGGATTTGAAGATATTTATGGTGCTATTCGTGCAATAAAGTCGCCAATGTCATTAAATTTTTCGACAAATATTCCACTTCATAATAAACCTCAACGTGTTAGATTTCATTTGGTCTATTTCTATACTGATTATAAAGATGCAACACTTGGTTTTTCAGGATGTGATAGTGAATATGGTTATTGTACAGAAGGAGTTATTCGAAATTCTGAAAAAGTCACAAGTTTATTAGTATCAATGAAACAAGAAATATTGTCGTCTTACTGTGAATTTGTTGCGAATGATAAAGGAGTATTTACTGTTGATTGTCCAATAGTCTCAGCAACACGACCAATTACTGGTCTTCGTTTTGAAGTTACTGGTGAGGATAGAATAGCAACATTTGGAGTAGGGGCGGCAGTTACGTTTATTTATGAGGATACAAATTCTTCTTTAGAAGAACAAGAGAAAACAAACGAAAAATTAGAAGAATTAAATAAAAATCAACAAGCAACTAATAATGCTTTAAATGGTAGTGATTCAGATACTTCTAGTTCAAAGTGTGGTATTATTTGTAAACTAAAAGGAATTTTTACTGGTATCGTTGAACTTCCAAGTAAGCTGGTTAACTTATTAATAGATGCATTAAAATCCTTATTTGTTCCAAGTAATAATCAATTATATGAGATTATTAATGATAGTAAAGAATTATCTGAAAATTTTGGTTTTGTTGGAGAAAGTATTAATTTTTTTATTAATATTTTCACGTCATTTCTTGGCATGGTAAATGGTAATGGTTGTGTTGAATTTCCAGGATTTTCAATTGGACCAACTAGCTTATTTGAAAAGGTAACTTTTTGGGAAAAACAGAATGTATGTTTATCAGATAATATTATTTTAAATGAAAATATTGAAACGATTCGGACAATTACTTCTATTGTTCTAGTAAGCTTATTTATCGGATTTGCTGCTTCGAAGTTCTTTAATATTTTATCAAAGAATGACTCTGGTAGTGTAACCAGTTATGATTCAGAAGGAAATGTAAGTGGTTATGATTGGTCAAGCGTGAATGGCGATAAAACAATATATCGGAGGTGATTAAATGATCATATATTTATTATTAAAGGCGGTTTTATATATACTGAGCGTGCTTAGTTCACTTTTAGGTGGTTTAATTCCGTCTTTTCCATCAGCTATTTCAAACGTTTTAACATCAATTGCTACTATGATCCAAGGAGGAGTGTCTTTCTTGTCATACTTCTTCTATGTACCTGTAGTAGTAGGACTTATTTCGCTTGTGATTAGTTGGCATGGATTTAGCGTAGTAAAAGATGCTGTTATGAAAGTAGCAGGACATTTCTTGGGTAATTGATATTCAAGGTGCGAAGTCAAGTAGCAAGCGAAGCGATACGCCGTAGGGCAATACTTGACAAGCTAAAGAATTTTAAAATTGAAGAACCAAACGAAGTAAAACATTACTTTGTTTGGTTAGCTGCCAATAAAAAGAAAAATTTGTACTGTAGAGAGTATAAATTGCATAGGGCTACGTCTATAATGCAATTTATATGTAATTTATGTAATTTTAGAAAAGGATGGAATTTATGAAAGATAAAAGAAATTATAATTATTTGTGTGTGATCTATGAAGATGATGAGAACTTTGAGAACCAAATGGATCACTTGTTATATGAAAAAGAAGTGATCTATATTAGACACGATCAAGATGTCACAGAAGAAGGAGAACTTAAGAAACCACATTATCACTTTGTAATAAAGCTAAAGACTGCATGTACCCTATCAGCTTTAGCAAGGCGAGTAGGGGTATCAGAAAATATGGTAGAACCCGTAAAAAAAAGTTTAAATGCAAGTTTGAAGTACTTAATTCATTATAAGGATGATAATAAGTATAACTATGATTTAAATGAAGTAAAAAGTAATTCAGAGAAACTATTGAAACGGTTTC
>JAAVZT010000008.1 GCA_022791775.1 Bacilli bacterium
ATAGGAGTGTTAGGAACAGCAAGTACGTATAGTCCAGTAGAAGTAGGGTTTCAAACATTAGCAGAAGCAATGATTGTAAATGAATATCAGTCTTCTAGTGTTGAGAAAGCAAAAGAAATGATTGAAGAAAAGCAAGCTCCTGATTTTAGTAAGACAGCTCCCATCATTCATTGGCAAGAACAACATGAGATGAGTAGTGTAATTCGAAAAATATTAATGCCTCATCCAAATAAGGTAGGAGAATATGCGGGATTTACGAAAATAGAACAAAGTTATATTAGAGTAAGTGATCAATATACTTTTAATGCAGCAACGGGTTATTATAGTTTAACCGATTCTGTTGCTATCGATCCCACCACAATTAATGATTATGATGTCAAAGATTATTACTACTGTAATGCGGGAACTAATATTAACTCGAATGATGTGATTTCAACCTATGCAGATTCCATAAATTGTCCTAATATTTATAAAATTAAAAATGTAACGAAAGAAAATAGTGAGCAGACAGGTCCCTCAGGGAAAGTATTTCAAATGATTCAATATAATATAGAGGCGTATCCTTATCATCAAAAAGAATTGGAAAGTGACCGTTCAGACAAGGGGTTATATATGGCTTTAGATGATGATGGAAAAAGCTATTATTACCGTGGAAATGTCAACAATAATTATGTGAAATTTGCAGGATTTTACTGGCGAATCATTCGTTTAAATGGTGATGGAAGCGTAAGACTTTTATATGCAGGAGAATATCCTACTGCAACGGGAATAGATCTATCAATTGATCAAGAAACCTATGCATATGCTGAAAACTGTAGTCACCCAGCTTGTAGCGGATATATGTATGGAAACAACTTTGATACATATGAGAATAGCATTCAAAACGAAAAAGATAGTACGATAAAAACGGTATTGGATAATTGGTATCAAAGAAACATCGTAGAAAAGGGATATCATGACAAAATCGCGGATAGTGTTTTTTGTAATGATAGAGAATTACAAAGTGGAGATGGAATTGATATCAATAACAATACTTATTATAAAACATACCAACGCTTCATAGTAGAAAAAGCGCCGACCTTAACTTGTAAGCAACAAAATGATCGCTTTACAACAGGAGTAGAAAAAGGAAATGGCTCCCTTACTTATCCCGTGGGACTCATCACTTCTGATGAACTTCAATATGCTGGAATGGCCAATGGTTATATAAATAAAATCTCTTATATTTACTCCCAAGGGTATTATTGGACGATGTCGCCAAGTTATTTTCAAGTAGCGGCAGATTCAGTTCAAGTAATGGCAATGAATGGAAATGGAACAATAGATATTTGGACCCAAGCTATGTTAAAAAACATCGTGCGTCCAGTCATAAATTTAAAAGGAAATACAAGAATTAAAAATGGAATAGGTAGTGCTATGAACCCATTTCAAATTTTAGAAAGCGAATGATTTCATTTGCTTTTTTTTCAAAGTAAAAAAGATTCTTGTACAAAGGAAAAAAAATCGTTATACTAAAAAAAGAAAAGAGTGATATCATGAACAATGCTAAGATCGTTTTTATGGGAACCCCAACATTTTCTGTTCCTATTTTAAAAATGTTAATCGAAAATTATCAAGTAATAGCGGTAGTGACGCAACCAGACAAATTGGTAGGAAGACATCAAGTTCTTACTCCTTCTAAAGTGAAAGAAGAAGCACTAAAGCATCAAATACCTGTTTATCAACCTAGTAAAATAAAAACA
The DNA here is from genome assembly GCA_022791775.1 of Bacilli bacterium. Taxonomy (GTDB): domain Bacteria; phylum Bacillota_I; class Bacilli_A; order RF39; family UBA660; genus MGBC162267. The sequence continues at coordinate 1,743 of JAAVZT010000008.1, forward strand.
GATTATCAAGCAATAATTGATTTAAATCCAGATTTAATTATTACCTGTGCATATGGTCAAATTATCCCCAAAGAATTACTAAATGCTCCCAAAATGGGTTGTTATAATGTACATGCATCTTTGCTTCCCAAATATCGGGGTGGAGCACCAATCCATAAAGCTCTAATAAATGGCGAGACAGAAACGGGAATTACAATTATGTATATGGAAGAAGGAATGGATACTGGCGATATTATTTCCCAAAAATCTTATCAAATATTAGCAGAAGATAATGTAGGAACCTTGCACGAGAAATTATCCTTACTCGGTGCAGAATTGTTAAAAGAAACCTTGCCAAGTATTATTCATAAAACAAATTCTCGTCAAAAACAAAATCCAGCTGAAGTGACTTATGCGTATAATATAAAAAGAGAAGAAGAACATCTTAATTTCCAAAAAAAAGGAGTAGAGATTATAAATCACATTCGCGGATTAAATCCATGGCCAACTGCCAATTTAATCTTAAATGGGGAAGAACTAAAAGTACTAGAAGCATATTATGAACAAAAAGAAATAGAAGAACCTGGAATTATACTTGAAATAACCAAATCTGCAATTGGTATTACTTGTCAAGATGGAATCATTTACGTAACAAAAATCAAACCATTTGGCAAAAAGATTATGACCACAAAAGACTATTTAAATGGAATGAAAAAAGAAAACATTTTCGGCTTAAAGGTACAATGAGAAATGAAGAAAAAAGCAATAAATTGGAAAGATAAACGAAAAAAGGCTATTTTAAAATTAGGCATTTGGCTTCTATTTTTCTTAATCATGGCCATATTAATGTTTTTGGTTCAGCTTTTTGGTAAAAGTGAATTAAAAAAAACAGACCGAAATCAAGAAGAGCAAAAAGAGACCATATTTTTATCTTTAGACGCCATGTGGCAGCAATTAATTAAAGGTGACTACCATTATCGCTATCAGATTCAAGAAAAGGATCAGCAAGAGAAAATTATTTATGATGGTGAAAAAAAACAAAATATGGAAACTGGATATCGTGAGTCAAAATTAGGAATTGTAAAATACAAAATAATAGGGGAAAAAACTTATCAAATCATCTTAGAAGAGGAAGAAGAAATCGAAGATTTATTTTTAGATTTAGAAAAAAAGTATTTAATACCAGAAAAGATTTATTTCTTATGCCTTGATCCTCTTTTAAAAAAGAAAACAACGCTAGAGTCTCAATATCTTTGCCAAAATGAACAAGAAATCATCCAAATTCGCACAAAACAAAATGAAATTACAAATATTGAAATCACTACGAATCATTATATTTATCAATTAATGTTTCAGGCGAGTTAGAATAAAATAGAAGGGAAAGGACCAAATATGAAAAAAAATTATTGCGTTTGGATATTATTTGTTTTTTTTGCTGGTTTATTTTCCAGTAGAGCCCTCGAACTGGACATAAAAAGTCAAAATGCTTTACTATATAATTTAGATGAGAATAAAGTACTTTATGCCAAAAATGCCGAAGAAATGACTCCCATCGCCTCCATTACAAAAATTATGACTGCAATCGTCGCATATGAGAATACCAATTCTTTAGAAACAAAAATAACTATAACCAAAGAAGATTTAAAAGGGTTAAAAGAAGCCAATGCCTCTGTTGCTGGATTTTATGTTGGACAACAAGTAACAATTGAAGATTTATTGTATGGCCTATTACTTCCATCAGGAGCTGATGCCGCTTTAACTCTTACTCATAACATCACAGAAAATAGAGATGCCTTTATTGAGAAAATGAATCAAAAAGCACATGAACTAGGAATGGAACATACGCAGTTTCAAAATGAAACAGGCTTAGATGAAAGTGGTCATTATTCAACTTTAGAAGATGTGGCAATTATGTTTCGTTATGCCTTAGAAAATCCAAAATTAAAACAAATCCTGGAAAGTTCTAGTTATGTAACAAGCGATAAAAAATTACGTGTCACGAGTACAATTACTCGATTTAAAAATCGGAACAATTTAACAATGGATTATTTATTAGGTGGCAAGACTGGTACAACCGAGAATGCAGGCTTATGTTTAGCAAGTATTGCTAGTCAAAATAACTCCAACTATATGCTCATCACGACCAAAGCTCCGCAAAATGGTTCAACACCAAATCATCTTTTAGATGCTAAAACCATCTATGAATATTTTATAAATCATTATGAAACAAAAAATGTGCTCGAAAAAGAAGAACAAATTCTAAGTCTTCCAACCAAAGATAGTAACCAAAAAGAAATAAAGTTTTATGCGAATGAAGAAGTAAATAAATATTTGCCCAAAGAATTTCAAAAGGATATGTTAGAATATCACTACGATGGAAAGCAAGAGATTACTCCTGATATGCAAGCTGGAACAAAACTTGGCACAGTAACCATCGATTTTCAAAGAGAACATTTAGCAAATATAGAGATTATCTTAAACGAGTCTATTCCCTTTGACCTCATAACGTATTTTCAAAATAGACCTTATATAATAGGCCTTATCTTGTTAATCATTATCTTAGGAATTATAATGATGATTCGAATAGTCCGAAAAAAGAAAATAATGTTAAAAAAATAAAAAAATAGAATAAATATAATATGCTATAATAAAAAAAGGAGTGAGTAAAATGAAAAATTTGAGTAAAATTTTATGGGGAATGGTATTAATTGTGTTAGGGATCGTAATTGGATTAAACAGTTTAGAAATTACGAATATTGATATTTTTTTTGAAGGTTGGTGGACGTTATTCATTATAATTCCGTGCTTTATCGGTTTATTTGATTCATCTGAGTCACGTTTTGGTAATATGATAGGAATCATCATTGGATTTGCATTACTTCTAGCAAGTAGAGATATTTTATCTTTTTCATTATTAGGAAAAATATGGTTTCCATTTATATTGATTGTAATTGGAATATCTTTGATTTTTCACAATAGCATAAAGAAAAATATTGCTGATAAAGTAAAAATTGGCAAAGAAAACGGACTAGAGTCAATCGTAGCTACCTTTTCGGATGAAAAAATATCAAAAGAGAAAGAAAAATTTGATGGAGCAAACATAGATGCCATCTTTGGAGGAATCACCTTAGATTTAAGCCAAGCTGTTTTAAAAGAAGAAACTATTATTTCTTCTAGTGCTATTTTTGGAGGAATTACCATAATTGTACCAAAAGATGTAAATGTTAAAATAAAACCAACTTCTATTTTTGGAGGAACTTCCAACCGTATGTCAAATAAAGAAGAAAACAAAAAGACAGTTTATATCGAATCTTTCTGTTTATTTGGAGGCTTAGAAATTAAATGAATCAATTTCAAAAAGCGATTAAAATCGGAGCCATTGTTTTGGCCGTCTTTTTAATATTAAATATTGTAAATGGAATATTTTGGGGCTTTCGGTTATTAAGTGGTACTTCTTTTTCTAGTTTTGATGGAGAATATTATGAAGAAAGTTATGATAATATTCAAAAACTAGACTTAGATCTTTCAAATCTGAAAATCACAATGATACCTGGGACTTCTTGGAATGTAGTTGGAAAAAACGTGAGTAAGAATTTTAAAATGAACGAAATGGATGGGCATTTAAAAATTACCGAAAAAAGTAACTGGTTTTACAAAAATTTAAATGGAGAAGTCATTATTACTTTTCCTAAAGAAGAAATTTTACAGGAATTAAATCTAAAAGCAGGCGCTGGTCGAATTGAAATTCAGGATTTAACTGCAGATGAATTAGATTTAAAGCAAGGGGCAGGATCTGTAAATATATCAAATTGTGAATTTCGTAAGGAAGTGGAAATAAAAGGGGGAGCAGGAGAAATTAAAATGGATAACAGCACCCTTCAAAATTTAGAGTTGGATTCGGGAGTAGGAAAGGTTTCACTTTCGGGGAACATTTTAGGTAAAAGTAAAATTTCCTGTGGTGTTGGAGAAGTAAACTTAAGATTAGATTATGAAAGTGCGTATTCTTTTCAGTTTGAAAAAGGGATTGGTTCCATTTCTATAAACGATGAAAAATGGAATGGGACAAGATATGGCAGTGGTATAAATCAAATTAAAGTAAAAGGTGGAATTGGCTCAATCTCCATCGATTTTAAAGAGTAGAGAAGTTCGTTTATGAAAAATATTATAGAAATTAAAAATTTAACCAAAGAATATAAAAAGAAAATCGCGATTGATAACTTATCCTTTGAAGTAAAAGAAGGCGAAATTTTAGGCTTACTAGGACCCAATGGCAGTGGTAAGTCTACAACAATGAATTGTATTTTATCTCTTTTAAGATATCAACAAGGAAAAATCAATATACTAGGAAAAGAAATGACTCCAAGTTCTTATGAGTTAAAAAAAGAAATCGGAGTGGTCTTTCAAGATGTAGCTGTTTTTGATGAGCTGACTGTTTATGAAAATATTGATTATTTTTGTGGCTTATATATCAAAGAAAAAAATATGCGTATTGAAATGATTCAAAAAGCAATGCAATTGGTTCAAATTGAATCATATCAAGATTATTATCCCAAACAATTATCTGGTGGTCTTTTAAGACGTTTAAATATAGCTTGTGGAATTGCCCATCAACCGAAGATTATTTTTTTGGACGAACCGACAGTTGCCGTTGACCCTCAAAGTCGCAATAATATTTTAGATGGCATTAAAACTCTACGCCAAAATGGTGCCACTATCATATATACAACTCATTATATGGAAGAAGTGGAGATTATTTGTGAGCGAGTCATTATTTTAGATAAGGGAAAAATTATTGCAAAAGGAACTCCAGATGAATTAAAAGAATTAGCAAAAATAGAAGAAAAGGTTCATGTTGAAACGACAAATTTAAATCCGAAATACTTAGAAATAATACAGCAAATGGCAAATGTAGAAGAAGTGAATTACGATCATTTCATATTATCCATTTATTATAAAAAAGGTCAAAACAATTTAACTAAACTAATAGCATTTTTAGATGCGGAAAAAATAAACTATACCAAAATATTTTCAGAACGTCCTACCTTAAATGATGTTTTCTTAGAATTAACAGGAAAGGAATTGCGAGATTAATGTTTTTTCATAATTTTAAATATTCTTTAAAAACCATTTTAAAGAATAAGATGTTAATTTTTTGGACTCTTGCCTTTCCCTTAATTTTAGGAACCTTTTTTTATATGGCTTTCTCAAATATAATGGAAAGCGAAACTCTAGATACAATTTATATTGCCATGGTAACAGATAACGAAGAAAGTGCTGTGGTAACTGCTCTAAAAGAATTAAATAACCAAACAGAGATGATCGTATTTCAAAAAGAAACAAAAGAAGTTGCAGAAAGTCTTTTAGCAGAAAAAGAAATTAGTGGAATTCTCTTTTTGGAAAACAAAACAAACTTTGTGATTCGGGAGAACGGGATTAAAGAAACGATTGCTAAATATGTATGCGATGAAATAATCAAAATGACTCATATTATAGAAGAAAAAATAAATGTAACTTTAAAAGAAGAATTTGTTGAAAATCAAAAAGAGATAGAAGCAATTATTTTTAGATGTATGGAAGAAATGAATCAATATTTTCAAAATTATGTTCCAAATTTGCAAAATGAAAATCATTCCAACTTAAATTATATTATGATTGAATACTACACATTAATAGCGATGAGTTGTTTGTATGGTGGCATCATCAGCTTGATGGCTGTCAATCAAACTCTAGCTAATATGACTGAAAAAGGAAAACGTATTTCTGTCGCACCAGTGAAAAAAGGCATTATTATTTTCTCCAATGTCATAGCATCTTATTGCATTCAATTATTCGGTTTAGTGATTCTATTTGCTTATACCATTTTTATATTAAAAGTAGATTATGGTTCCCATCTTTTGAAAATGATAGCTCTTGCATTAACAGGAGCCCTAACAGGAGTTTCAATTGGAATATTTCTTGCTTGTATCTTTAAAATAAAGGAAAGCTTAAAATTAGGAATTTTATTAGCCTATACGATGTTTAACTGTTTTTTATCGGGAATGATGGGTGTCACTATGAAATATGTCGTGGATCAAAATATTCCCATTTTAAATCAAATCAATCCAGCTAATATGATTACGGATGGTTTTTACGCTTTATATTATTATGAAACAGATTCCCGTTATTATCAAAATTTAATTCATCTCCTTCTTTTTGCCAGTTTCCTTCTCATTTTATCTAGTCTACGTTTAAGGAGCCAAAAATATGATAATATTTAAGACATATTTAAAAATATTAAATAAAAATAAATGGATTGTCATTCTCTATACTGCTATATTAGTTTTTTTTGGGATATTTAATATGAAAACAACAGAGACAACTTCCACGTTCACTGAACAAAAGCCAAATATAACAATATCTAATTTAGATGGGGAGACCAGGATAACGCAAAACTTAATTCAATATTTGCAAGAGAAATGTCATGTAAAAGAATTAAAAGAAACAGTTTCGATAAAAGATGCCTTATTTTATCGAGAAATTGATTATTTTATTACCATCCCTGCCCATTATGAAGAAGAATTTTTAAATCACCAAAATCCTTCTTTAAAAATTGAAAACACAGGAAACTATCAAGCCTCATTAGCTGAAACGATACTAGTGCATTATTTAAAAATAGCAGATACCTACAATGAATTTTTATTATCAAAAGAAGAAAAGTTAACCAAAATAAATGAAACTTTACAACTAGAAACGGACATCACTCTAACGACTAAAAAAGATACTTCAGCTTTTGCCAAAAGTACCGCTTTTTATAACTTTGCCAACTATAGTATTTTAGCTGGAAATATTTATATCATTTGTATGATTTTAGCTAGTTTTAAAAATGAAAAAGTGGAAAAAAGAACTCGAATTAGCAGTTTAAAAATGGAAACATTAAATCGTCATTTATTGTTAGCAAGTGGTATATTTACCTGGGTATTGTGTAGCTTATATATCATGATAAGCTTTTGTTTACTAAAAGAGAGTATGAAAAGCATTTATGGTTTATTATATATTCTAAATTGCTTTAATTTTAGCTTTTGTGCCTTAAGTATTGCATTTTTAATCGGTAGTCTAGTAAAACAAAAAGAAGCGATTAATGGAATTGTAAATGTAATTGCTCTAGGTTCTAGTTTTTTATGCGGAGCTTTTGTTCCACTAGAATTCTTGCCTTCATTTGTTTTAAAAATTGCTCATTGTTTGCCAAGTTACTATTTTATTTCGATCAATGAAGCGATTGGCAAAATGGAAGAAATATCATTCCAAAATCTATCTACGATTTTGATTCCATCTTTCATTATCCTTCTTTTTTCAGGCCTATTTATTATTCTTACCAATTGGCTTACGAAACAAAAACAAAGAATTGCGTAATATAAGAGAATATGATAGAGTGAAAAAGTGGTGAATGTGATGAAAAAAATAGTTATAATGTGTTTGGGAATGTTATGGCTCAGTGGATGCTCCCAAAAAGCCGTTCCTGAATATCAAAAAATCATGCAAGAACAAGATTACATCATTCTAGATGTTCGAACCAAAGAAGAATACCAAGCTTCACACTTAAAAGAAGCGATCAATATTCCTTATGATGAAATAACAAAAGATACGAAACTCGATCAAAATAAATATATTTTGGTTTATTGTTATAGTGGAAATCGTAGTAAAATAGCATCTGATACTTTAAAAGAAATGGGTTATATGGTCTATGATCTAGGAGCATATGCCAAAATTGATTTGCCAAAAGAAGAATAAAATATCTAAAATTGACTCTTACAAATTATTATGTTATAAAAATATAAAGTAGGAGTTTTTTTTATGAAGAAGTTATATGTTCTTTTAATGCATACGAATACCTTTCCTGCAAAGGTGATAAAATTGGCAACACATTATCCATATAGTCATGTAGGACTTTCTTTAGAAAAAGAATGCCATAAAATTTATAGTTTTGGAAGAAAAAACTTACGTTCTTTTTTAAATAGTGGCTTTTGTATCGAAATGAAAAATGGCCCATTTTTTAATTTATTTCATGAAACCATTTGTAAAATTTATGAGATTCCTGTGACCGAAGAACAATACCAAAAAATTGAAAATATTTTAGCCGAAATGACAAACCAAAAAGAGAATTATAAATACGATTATTGGGGCATGATTCCAAGATTTATTGGTATTCCAGTTTCCTTTAAAAATCGTTATGTTTGCAGTTATTTTGTAGCTCATCTTCTAGAAGCAGCAGACATCTATCAATTTAATAAACCAACTTATTTTATTACGCCCAAAGATTTTGACCAAATAAACACTTGGAATAAAATATACGAAGGATATTATCTCGCTTATAAAAATTAAATATTCTATTTGGTAAAATTTACTTTGCTTGAAAATCATGATATACTATAAAAAGAAATAGGATGGAAGTAAAGTGAAAAAGAAAAAATATCTAATTGGAGTTTTAGTCTGTATAATAGGACTTATCATCGTCATTTGGGGGAGTTACAAAATCTATCAAAATATGATGGCAGATCAAGCAAAAACAGAAGAGCAGAAACAGGAATTTATAAAAAGTTATCAAGATTTTAATGAAATGGTAGTAAATTTAAATCAACAAAAAAATCGGTTTCCTCCTTTATTTGATGATGTTTATTACACAACATTAAAAGATAAATCTTCAGAAATGATAGAAATTTTAAATAATTTACAGCAAATTATCCACAATATGCATACAATAGGAAATGAATTAGATTTGAAATGTTCCAAAGAATGGAACGATTCTTTGATTCGTAAAAATTGTGAATCTTATAAAACGAATATCGCTCAAGCGGAAGAAATATTAAAGGAATATATAAAAAAATATAATCATTTAATAGAATCTTATGAAGAATGGCGCAAAGAGAATCAAGAATATCCAAATATTTCAAAATTCGAATAAAGCATAAAGGAGTGTTATATGAATTATCGAAGAATTGGAGTCAAATTATTCCGATTATCCGCCTGTCTTTTACCGGTATTAACTGTATTATTTACAATTGGATTCCATAGTAATGAATTAGTCATTCCTTGGTTCCATTATGGTGTATTTTTAACTCTTTTTTTATCTATCATTTTCCTAATAACTGGTCTTATATTATGTTGGAAAGGGAGAAAAGAAAAAAGCAAGTCTCGAAAAATATCAACTATTTTATTTACCATATTTATGTGTTTTTATTTATGTGGAAGTGGAATTTTTTTATTTTTACTTTATGGACCCAATCAAAAATTTCGTAGCTGGCTTATTCCAACAGCTATGACCACAATGAATCATCAATATTTAGCTACTTGGTTTTACAATAATAGAGAGATTCAAAGCGTATTAGATGAAAATCAAATTATAGAGCGCGATGAAGATACAGATATTAATTTAATTGAAATAGGTAATATCGATTTTAATAATATGATTTATAAAGATGAATATGAAAAAGAACTTTTAACGAAAGATCCAAATAATGATATTTATAAAATTATAAAAATAGAAGGAGATGACTATCAAGGTTATTTAGCAGCGATTTATGATCCATCTAAAGTAAAAGTCGCAACGACGAAATATTTAAATGATCGGGGAGAATATGTTACAGATATGGCTTCGCATCGAAATGCTCTTTTAGCAATAAATGGCGGAGGTTTTATCGATCCAAATTATAGTAGTAATGGAGGTACTCCCCATGGAATTGTCATTCAAGATGGAAAGATGATCAATAATCAAGAATATCATTCTACTGGTGGTTTAATTGGTTTTACTTACGAAAATAAAATGATATTAGGAAAAATGAATGCCAATGAAGCCATTCAAAAAGGTGTACGAGATGCGGTCACGTTTGGTCCCTTTTTAATCGTAAATGGGCATCGTTCTTTCATTAAAGGAAATGGAGGATGGGGAAACGCACCAAGAACGGCGATTGGTCAAAGAAAAGATGGAATTGTTTTATTTTTAGTAATCGATGGTCGAAAATGGAAAATGCCTGGAGCTGATATGGTAGATCTAACTGACATTATGGAACGCTATGGAGCTTATAATGCTGCTAATTTAGATGGAGGGACCTCAAGTGTATTCGTTCTTCCCAAACAAGAAGCTGCTAGATATTTATCTACAGAAGAACAAAAAAATCGGTGTCGAAAAGAATATTGCTATATAAATGATCCAATTGATGGCGGTGGAGCTCATGCGACTCGGTGGGTAGCAAGTTCATTTATCGTCGAATAAAGAAACCAATGGTGGTTTTTTTTATTGCACAAACAGGTTCCATGTGTATAATAAAAAATAGCAAAGGAAGTATGTAGTATGAATATTTTAGTAGTAGATGATGAAAGAGAAATCGCTGATTTAATTGAAATATATTTACAAAATGAGAATTTTCAAGTATTTAAATATTATGAAAGTGAATCAATTTTAGATGACTTAGATGATATAAAGATTGATTTAGCTATATTAGATGTAATGATGCCAAACATAGATGGGTTTCAATTATGTAGAAAAATTCGTGAAAAATATGAATTTCCAATCATATTTGTGACAGCAAAAATCGAAGATATTGATAAAATAAGTGGTCTTACATTAGGAGCGGATGATTATATAACCAAACCGTTTCAACCCTTAGAACTTATAGCTCGGATAAAAGCTCAGTTAAGACGTTACAAAAAATATAATCAAAAAAGGGAAGAGGAAGTCATCGAATTTCGGAATATTATTATGAATAAAAGTACTCATGAATGTTTTCTAAATGATAAAAAATTAAATTTAACGCCCATTGAATTCTCCTGTCTATGGTATTTATGCTTAAATCGAGGTCATGTAGTAAGAACAGAAGACTTATTTCGAGAAGTATGGAAAGAAAAGTACTTTGAAAAAGATAATAATACCGTCATGGTTCATATTCGTCATTTACGAGAAAAAATGGCAGATACTGGAAAGATTCCGAAATATATTAAAACGATATGGGGAGTAGGATACAAAATTGAAAACGGAATTTAAAAAAAGATTAACTATAAAATGGATGGGAAAACTAATATCTTCTACAGTCATTTATACTGTAGCATTTGTTTTTATTTATTTCAGCTTGAGCTTTATTTGCCATCAAATAAATTGGTATGATGAAAATCTATTATATCAAATCTTAAAAATCATAGATAACAACGATTATTTAATTCTTTTTATATGGCTCATCGGATTTATTTATCTTTTTTTTCATAACTTAATGCAATTAATGAATTACATGGAAGAAATTGCTAATGCAAGTAAAATTTTAATTGAAAATAATCACGAGAAAATTCATCTGCCAGAAGATTTAAAAGAAATTGAAATAAAAATGAATTTAGTAAAACAACAATCTATTGCCAATGCTAAAAAGGCCGATGAACAAGAAAAAAGAAAAAATGATTTGATTGTTTATCTAGCTCATGATATTAAAACCCCTCTCACCTCTATGATCGGTTATCTATCTTTATTAGATGAAATTACTGATATGCCAAAGAAAAAACGTCAAAAATATATTAATATTGCCTTAGAAAAATCCTATAAATTAGAAGAATTAATGAACGAATTATTTGACATTACAAGATTTAATGCTGAAACGATACAATTAAAAAAAGAAATTATTAATTTATCATTAATGATAGAACAAATAACGGATGATTTTTATCCTTTATTAATGGAAAAAGAAAAAATGATTATCTTTAAAAAAAAGGAATCGATTCATTTAAATGCAGATCCCGACAAATTAGCTAGGGTATTAAATAATGTGATAAAAAATGCAATAAATTACAGTCCAAAGAAAAGTAAAATTACAATCGAACTTCAAAAAGAAGAAGAAATGGCCCATATCGTCATCACTAATATGGGGCATAAAATAAATGAAGAAGAACTTTCTAAGATATTTGAAAAATTTTATCGTATGGACCATGCAAGAAACAGTAAGACGGGAGGAAGCGGGTTAGGCCTTGCGATTGCCAAAGAAATTGTAGAAATGCATCAAGGAACGATAAATGCAAAGAGTGATGAGAATGAAACAAAATTTATCATTTCTTTACCGATATCAAATGAAAAAAATCTTAAGAAAAAAGCAAGAAAGGATTAAGATAAAAATAAAAAAAGTTCGAAATTAATTATGATAAATTTAACATATATTGGAGTTTATAATCCAAATTTCTTTAAGAAATAATCAAAAAGGATTACTTTAATTAAGGAATATGGATGAAAGAAAGGATTTAAAAATGTATGTTAAAATTACAAAAGAAAAAATTCATAGTGGATCATTAGTATTGGTCTGCCCAAAATATTGTTATCATGGAAAGCCAAAGAAACTCGTGAAACATAATCATTCAGAGATATTGTTAGCATATGATTGTGAAAAAGCTTTACAAAATTTATTGAAAAAAATTCGTTGCGAAAATAAAATTTTTTTAATAAATGGATATGAAGAACAAAATAGCACTTGTTCAAGTGAACATCAAACTGGACTAGCGATAGATTTATCTCTAAAAAATTCTTCAGAAAATCCAAAATTTCCAAAAGAAGGTCTTTGTGAAATTTTCCG
>JAAVZT010000009.1 GCA_022791775.1 Bacilli bacterium
AGCTCCTCCACTCATATCATATATTCCACTAATATTTCCTGTGGTACTTGCTAGATATCCTATATTTGTATTATATGGCTTGGTTACATTTTCTGTATTTCCTGTTTGATTACAAGTTTCATCATTTATGTCACAGGTAGGCTCTAAGACAGCAGCATACCCTGTTTTATAATCACTATGATTATTATAACGAATACTATTCATGATTCCATATTTACTATGCGATAAATAAGCAACTGCTCCCCATTCGGTATTCTTCATCATATGGGAATCATATTCTCTTTGATATTGATATGCATTTTGAAAAGCTGTACTAACTCGAACACCCCGCCAAGAATAGACATTTGGCTTAATCACAATTTGCTTTGGGATTATTTCATCCTGAACTGCTTCATTTGAATTCGTAGCATCGCGATAACCTGTTTCAAACTTACCTACCCAAAAACCACTATTTTTAAAGGCTGGATGACTAAACCATTCTCCAACTGATTGTGATCCATTCGTTACTTCATCTTGCTTTTGAAAACGAACTTGAATCTCTTGAGAATGATCTTCCTTCACCGTTCCCACAGATTGATAATTTCCATCATTAAAAATTTGATATTCATACTTCGGAATCCACACAAAATAAGATTCAATATTTTCTTCTGGAATAGTTTCTCCAGATGAATAAACCACTTGCTTATCTTTCAATATTACAGCATTCGCCCAATTTTTATTTTCATACCGATACCATTCATCCCCAAGACTTGCCTTCTTGACAACGCCATCTTCCATAATTTGAATTGGCACTAAAATAGAACTTAACTTAGGATCATTTCCAACTAAAATTGCTTCTTCATAACGTGTCACAAAATCAATTCGACACTTTGTCTTCGACTTAGTTAAAGATTCTAGATAAAATCGTTCTTTTTCACTATCCCAAAACCCAAGAGCTCCATTCGTACAAACAATTTGATCAACCACCAAATCTTCACCTTGTGGCTTAGAAGAAGATGCTACTCCATCCAAAGTAAATGCTACTTGCACATCATATGAATCTAAAAAATGAGGAACATTTCCTTGAATCACATCATATGTTTTTTTCTCTTCATAAAGTGCATAACTACGAATGAATATAATGATTGTCAAAAGAATAACCAAAGAAAAGCCTATCCAAACGAAAACATAATTTGTTTTTCCCTTTTCGCGAAAGTTCTTTAGTTCCATAAAAACAACTCCTTTATTATATTAGTATACCATAATTCTCTATATTTTAATTAATCAAAAATTCAAAAGAAACAAAATTAATGTTATAAATTTACAAAAAAAGGAACATTATTCGTTCCTCCTAGATATTATCTTTCCATATCGTTAATACATCATAATATTAGATTGATATTGAAAAATATACCGTGCACGAAATAATACCTGTGTGCACAATATTAATTTACACGATTATTCTATTTTTATATCTCCTATTTTTTCCAATTGCTGTGCATTTATTGCTATACCAATGGTAAAAATATACGCAATCAAATATAACCAAACCATTAAAATAACAAATTGAGCTAATCCTCCATAAACATTTGCATAATGTGCAAAATGATTTACATAAAAAGAATATAACATGGTCGATAAAAAAATTCCAAAAGTTGTAAATATCGCTCCATAGGTATTAGTTTTAGAAAGAATTCTTTTATCTGGTGCCATTGTATATAAAATCTTGATTAAAAAGAATATAATAAACCAAGAAATCGGACCTTTCAATAATTGGACCGAAAAAGCAATGGTACGAGTCACATTAGGATGAAGATTCACATACTCTAATATATTGACAATATGAGTTCCAAAAATAGGAACTACGAGCAAAAATAATAACAACAAAACTAAAATAAAAGTCATAAAAATGGCTTTCACTTTTCGATGTAAAAAGGAAGAATTTTGAATTCCATACATTTCATTTGATGTAATAATAATCGATGCTGCTCCAGTACTGGCTGCATAAAAACCAATCATTAAAGTAAAAAAGAATTGTGAATTAATATTAATATTACTAACAATAGGAATAATAAGAGAACTTACCTCATTACCAAATGCTTTTAAAATAAAATTAGATAAAAAATCAAATGACAAATGAAAAACAGCAGCTCCATATGCAATAAGTGTGATAGTAGGAACAATGGCCAGTAAGAAAAAATAAGCCAGCTGCCCTGGTAATACCAACATCTCTGGCTTCGTAATTAACTTCCAAATATCCTTTAAAAAACCTTTTCCTCTTTCCTTCATGAATCCAATTCCTCTTTTTGCAATTGTTTTTGTTTTTTTACATCCTCAATAGCTTCATTAATCGCGTCTTCCAAAGATTTAATATCATCTACGATCATACTATATCCAATACAAGCACCATAAGAATAAGGTAAATTTTTCAATTCTTTATTTAATTTATGAATATAAGCCGTAATTTGTTTTGTTTGATAGCCAATTAAATAAATTAAAAATTCATTTCCATCCGTTCGAATAATATCGGAATTATCTAATTGTGTTTTAACAAAAATATTCGCTGCTGCTTTAATTTGACTATCTCCCTCTTCATACCCAATCGTATCATTTATCTCTTGTATCCGATTCAAATCAATTACAATAACAGTTTGTGGATAAATTGTATTTTTATTCCATTTTGAAAAATTTTCATTTAAATAATTTCGATTTTTTAGACTCGTTAATTGATCAATAAACTTCATTTTATCTTCTCTCTTAATCCGATTTGCAAGTCTAACTCTTTTTGAAGAGCGATAAACAAAATAGAAAAGGAAAAATCCACCAATGAAAATATAAAGAAAATATTTCGCAATTGTTCCTAAAATTGTTCCATTTTTAATGGTTACATTATGATTATAAAGTCCCACATAATTCATTTTATTCTCATCTAAATAATCAATATAACGAGTAAATAATTGAACAAAAGTCCCGTTTGTATGACTTTTAAATACATAACTTTCTGAAAAATGACCTGTATATCTTACAATATAATTTTTCAATAAATGAGATTGATAAAAGGTACTAATATTATGATCTATCATAACAATACCTTGATTTTTAACAACTTCTTTTAATCCCTTTTCACCTTCATAAGTTTCTACTTGAAACAAAGAAAGACTATTTAATTTGCTTTGTAATAAACTATTATTTTCTACATAGACCGTTCTACCTTTTAAAGATTTCAAAGAAGAAACAACCATATCATTTGATAAAGGAACTAATACATCATAAGTAAGCTGTAAATCTGTTAAAATATCAGATCCTCCTGCTGTAAAATTTTGATATCCAAAATATAAATCAACTTTATTATCTTGAATTGCACTTACCAACTTTTTATAATTTTTATACCGTTTAAAATTAAATTCTATTTTACTAAATAATGAAAATTCACTTAAATAAGATGCAATAATTCCACCATAATTTCCACCAGTTAAAATTTCATAAGGACTATTGTTTATAAATCCATAGTTATACACAATGCTCTGTAGTTGATCCACATCCGCTTGCGTAATATTTAAAGACTTAACAAATAATTGAAATTCTTCTTGATGAAACGTTTCATTAAAATCATTTTCTTTCCATTTTCCAAAATATTTTTTCAAGATAGAACTCAAAACCGCATTATTTTCTTCTTCTAATTTTAAATAATAATAACGGGAAATATTAGTAAAATGATGAATAATTCGATAGTCATTCTTTAAAATAGTATCCATGTACTCTATTCTTGGCACCAAAATAACTTCAATTTCTTCTTTTTTTTCAAAAGCTTCTAACAGTTCTTTACGAGAATCAAATCCTATGAAAGTAGGAGAATCATCCAAATGATCTCCAACATAAACCATCGAATCTTTTAAAATTCCAACTTTTTTACTTTTTAATTGTTCCAGTGTTAAAAAAGAATTTGTTTTAGATACCAAAACATAATGATCTTGATAAAATTCTATATTATCTTGTAATGTATTGGAAATACCAAACACTATTCCACTAGCACTTTCTATAGAATTATATGTAATTGTATTAAACTTTAAATTATAATTTTCTGTAAAATCATTTAAAAAATCAAAAAAAACACCAGTTCCATCGGATCCAAAAACATTGGTATCATTTAAAACAGAAACATTTAAAACTTTATTTAAATTATCATTCACCCATTCACTTTCTGCAGGTGTAAGTCGTGTTTCATCCTTAACAATTTGATAAATAAAAGAAAAGGAAAAAAAAGCAAATATAATTAAAATAAGAGTCCAAATAACAACTTTTTTTGGTCGTTTCATATTAATCCCCATTTTCTAATGAAGTATTATTGCTCCAAATAAAACTAGAACTACTTACATTCTTAGCACCCATTAAATGAAACCCTTGAAAATCATCTGTTGATTCTTGATACACAGTAATATTAAAATCATATAATTTTCGATATTTTTCATCCACATGGTTAAATACATCAACGGCTTTATTTTGTGCATCTAATAACGTAGCTTCCTTCGAAAATAAGGCCATAATATATATAATTTTTCCTCGAACGTCAACCGTAACTTTTTCTAAATGTTCCATTTGAAATTCTTCTACTATTTTGTCTTTGTCTGTCTCTTCAAATGGTACATTCTGAATATCATCTAAACGACTTCCGTAATTAGAAGAAGAAACTCCAAAAAAATAATTTGCCACAACAATTAAAATCACAATCATGCACACGAGCACAATAATTCCCAAAACCATCATGACACGGTTTTCATTCCACATCTTTTTGATTCGATTCATAATCCACCTCATTAAAGTATAAACATTATACCTTAAAATTCTATTTTTTTAAAGTCTATAAAATTCTTTCAAAAAGAACATAAGCACAAATGAAATTTTTGAAGCCAATAAATAAAAAAGAACAATCAAAAAAAATCCTCTTTTATTTAAAAATAAAACTCTAATTGAATAAAGCTCAATTAGAGTTAATATTATTTTTTTCTAAATTTTAAATATTTTAAAATACACTCTTTTCGATTCGTAATATGCAGTTTCACGTGCAAATTCTGCATTATCGTAACCTGTCATCGCAAAATATCTTACAAAAGTAGCATTTAAACTAGGCACAAACACATTGTAAATTGTCTTATCAGCACTTGTTTTAAATTCCTCAGAAACATCTTCTGATAACGCTGGATAAGTATCACGAGGACTATAAGGTTGCCATACTATATTTTCACAACTAGCATTGGATGGAGATATTGTTAATGGTCCTACACAAGTTTGATAGTTTACAGTGATTTCATATACACTATGATCATTACCATTTCCAGATGACCCTGTATCATATTCATAATTAGAATATCCATCAGAAACATCCATATGAAAACATTGCGAATTTTCCGATGGACCATATATATCACTAGAATCTCTATCTACATAACACGGAGCACTATAAAGTGAACTGCTAAGTATAAAAGCCCGTCCAGTATATAAATTAGTCATATAATTATTAGCATATAATGAAGGATTCATACTACCACCATCATCATTATTTTTCATGATTCCATTTTGCCCAACATATCCATTTACTATTTCAATCCGAGAACTTTCTTTAATAGATTTTAGTGCCCAACTAGAACCTCTAATAGCTGGTTGTGATACTTCTGCACAATCATATAATGCATTACGGAATTGTTGATGTTCAATATAATCCTTAAACTTACCATAAGTTAATAAAAAGCTTCCTCCAACATTTGAACTTTTTGTAAAAGTTGCTTTTAATTTGGTAGCATTACATGCAATACTTTTACTCCAATCATAATCATCAGGATTTTCTTCTTGATATACACGATATTTCAATTCTTTATTTGTCTTATTTCCAGCTAAGTCTTTTACAGTAATATAAATGGTTCTTTCTCCCCCATCTAAACTGCCACCTACATTCCAAACTTTACTACTACTAAATTGCTGATAACTACATCCGTTTTCATATCCTGTATTAGAAATACACATACTCATTTCCGTTTCATCCCATGCATTCATTTGAATGGTTGGCGTTAAGTTATTATAACTTGCAGTAGACGAAATACTTGCACTTGTAATTCTTGGAGCCTCTTCATCTACCTGATAAGTTCCACTACATTTTGCCAAAGAAGTATTTCCAGCTCGGTCCGTCAAATTCCAACATACTTTTTGAGCTCGTGCATTCGTACTAAGAGTCACAATATAACTATCAGCATACCTTACTCCAGATACCATATTTGGAGTACAAGACCCTTCTGTCGTAATACAATACTTGGACTCAGCAGGCGATACAATTCCACTATGACTATCCTGAAATCCAGAAACTTTTAAAGACAACTTCCTATACCAGCCATTACTTCCCGACGTAGAAGAATCAATCGAAATACTACCATTTGTTGGAAGCATACCATCTACTTTATAAGTCGCACTACATTGAACTCCACTTATATTTCCAGCTTTATCCGTCACTTGGCTACATACTTTTTGAGCACTTGTATTATTACCGAATGAAACAATATAAGTATTATCACTCAAACTTGCTATAGAAGAAGGTATACAACTACTTCCTGTCGTTACACAATACTTCGCACTCGCACCACCACTATGACTATCATTCACACTTACTTTAATACTCAAGGCTTTATACCAGTTATTATTTCCGTCCGTTTTCGTATGTACATTATAACTTATTCTTGGTGTAGCTCCATCTATCTTATAAATATTAGAACATTGAATCCCTGATACATTTCCTGCAAGATCAGTAACTTGACTACAAACTTTCTGAGCATTTGCATTATTTCCTAACGAAACGATATAAGTATTATTACTCAAGTTAGCCTCTAAATAAGGCGTGCAAGTATTATCAGTTGTAACACAATACCTCGCACTAGAAACTCCACTATGACTATCATTCACACTTACTTTAATACTCAAGGCTTTATACCAGCCATTATTTCCAACCGTCGAACTTTGAATCCCAAAACTAGAACTAGAACCTGTACCATCAACCTTATATGCACTTGAACACTGTACAGCAGAAATATTTTCTGCATTATCGATTACTTGGCTACATACTTTCTGAGCACTTGTATTACTTCCCAAAGAAACTACATAAGTATTATTGCTTAATGTTACAGCCGTAGTAGGAGTACAAGAACTTTCCGTAGTAACACAATATTTCGCACTAGAAACTCCACTCTCTCCATCACTTGCAGTAACTTTAATACTTAAAGATTTATACCAACCATTATTTCCCACCATCGAGCTTTGAATTCCAAAACTAGACTTAGGAGGTATCTTATCCACATGACTCACTTGAAAAGATATCTTATTGATATTTCCAACATCATCTTTAGCATAGATATAATACGTTCCATTTGCATTGTATTTCTTTTGAAATGTATAACGATTCGTTTTGTTTACTCCTACCCATTCACTTACTTGA
>JAAVZT010000010.1 GCA_022791775.1 Bacilli bacterium
ATGGTAGAACCCGTAAAAAAAAGTTTAAATGCAAGTTTGAAGTACTTAATTCATTATAAGGATGATAATAAGTATAACTATGATTTAAATGAAGTAAAAAGTAATTCAGAGAAACTATTGAAACGGTTTCGTGAATTGGTTGTAGATGAAACACCAGGTGGCGAACATGCAATGAGTATTCAAGAATATATAGAATCTATACATGATTTTGTTAAAATGTCACAAATTGGTCCATATGCTAATAAAAATGGTATGTGGAATTATTTTATAAGATACTATGCATACATAAAAGATATTGTAAAAGAACACAATGCAGATATCTGTGCAAAGAGGTATCATTCATCAGTTGATTATACTGATTTATACTAATTAGTTAACATAAGATATATTATGTTAAATTTTGCTTTGCATATAAAAAATAGAAGAATTATATATATATATTAGATTTAATAAATTGTTTGTTGTAATTATTTTGATTTGAGATGAATGATTGTGTGTTTAAATAAAGTTCGTTGCAATTTATTTAAATATTTAAAAAAATAATAAGTTATAAGCTTATTATTTAAATTGTTTATTAAAATGGGATTGATCTTTATACTTTTCTAGATTGAATTTCGGCAATTTTTTCGAAGACTTCTGCGGCATTAGTTTCATTTATTTCTGTATAATTAAGTTCTTTTAAAGCTTGAATTTTAATAGTATTTAATTGTTGTGTACGACTTAATTTCTCTTCGTTTTTTTGTTCAATCTCTTGAACAAAACGTCGGTGACTTTCGGCTAATTTACTGCGACTTGCTCCCCCATTATTATATAATGTTAGAGCAGAGTAAAGGATACCTTCAAAAATAAACTGTTTATCTTCATTAAATTTAAATTCTTCTGGATTGGTAAATCCAGTAGTTTTTGACATATATCCAAAGATGTATTTTATTTCAGGGACATTATCAATTGATTGTAACATATGATATAAATATAAAATGGCATGATGATTTTCTTCATGTTTGCCTTCATCTAAAAGCTTTTCTTTTAATAAATAAGTGATATCTGCTAATAATGTTTGATCTTCTTTATTTAATCCTTTTAGATCAAAATAGCTATCTAAATCAGATGTATTTTTAACTCCTTGATTTAATCGATTTTCAACGCTCATCAAATAGTCAGTTGTTACTTTTAACTCTTTTATTGTCTCTTCACTACCATCATCAATATCTAATAATTTAAATAGTAAAATCTTTTTTTCTTTAGGCCATTTATTTAGATCATCTAATTCTAAATAATTATATACCATTTGTCTAGATACTCCCAAGTATTTTGCTAAACGAACTTTGGAAATTCCAAGTTCTTGTAATAGCTCGTTTAATCGGTTCATTGTTTTCCCTACCCTCTATTATTTACATTTTAATTATATCATTTAACATTTGTATGTCAAGTGTAAACCACTGTAAATTATAGAATTAAAGGATACTTAATTTAGATACCAAAGTTTATTATTATTTTTAAATACGGTTTTAATAATTCCACTTCCTAGGCATTCTTCCCCTAGATATAAAACACAAAATTGACCAGGAGTTACAGCTTTTGCGCCATCTGGATAAATTATTTTTAATTCATTATTGGGTAAATATTCAATTTGTATAGGAATATCTTCTCCGCGATAACGAAATTTTGCTGTGCAGAAGTTTGGATGGATAGAACTAATAAAATTTACTTCTTCTAGTATGCAAGAATTACTGATTAAATAACTATTATCTTCTTTAAAAGAAATATATAAAATATTTTTTTCTACATTTTTTCCACAAACATAATGTCGATTTTGAAATCCAGCAATTCCTACATTTTTTCTTTGCCCAATAGTGTAATTCATTAGGCCAGTGTGCTGCCCTATTTTTTTGCCTGTTTCAACATCTATAATGTCTCCTATATTAGGTTTTAAATAATTATGAATAAATTCTTGATAGTGTCTTTCACCAATAAAACATATTCCTGTAGAATCTTTTTTTTGAGCAACATTTAAATTGGCTTTTGTAGCAATTTCCCGTACTTCTGGTTTGGTTAAATGTCCTATCGGAAATAATACATTTTGAAGCTGATTTGGAGATAATTGGGCTAGAAAATAAGTTTGGTCTTTATTAGTGTCGATACCTCTTAAAAGTTTGTTGTCTTTAACTCTAGCATAGTGTCCAGTGGCTATTTTGGTTGCGCCTAGTCTCATAGCTTCTTTTTTAAATAAATCAAATTTAATATATTTATTACATAATAGATCTGGATTTGGTGTTCTCCCCTTTTTTAATTCATTTAAAAAATAAGTAAAGACATAGTCCCAATATTCTTTAATAAAGTCGACACGATGTAATGGAATATCTAAGATTTGACATAGTTCTTTTGCATCATTGTAATCCTGTTCTTGGGGGCAAATATAGTGATTTAAAGTTGGATTTCCTTCGATATCATTGTTTGCAAAAGCATCCCAATTCCGCATGAAAAGACCTTCAACTTGATATCCTGCTTGTTTTAATAAATAAGCGCTTACTGCACTGTCGACGCCACCTGATATTCCAACAATTACTTTTTCCATTTTGTTTCACCTATTTGTATTATAACAAAATAGATTGCTATTTTCTAGTTTAGAAGCATTTCCAATGCTTGGATTAGTTTGATACCAATTATGTCTAAAAATAGATCGTAGAAAAATAATATAATAATAAGTAGAAAACACCCTGCTGCGAGATGAAGAATATAATCTTTTTTGTTATTTTTGTAAATTAACCAAGAAATAATAGATTTTCCTATTAAAAGCATTTTATGAAAGAATAATCCGAATATTATTAAAAATGGAAGTTTTGTTAAACTAAAAAATAGAATTATAAAAGCCAAGCCTTTTCCTTGAAAGGATAAAGTAAATAATGTTGAACAAAAACCAATTGTTAATCCTTCATAAAATAAATAACCAATTGATAAGGGAATCCCTATTTCGATAAAGGTTAGAATTAAAAGTAAAGATAAGACTGTGAAATGCGGTATGGCAAAATGAATTGCACTTTCTTTCAAGGTTAATGCATAATTTGTGAGCGTGTTTTCCATAGATCTTTGTGATTGAACACCAAAGTAAATTCCGATTAAAATTCCAAAAGTTAAGATAATTCCTAAAAAGATCCAAGTATGTTTTTTGCTGCGAATTTTCGACCATAATTTCTTCATTGTTTTCACCTATTAAATTATATTTACAAGCTTATTTATTTATGATAAATTAATGAAGAAATAATAAATTTAATTAAGAAGGTGTTTTTATGAATAAAAAAGTAAGAAAGATTGCCGCTTGGGTAATGGTTATTGCAATGATTTTGAGTGTTGTAGCAACAATTGTGGGATATTCTCTAGCATAAGTGGAAACTTATTTTTTTTTATAAAAAATATTGCATTTTTTTTGAGTATCTTTTTATAAATTGTTATAAATTCTTATATTTTCGCTTTCAAAAGTAGTAAATTGGTAGTAAAAAACTTTAAAAGATCTTTACGAATTTCTACAAATAAAAGTTTTATATCAATATTTACAACTTTTTATAAAAAAAGCACCATTATGGTGTTATAAAAATAAATTGGGGATTAGGTAAATTGCTAAGAATAAAAAAATTAAAATTAAACTGGAAAAGATACGATTATAGTTTTCAGTATTTAGTTCACTCATTATTTCTATATTTTGATATAAATTAATTAAATATAGTAATAATGCAAAGCAAATCATAATAAAAGCAAGTTTGTAAGAGACTACAGTAAGAAAAGCACCTAAAATACAATACATAGTGGGTTCAAATACACTGATTGCTATGATAGCTAAAAATTTCTTTAAAGATAGATTGATTTGGCTAATTTTTTCAAACCCAAGATCAAATATTATTGCAAGTAGAATATAACTCAAAAATACTCCAATTGAGACACATAGTAATATTTTGAAATAACTAATATTCCATACATATGGTGTTTCTGAATATTTCATTAATTGATTCATTGGAAGATAGTTTGTGTAGATGCCTTTAATGAAAGATACAGTACATAACCCAATTAGAACACTTGTAATAATAAGAATTAATATTGTTAAAGTATTATCTTCTTCTTTCATAAAACTGGTCATAGTTTTTTTTGGATGACTCCATATATCTTTCCAAAGTTCTCCGAATTTTTCTAAATATTTTTTGTATGAATCACTTACTTCGTTTTTTATTGTTTCAGTTGCTTTTAATAGCTCTGTATTTTCTGTGTTTTTTTTGATTTTTGTTTGGCAATTACAGACTTCTTCGCTTTTTAATTTTTTTCCACAATGTTTACAAAATTTGACCATAATAGTTCTCCTTTATTAATATTTTTTGGAAAAATAAGATACTAAGCTATCTATTTTTTCGACTTCTTTTAAATCAATATTTTTCATTGTTAAATAAAATGTATCATTACTATTTCCTTGATGATTTTTTATTTTATCCCCTTCTTGATATTCAATGGTATAATCATAATTCATTTGAAAAGAAAGATATAGTTTCCCTTCTTCATTTATTTCAAGCCCTATTACTTTCATTTCAACAATTTGAAAGTGTTTTAAATTGATTTCTTTTGTAATTTCTGTTTTTAATGTTTCATAATTTTTTTTGATTTTCTGAATATCGTATGATGAAGTTAAATCTTCCCATTTTTGTTGTCTAACTACTCCGTTATAAAGTGTATGAATTATTTCAGTGCCCATTTTTTTTATTTCAGCTTGAAATTCTTCGGTTATATCATTAATCGAAAATTGATAACTATATTTTTGATTCTTTATTTTCACTTTGTTTTTAACTGTCATGCCATTATTTAATTGAATGGATAACTCGTAGGTTCCTTTAAAAATCTTTGGAATAACATAACAATCATATCCCGTTTTGTCTTTTTCTTTGCTTCGATATGGTAATAAATCTATATTGTTTATTTTGCCAATACTGTCTTTGGGTAAATATAGATGCCATTCTTCGAGTGGCAAATATTCTTCATTTTGGATGGACCAATTTGTGAAGATCCATAATCGATTCGTTGCATTTTTTATTAACTTATATTTTTTTTCATATTGAATATCGTTTTTTTCAGTTTGATAAGTTATATAACAAATAGCATTCTCTTCTTCTACTGTTTCGCAATGAGAAATTTGATAATCGGATATTTCGA
Organism: Bacilli bacterium; assembly: GCA_022791775.1. Lineage (GTDB taxonomy): Bacteria > Bacillota_I > Bacilli_A > RF39 > UBA660 > MGBC162267. Next base: position 5,188 of record JAAVZT010000010.1, read on the forward strand.
ATTCATGTTTTTCGTTAAATGCATTTTTAAACTGTTCAATAGATGTAAATTCTTCATTTTCAATATTTAAAGTGTTTAAAATGGAGTCATAATTTTTATTTTTCCAATCTTTTAAATAATGATTTATTGCATTTTCTGGTGAATTAAAGTATTTCAGTTCTTGGTAAAAGATATATCCAAAAATGCTAAAAAGTAATAATAAGAAAAGATACTTTGTTTCATTTTTATGTTCATTTTTTCTTCTTTCTTTTAAAGTAAGATTATTGCTATCTTCCTTTTTGATTTTACATCCGCAAAATTCACAATATTTGGAATCATCATCTATTTTTTTTCCACACTGTTCACAGTACAATAAAATCACCTCTATGTTTAATATAGTATTTGTATTTTTATTTGTCAAATAGAATACAAATACTTGTCAATAATTCGACAAAAAAAGAGAAAAATTATTTTTTTTCTCCTTCTTCAAGCATTGTAGTTATAAAGATGCCATATCCATTTTCGACGTGATCGACAATTGCATGTGTTACAGCTCCAACAATTTTATTGTTTTGAATAATTGGACTTCCGCTCATCCCTTGAATTACTCCTCCTGTTTCTTCTAATAATCGGGAATCTGTTATTTCAAAAGTGATGTTTTTAATATTAGAATTCTTATTTATTTTTGTTATTTCTATTTCATATTCGTTCATTTGATTGTTGGACAAAACTGTATATATGCTTGCTTTTCCTAGTTTTACTTCTTCTGGTTTTCCGACTTGATATAATTTACTATTAGGAATCTGTGCAGTGTATGTTCCAAAGACCCCATAAAGGGTATTTTTTTCTATCTTTCCAAAAATGTTTTCTTGGTTTAATTGGGCATTTTTTTCTCCAACTTTCCCGTTTTCACTTTTAATTATTTTAGTTACTTTACTATCAAATATGCTCCCAGTTTTCACTTCTATTCTTTTACTAGAAGTACTTTCTATAATTTCGTGTCCTAAAGTTCCAAAAATTTTAGTGCCTGGATCAATATATGTCAGTGTGCCAAGACCACTAATTCCATCTTTTACGTATAGTCCAGTTTTATATACTCCATCTATATCACTAATTTTTAGATTTGTCGTAAATATTTTATCTTCTCTTTTTAAAGTTAGTTCTATTTGATCCTGGATTATGTTTTTTTCAATTGCATCTGTTAATTCGCTAATGGTTTCAACTTTTTCGTTAGCGACTTTAATAATTTGGTCACCGATAGCGATCTCAGGTGTACCTTTTTGGTATGCACCATTTACTTTATAAAATCCTATAATTAAAATTCCTTTGCTATCAATATGTATTCCAATATTATCTCCCCCAAGTAAGATTTGATCGGAGTATGCAAAAACGTTGAACGGAGTTATTATAATACTAATTCCTAATAGAAATAAAATAAATTTCTTTTTCATTTTTTCACCTCACGTTATTATTATGGATTTTTTGTAAGATAAAAAAATGACAATAACTGGAGAAATCCAATTATTGCCATTAATCATTTTTCTTCTTCTTGATAGATAAAAGGTTTTAATTCCCCATTTTCAGCTAATGTTTTATTAACTTGTTCAGTTGCTTGATTTAGTTTATCACTACAAAATTTTACTAATTGCATTGCTTCGGTGTATTTTGTAATAGCATTTTCAAGGGGAGTATTTCCACTTTCCAATTCTTTTATAATATTTTCTAATTCTATAATGGCTGTTTCAAATGTTTTTTCCATCTTTATTTATCTCCTTTACAATAGCGTTAACGCTTCCATTTTTCATTTTTATAGAAATGATATCATTTATATTTAAATGATTGCAATCTTTAATTAATTGATTCTCTTTTTGAATTAATGTGTATCCCTTTTCTAGTAAATTTAAAGGATTCACCAATTTTAAATTATTCATTTGTAAATTAAATACTTGTTCTTTTTGGTTTAAATAATAGGATATATTTTTTTGAATATTTTCCCATACTAATTTTAATTTTTCTAATTTGTTTGTATATAGTATTTGTGGGTTTTTTAATAAATAGGAAGATTCAAGTTGATGTAATAATTGTTTTTTTTCTTTTAAATATTGAATAAAAAATTGAGTTATATGTTCATTTATTTGGTCTAATTTTTGAATTTTAATATCATATAACATATTCGGATTTTTTAACAAATAAGAGTTTTTAATTTGTTTCAAATTATTTTCTTTTTCTTGAATTATTTTATTTATAAGGTGGCAAATTTGAATGTGAAAAGAATCTATTTTTTCTTTTACTTCTTTTCTTGTCGGTACTGCCATTTCTGCTGCACCTGTTGGAGTTGGTGCACGTAAATCTGCTACGAAATCAGAAATAGTATAATCAATTTCATGTCCAACAGCACTGATTACAGGAATTTTGCATTCATAGATTGCTCTTGCCACGCATTCTTCGTTAAATGCCCATAAATCTTCGATGGATCCACCACCTCGTCCAACGATTAAAATATCTAGATCATAGTTTTCGGCGCGTTTTATTTGTCTTACAATATCTTCTTTGGCATTTACACCTTGAACTAAAGCTGGAAATAAAATGGTTTCACAAATAGGATACCTTCTTTTTAATGTACTTAAAATATCTTTGATGGCAGCACCAGTAGGAGCGGTTACGATTCCAATTTTTTGTGGATATTTTGGTATTCGTTTTTTATGTGATTCTTCAAATAAACCTTCTTGTTTTAGCTTCCTTTTAAGTTCTTCATATAAAATATATAAATTACCAAGGCCATCTTCTTCCATATTATCAACATATATTTGATAAGTTCCTTGAGCTGGATAACAAGATATTCGGCCTTCCACTAATACTTTTTTTCCATCTTCTGGCGTAAATTTTAATTCCGTGGTGCGACTTTTAAACATGATGGCACTAATTCGACCCTC
>JAAVZT010000011.1 GCA_022791775.1 Bacilli bacterium
CATATATTGGAAGTTAATAAATCTCGGAAAATATATTTTCCTTGTTCATCTTTTTCATTCCAATAAGGTAAACTTAAAATCGCTTGAACTTGATCTACATTACTATTCCATATATTGGAAGTTAATAAATCTCGGAAAATTAGATTTCCTTGTTCATCTTTTTCATCCCAATAAGTTAAACTTAAAATGGATTGTATTTTATCTACATTACTATTCCATATATTGGAAGTTAATAAATTTCGAAAAATATATTTTCCTTGTTTATCTTTTTCATCCCAATAAGGTAAACTTAAAGTCGCTTGGATTTGATCTACATTACTATGCCATATATTGGAAGTTAATAAATCTCGGAAAATTAGGTTTCCTTCTTGATCAGTTTTCTTCCATTCTAGTATACTTAAAATCGCTTGGACTTGATCTATACTACTATTCCATATATTGGAAGTTAATAAATCTTTGAAAATTAGGGTTTCTTCTTGATCGGTATCCCTCCATTTTGATAAACTTAAAATGGATTTTATTTGATCTACATTACTATTCCATATACTTGAAATTAATAAATCTCGAAAAATATATTTTCCTTGTTCATCTTTTTCATCCCAATAAGGTAAATCTAAAATTTCTAACATTTTAATATAACTTCTTTTGGCCAATCTTTTATTATTTAAAGATTCCAACCCTTTATCTTTTAATATCTTTTGAAATAAAACATATTCATCCGGATACATTACCTCGCCCCTTTTTTTCGAATTACTATAACACAAATATATTACATTTTCAATTAAAAAAAGATTCTACTTTTTAGAATCTTTTTTATTAATATCTCCTAATTGAGGTTCACATCAAATTGCTGTTTTTTTAATCAATAACTTCAATTTTCATCAAATTAGTAGTTCTAGAAACTTCATTATTTGGGAAGCCACCTGTCAAAATAACAAGATCTCCCTGCTCTAATTGCATAAATTCTTTTGCAGATGCAATGCTATTTAATAAAACCTCATCTGTAGAATTCATAACAGGTAAAATAGTCGAATATACACCATAATTTAATGCTAAACGACGACCAGTTTTTTCATCAGGTGCTAACGCTAAAATTGGAGCTTTTGGTTTCAAATTACTAATAACACGAGCAGTATGTCCACTAATTGTAGCAGCACAAATTAATTTTGCATCTAAACGATCGGATGTATCAACCACCGTATTAGCAATCGCTATTGTAACATTATCCAATTTTTTATTTTCAGCAGTATAATCAAATTCAGCATAACGTTCTGTCGTTTCACAAATTTTGGCCATAGCGGCAACCGTTTCAATTGGATGTTTTCCAACTGTTGTTTCTCCAGATAACATTACTGCATCCGTTCCATCCAAAACCGCATTCGCAATATCACTTGTTTCCGCTCTTTTCGGACGCATATTTTCCATCATAGTTTCTAACATTTCCGTTGCTACTATACAAATTTTGCCCATACGACGACAAGTCTTAATCATACTTTTTTGAATAACAGGTAACATCTCACTTGGTACTTCAGAACCTAAATCTCCACGTGCCACCATCGCTCCGTCCGAAACTTCTAAAATCTTTTCCAAATTATCAAGTCCTAATTGATTTTCTATTTTACAAATAATTTGGATATCTTCTCTACCATATTCTTTTAAAATTTCTTTTACTTCTAAAACATTTTCTGGTGTTGATACAAAAGAAATAGCTAAAAACTCTCCTCCATGTTCACAGGCATATTTAATATCTTCGCGATCTAAATCACTAACATAAGGAATATCTAAATCCACTCCTGGAACACTCAAACTTTTTTTATTTCCAAGAACTCCACCATTCACTATTTCACAAGTAACGCCGTCCTCTTCTGTACTAATCACTTTTAATTTCATTTTGGCATTTTCTAAATAAAAATCATCACCAGGTTTTAAAGAATCTAAAGCTTCAGGATGATTTACAGAAAACCGTTCACTCGTTCCTAAAACCATTTCTTTCACAATGCGAATTGTCTTTCCCGAAACTAACTCTATAGCATCATTTTCCATCATTCCAGAACGAAATTCTGGTCCTTTTGTATCCCATAATATTGCGACATTTACACCAGTTCTTTTTCTCACTTCTCTAACTGAATCACATGCTTTTTGTCTTTCTTCCAAAGTTGCATGTGTAAAATTAATTCTAGCAATATTCATACCAGCTAAAACCATTTTTTCCATTACATCTACTTCATTACTTGCTGGTCCAATACTACAAACAATTTTTGTTTTTTTCATTTCTACACTCCCAATCTCTAATGCCTTTAGATTATACTATAAAATTCATCTAAATTGCAATATTTTTACTTATTTTTATGCAAAATAAAGCGAATTATTCTCTCTTAATTAAAAAAATATTTTATACAAATTTCTAACAAACAAAAAAATATTTTTATTGTTTTTTAATACTAAAACTTAATTTAAAAAAATCATCCAATGCTAGAATAAAACCAATTTTATAGGTGATGAAATGACAAACTACAATTTATTTATTCAATCCAAACTTCCAAATATATTAAATTTAGAAGAATTACTAAACTATTTCGAAAAATATCATAAAGGTGATCAAGAAGCAAGAGAAATCATTATCAATCACAATTTAAAACTAGTTATAAATCGCGTACTAACCAAATTTTTAAATACCCCATATGATACAAACGAACTGGTATCCGTAGGAATAATAGGTTTAATTAAAGGAGTTGATACATTTGATATAAATAAAAAGATAAACTTTTCTACTTATGCCATCCGATGCATTGATAACGAAATATTAATGTTTTTAAGAAAAAACAAAAAGCATTTAAAGGTAGATAGTCTAGATCAAAAAATAAATATAGAGGAAAAAAAACTAGAATTAAAAGACACTTTACCAGATAATACCCAAAATTTAGTAAAAGATTATGAAAAAAAAGAAAGTTATCAAATTCTATATCAAGTAATCGAAAAATTAAATAAAAGAGATCAACAAATTATCACTTTAGCATTTGGCTTATATAATCAAAAACCAGAAACGCAAAAACAAATTGCTAAAAAATTAAATGTATCACAATCTCAGGTATCAAGATTAATAAAGCAAATACTAAAAATATTAAAAAAAGAATTAGAACAAAATCCAAAATTAACCCAAAAAGAGAAAGGAAAAAAAGCTATGCCAAGAAAAACCCAAACTATTTATGAATATTTTAATCAATATTCCAAAATACAGATTAATCAAATGATTGAAAGCTTATCAGAAGAAGAGAAAAAAATCTTTAACCTTCGTTTTGGAAACGATTTAGAAAAAGAACCACAAAAAAACGATGAATGGAACAATGAACAAAGAGATTTATACTATGGAAAGTTACTTCCAAAAATGAAGCGAATTCTTAAAAATGCTACAAAAGAAAATAAAAATATAGAACAAAAAACTTCTAAAGTTTTATTAAAAATGCAATCTGTCTCTTCTCCAAACAATGAAAGTACAAAACAAAATTATCAAATAATTTGCCAAATGCTTCAAACACAAAATTTTTTTCAATTACTGTCGTCTATTTCCCTAAAAGAAGCAATTATTTTCACCTTAAAATTTGGATGTATAAATGGAAAAATTTATTCAAATCAAAAAATAGCTGAATTTTTAGAATTAGAAGAAAAAGAAGTATTAGAAACAACCAAAAAAATATTATTGTTATTAAAAGAAAACATAAATCAATTAATAGATCATACTATTACAAACGAAAATTCAAGAACTCTTTAGCTATCCCAAAATAAAAATTAAAAAACAAGAATATTTTTAAAAGAGTTGGAAAAAATAAAAAAGTGATAAATATGCAAAAAGAAAAATATACCAAAGATTTGCTTGATTTTATCAAGCGTGGAACTTGTACCTATACAGTTAAAGAAGAAATCAAAAAAGAGCTAGAAAACCAAGGATTTCAAGAACTATTCGAAGAAGATAGCTGGAAATTAACAGCAGGAAAATATTTTATTTGTCGAAATGATTCATCTTGTATTGCCTTTCATATAGGTAAACATTATCAAAACGGATTTAACATTATCACTACTCATTCAGACACTCCAGCTCTTTTAATTAAGCCTCAAAACGAAATATTCGAAAATGGTTATTTAAAAATAAATGTTATGCCTTACGGGGGACTACTAAATTACGGATGGCTCGACCGTCCTTTATCCATAGCTGGAAGAATCATTTTAAAAAAAGAAAATACCCTAGAAAGCAAAATCATTGACTTACAATCTCCTCTTTTAGTCATTCCAAGTATTGCAATTCATCAAAATGAAAAAGCCAATACAAGTTTGGATTTAAATAAACAAGTCGATTTAATCCCTATCATTGGCTTAAAAGAAGAAAAAGATATTCTTCGTCAGATGATTGCAAAACAACTTAATATTAAAAAAGATGAAATTCTAGATTATGATCTTCTTTTATACAACTGTGAAGAACCCCAAATAATTGGTGAAAAAAAAGATCTATTATTATCTCCAAGAATTGACAATCTAACGAGTACCTATGCAGCTTTAAAAGCATTTTTAAAAATATCAAATGAACAAAACATCAATGTATTTTGTACATTTAATAGCGAAGAAATCGGCTCTTTGACAAAAGAAGGCGCAGATTCAAACTTCTTAATGGATACTTTAAAAAAAATTGCCGCTTCTTTAAAAATTGATATTTCAACAAGTCTTTATCAATCTTTTATAATTAGTTCAGATAATACCCACGCAATTCATCCAAATCATCCAGATTTAGGAGACACAACCAATAAAACTTATTTAAATGAAGGAATTGTTATCAGCAAAGAAATAGATAGTACCACAGATGCTCTATCTTCATCCATTTTTAAACAAATCTGTCAAAAAGCAAAAGTTCCTTATCAAGATAGTACATCGAGAAATGATATGACCACCGGTAGTACACTATCTGGTATTTCTCTAAGACATGTTAGTGTAACATCCATTGATATTGGATTAGCACAACTAGCAATGCATTCCTCTATAGAATGTATTGGAAAAAACGATGTTTATAATCTATATCAAGCCTTTTTAGAATTTTATCAAACCACTTTAAAAAAAGAGAAAAAAAATACAAAACTTACTTATTAGATTTTGTATTTTTTTTGGCTATAATAACCGTTTCTTCTTTTGAAACATTTCCTTCATTTTCTTGTACTACGATGGTACCACAACACAAATCATGTAATCCTCGAGAATCAGATCGAATCAAAACAAAGAAAACAATAATGTAAAGTAAAATATAACCTACCAAATTAATATTTTGATAAATTGTATAATAACGATCAGCCGTCATAAATCCAATCACACCCAATTGGCACAAAGTAACTACAACATTATTTAAAATAACTGCTCGAAAGAAATAAGAAAAAAAACCTACTTCTTTTGAAGCGTCCACAGCTCGCACCCGAATCTTCAGCATCTTCTTTCCTAATGTTTGACCTCTCATTTGCCATTGAAATACTCCAAAATATGCTAATATTAAAGCTACATTTAAAATAGTATAACTCATATTATCTCGATTTAATTGGTAAGAAAGTGGAATATATTGCAATTCATAATCTTGCTCAGTAATTTCATTACGCGTATATGCTTCATGTAATTCATAAAGTTCATCCAATGAATTTTGATAATTTTTTTGACTATTTGCCAAAAAAGGAAGAAAAGATAGACAAGAAGCTATCATACTAATAAAAATTAAATCAAACAAATAAGCACAGATTCGCCGCAAATTGATACTTTTCAAAACCATCACCATTTTTATTATAACAAGAAGTGCCAAAAAAAGGAAGAAATCTTCAACCAAAAGAAACGACAATCTACTAAACAATTTTTATTTACTAAAAAAATCAATACATTTCTGTATTGATCAAAATTAAATATTTTCATCTCGAATCGCATTTAAAATATTCTCTTTTTTAATTTTGTGAACCGAATAACCCATCGCTAATAATACAACGATAAATACACCTAAAATAGCTATCATAACAGCCGTCCATGGAATTAATAATCTGTCTCGTTCTCCAAATCCACTCATAGAATTATGAATTAAAAGAATAAAACCAAAAGAAACAGGTAATCCGAACACCAAAGATTTTAATCCAAAGAATAAACTTTCAAATAAAATCATTTTATTAAAACCATTAGGAGTTAGTCCCATACTCCGTAACATCGCAAATTCTTTACGCCGTAAATTAATACTGGTATGTATGGTATTAAAAACACTTGTAACCCCAATTAAAGTTACGAGGGAAATAAATCCGTATAATAGTATTTTAATAGCTAAAACCATGTTTTTTTCTTCCTGATAAATTATTTGTGGCGAAAACACATTTAAATAAGAATTCTGCTTAGAAAGAGATTGATACAGCTCTTCATATTCTCTAGAACGAATAAATAAACTATAATACTTATTTTTTAAAATAGATATTGGTTCAAAAACAGTTTGATAAGTAGATTCACTTACAAATGCTACAATTTGATTATCATATAATAGATGTTGAAACAATTCAGGAGCTTCTGAAACTTGCTTAACATTTGATACGATATTATTACAATCATAAGTAGGCTCTGCATTTTCATTCTCTGTAATGTGTTCTTGACACACTTTAAACTCTGAAAACTCCTTTTGAAATATTTTTCCTTGATAAGAATATCTTTCATTATTTTTGTAAGAAATGATTTGTCCATGATTTACAAGCAATACAGATTGAGGAGAAGCTGAAACTTGAGTCGCATACTCTAAAAAGTCTGAATCACTTAAAACATAAAGATTAACTGTCTCCACAGGGGAATTCATAGTCTTTTTATAATTTTCATAAGCTGAAACGTAATAAGAAGGTTCAAATGGAATAAAAACAAAATCTAAAAAGAAAATACTAGACCTGTCAACTCGAGCATCGGTTTGAATTTCTTTCAATTGATCCACAATATTAGTTTCACGATAACTACTTACTTCAATATCATAAGAATAACGATCTAATGAATTCATAGAAGAAACACCATATCCTAAATAAGCACTAAAAGATAAAAATAACACAATACTAATAAACAAAGACAAAACCGTAATTCGATATTTCCGCTTATTCCGTTTCATATTTTTAAAAGCAAGTTCCCCTTCTATTCCAAAAATCCACGTAATAAATTTTGGTGATCGAAGTTTTCTTCGCGGCATTTTAATATCATCATTCTCTCGAATAGCTACAATAGGAGAAACCTTACTGGCTCTTTTTGCAGGAATAAATGCAGAAAAGAAAATAACTAAAACCATAAAGAAAATAGGTATCAAAATATATATCCAATTGAGAACTAATTCAAAATGATAATTCCAAACACTAGATAAAAGATAATTTAAAATTTGTAAAACAATATAAATTCCTACGAAAGAACCTATAATTCCTAAAGAAATTCCAATTGTCCCTACTACAAAAGCTTCAAAAAATACAGTATGTAGAATTTGTCGTTTTGTCGCCCCAATACTAGCGTAAAGTCCAAATTGTTTTTTTCGTTCCATAGTAGAAATCGCAAAAGAATTATAAATAACAATAATACATCCAACAGATAATAAACCTAAAGCAATACAAAGAACTTCTAAAATAGATTGATTGACATTGCTATATTTAGTTGCTCCGTAATAATAAAGTAAACTCGTATTATAATCCAGTTTTGAAGCATCCAAGCCTATGTATTCCGTCATATCTTGCCCAATTTGAAAAGCATCTTTTGGCTTCTTAAACTGAATTAACAGAAAATTATTATCAGAATAGGTATTATTCATTGTAAAAAGCGAATACCCAGCTGCCGTAAAGTCCTCAGTATAACTTCTATGAATAATTCCTACAACTTTATATTTTTTTTCTTTAGTTTGAATAATTTGATCTGGAATCGCTTCATCATAATTTTTATTTTGATATATTATCTCTCCATCATAAAGCCTTGATCCCACATTTAAGGTAAGAATATCTCCTACATGGATATTTTTTCCACCATTAGCAGAAATATGATCCGAAATAACAATTTCGTTCTCATTTTCTGGTGCTCTTCCTTCTACAAACTCCATATGATCAAAAAATTTAGAAGAACCACCCGCAATATAATAATATGGCTTAGAAGAATTAATAGAATCTTCAAATGGAGCAAAACCAATCGTCGAATAAAAATAAGAATCCTCTACATTTAAATTATTTTCAATCATTTGAGCTTGCTCTTTTGTAATATCTAAAAATGTAACATGATGAGCTCCTTGATCCCGAATTGTATCTGTTTTCATGGCTTCAATAAAACTTGAAGCCAAAAGACCACAACCAAGCATCAAAGCCATAGATAATACAATTCCCATAATGGTTACAATGGTTCGTTTAGGATTCATTTTTAAATGTTTGATAGTCAAACGATTTAAAATTTTCATATTATTTCACCTTTTCGTCCTTAATAATTTTGCCATCATCAATTGTGATAATGCGATTGGCATGCATAGCTAAATTTTGATCATGCGTAATCATAATAATTGTTTGTTCATACTTCTTATTACTAATTTCCAACAATTCCATAATTTCCTTACTTGCCTTATTATCTAAATTTCCTGTAGGTTCATCCGCCAACAATAAAGCAGGATGATTCATCAATGCCCTTCCAATTGAAACACGTTGTTGCTGGCCTCCTGATAACTCATTTGGCAAGTGATGAATTCTTTCTTTTAAACCTAAAGTCTCAATCAACTCATTCAAATAAGCCTTATCAGGAGTTTTATTATCTAATAAAATAGGTAACTCCATATTTTCTTTTACATCTAAAATAGGAATTAAATTATAAAACTGATAAATAAGTCCAACCTGACGCCGCCGAAAAATAGCCAAATGAGTTTCATTAAAGGAAAAAACATCATTATCATTCACATACACATGTCCACTAGTCGGCTTATCTACTCCACCCAAAATATGCAAAAGAGTTGATTTTCCACTTCCACTCGCTCCTACAATTGCCACAAATTCTCCTTTTTCCACAGTAAAATTTACATCATCCAATGCTTTTACTAAGGTATTTTTTTCTCCATACGTTTTACATAAATGTTCTACTTTTAAAATTTCCATAGACATCTTCCTTTCTTTTTACCATTGTAATATATTTCTATGACAAAGAAGTGACTTTTAAAATGACAATTTCGTCACAAGAAAAAACTACAGTTTCTCATAAGAAATTGTAGTAATCACTTTTTGTTCTTCCACCATTTTATACTGAATCAAAATAGACCCATACAAATATTTTTGAGAAATATAATCGGTATTCCCCCAAGATTCAATCAAAGAATAATTAATTTTTTCATCTTGCACACTCGTATATAATTGAAGCGTTAACAAATAATTTTCCCCTTTACGTGTCAATGTAGAAAAACGCAATTGAAATGATTTTTGTTTATTTAAAAATTCATCACAAAAAACCATTTCGCCCTCTTTCACAATTTTATTATTTTCAATTAAGTTCCAATTAATCGTTCGTCCTAAAATTTGTTTCGCATAATTTTGAAAATCATATTCTTTCATCTGGCAACGTGATTCATTCAGCTCTTCCTCTTTGTGACAAGAAATATCAATTAATTCTTTGATTTTTAACAGTTCAAATACAAAATAAAACTGATCTTCTTCATTCTTTAAAAAGGAAAAATTGCGCGAAAAACTAGATACCGAAAATTCTCGCCCATGCATTAAAGCCGGATATAACTGTTGATTTAATATTAGATTAATTTCAATTTCCTCTCGGTCTTGAAATACAATATTTTGAATATCAGAAGGATTTGGATTTTTTGGTTTCTCATTATCTAATCGCGTAAAGGCAATTAAAACACTACCAAAACACATTCCAACACAGGTAATAATCATAACAATTAAAATTGTCTGTTCTAGTTTCTTCATTAAGTCCACCCTTTTAAACTATTATACAAAAAAAACTTAAAAATTTCATCATAAATTAAACAGTTACTTTAAAAAAATGAATAATAAATTTAGTTCCCTTACCTTCCACACTTTCAACACGAATCGTTCCATTTTGACGTTCAATAATAGTTTTTGACAAATTAAGGCCTATACCTATACTTTCAGATTTCGTATTACCTTTATAAAAACGTTCAAAAATATGTGGTAAATCTTTTTTTGCAATTCCAGTGCCATTATCTTCAACGATAATCTCAACAAACATTGGATTATCATTAGCAGAAATAACAATCGAACCATTTTCTTTTGTATGCTCCATCGCATTTTTAATTAAATTCACAAATGCCTCTAAAGTCCAATGATAATCCAACATACAAGTTAATTTAGAGTCCATTTTAATTTCAGTTTTGATATTTTTTAATTCTAACGGAATTAAAGAAGGTTTAAAAGCATCTTCAATCATCTGATAAACAGATGTTTCTTGAAGTTGAAATAAAATCGTGCCACTATCAATCTGACTCATTTTCAAAAGAGTTACAATTAACCATTCCATACGAGCTAATTGTTCTTTTTGCTGTTGCAAAAAAAGACGCTCTTGTTGTTTTGAAATAGTATTTGAACTTAGGGCTTCATTAATAATAGAAAGACTGGTTAAAGGAGTTCTAAGTTGATGGGAAATATCAGACATTAACCGTTCCAAATCTTTTTTAGAAGCTAATGAGCTTTCACTAATACTCCGAAGTTTATTGGTTACTTTTGATAGATCACTTTTTAAAATACTAATACTATCTTCTCGATAATCTTTCAAATCCACTTTATAATCATTCTGCAACACCCGAAATAAATAATCATTAATATTATGAATTCGGCGATATTTTTCAATATAAAAAATAAGAACAATTATAAAAAATAACCCAAAAGTAACAAAAAAAGCAAGACGAACCAACTGCTTCGTATATTGCTCTAAATCCCTCACAAAAGTCAAATAAGATAATACTTCATGATCTAAAAAGCCATATTGTTTCAATTTATCCAAACTATAATTTGGATTAGGATTTTTAAAAAAACTCATAATTTCATACTCTAATTCAGGATGATGCTCCAAGATTTCATTTATTATAAAAGCATTATTTTCTAAAAAGCTTTCTTTATATTTATGATTTAATTGTAAAGACAAAAGGATAGATAAACTAAGCCCTAAGCCAAAACAAACAACAAAAGCAATTAACTCCTTTTTATATAACTGCCAAAATTTCAAAAATCATCCCCCACTTTATAACCTACGCCTCGTACCGTAATAATAATCTTTGGATGATTTACATCATCTTCAATCTTTTCTCGAATCCGTTTTATATAAACAGTGAGTGTATTATCATTTACATATTCTTCATTCACATCCCAAATATCAGCTAATATTTTTTCTCGTGTAAAAACCATATTTGGATTTAAAGCTAATGTTAACAATATTTTATATTCCAGTGCTGTTAACATAACATCTTTATTATCCTTTAGAACTTTGGCCGAATTTAAATCAATTACAACCTTCCCAAGATGAATCAAATTACCTACATTCTTCTTTTTTCTTCGTAATACAGCTCGCATACGACTAATAAGTTCTCTAGTTTTAAATGGTTTCGTTATATAATCATCTGCTCCCATATCTAACCCTTTTACAATCGAAACTTCTTCTAAATTCGCAGTTAAAAATAAAACAGGAAAATCTTTCATTTTTCGCAAATTCTCCATCACTTGAAATCCATTCATATCTGGTAAGTTCAAATCAAGCAAAGCAATGTCAATTTCTTTTAAGGAGGCAATCTTTAATGCTTCCTCCCCACACGGAGCACAATAGCAAAGAAAACCCTCTTGCTCTAAACAATATTGTAAACCTAATAAAATAGCTTCTTCATCTTCCACTAATAAAACTTTTATCATTTTTTCACCTCCAAAATAAAGAAAAATCTTCCATACGAAGATTAATTCAATAATTTATCTAAATCCACATCATTACGACCATGTTTAATTTGCTCCCAATTATCTGTTTTCTTAATCAAACAAACAATATTAATTGGAATCCAAGATAATAAGAATAAACCAAATAAGAAAATACCCGAAATAATATCTTTAGGATTCTTATGATTATATTTTACAACAAACACATTCATTAAAACACTTAGAAGATAAAAAATCACGAAATATAAAAGGCCTGAAGCATATAAGTAAGAGAAGAAATCGAATAGCTCCACTCCAGCTAAATGAAAGACAATTAAAACAATTGATAAGAAAGAGGAAACTAACATCATAATTGGTGCTAAAAACATCATTACCATATCAAAACAAGCAATATTCCCATTCTTAACAAAACTAGTCAATAATTTTTTCCAATAAAGAGATAAACAATTTAATGTTCCACTTGTCCATCTCTTTCGCTGTTTCCAACTTTCTTTAAACGTAATAGGATGTTCATCATAAGTGATAGCTTCTTCTACAAATGCTACTTGAATTCCTCGGATCGCACATTGAGCCGTAAACTCACTATCTTCTGTAATCGTTTTTGTATTAAAACCATCTTTAACAACCTCTTTGCGCATCATAAACCCAGTTCCATTAATTGTTGCTGACCCAGAATAGTTCATTCTTGCTCGATTATAAAAGAAATTTTGAATAAAATAGAATAAAGTATATCCACCTGTTATCCAGTTATCTCCCATATTTTTAGCATCTCGAAATGCCTGAGCTACTAAAACCCCTTCACAAAGTGCATCATTCATACGAGCTAAAAAGTCTGGATGGACAAGATTATCTGCATCAAAAACGACATATGCATCAATATCTTTTCGACTCTCTAATTGCTGAAAAGTAAACTTTAAAGCATCTGCTTTATATTTTACTGGAACAGTACAATTTATAATTGTTGCTCCAGCCTCTCTCGCCGCTTTTTCAGTATTATCGGTACAATTATTTGGAACAACGAAAATTTCATACAAATCCTTTGGATAATTCTGATGTTGTAAACTTTTAATTAAAGCTCCAATGACCTGCTCTTCATTACGTGTAGGAACTACAATCCCAAATTTATGCTTTGGTTTATGCTTTCCAAATAAACTTTTATGATAATTCTTAAAACCAAATAAACCCGTAATAGCAAAATACATTCCATATACAAATGTAATGGAAAAAATAATATAATATAATATTACTAACATCTAAAACACCTATTTTATCCTTTCTCTAATCTCATCTAGCGTAAAACCAAGCATTTTTAATTCATCAATTTCTTTTTGAATAACCCCAAAAGATGTATTTATTTTTTCTTCCACAATCTCTTCTATTTTAGAAGTAATAAAAGTTCCTTTTGTAGAAATACTTTTAATAATATTTTTGTTTTCTAACTCTGAATATGATTTTTTAACCGTATTTGGATTAATTCCCAATTCACTTGCTAACTCACGAATACTAGGCATTTGATCCTCCGGTTTTAACTTGCCATGAATAATACATTTCTCAATTTCATTCACAATCTGTACATATATCGGCGTGCGACTTTGATAATCTATATCAATCATAGTATCCCCCTTTTCTTTAATTATATAATCGTACTACTTGTATTAGTACAAATACATTATAGTACAAAATACTACAAATTGCAATTACAAATTCGTCACTTTTAATTGGCAATATTTTCACCTTTTTTGGATTATTTTGGTATAATAACGCTAGGAAGTGATTACAATGTTAAAATGGTGTCAAAAAAATAAAGAAATAATTCTTTTAATCATAATTTTATCTGGAATCATGGGCTATTTTATTACCCAAAAGAAAGGATTTCATGAAGATGAAATGTATTCATATGGCGCAAGTAATTATAAATACGATAATGTTTATCGTCCTTATGGTTATGCTGAAGTTCAAAATGATTACTTATTTCAAAACATCTTAAAAAGACCGTTTCCAAATCAAATTACGGGACTTATCCAATTTTTAATTAATGAAAATCAATTTCAAGAAGAATTTGATCCAATTTTAAAAGCCGAAATTCCCAAATGGAAAACCAAAGAAGAAGCAAAAGAATATATAACCGTCCAAAAAGAAGATCTTTTGAACTTTTTCTCGATATGGTATAACGAATGGCGTGATATTCATCCACCTATGTTTTATAATCTTCTTCATATATTTTCTAGCTTTTATTTAAACAATTTCAGTAAATATATTGGATTTTTTATGAATTTAACTTTATTTATTCTAACTTTAATTGGTATTTATCAAATCATGATCCGTTTACGAAATAAAAAATGGGCTCTAATTAGTGCTTTTCTCTACGGTGGTAGCATGGGAGCAATAAGCACCGTCATGTTTCAAAGAATGTATATGATGCTCGCTTGCTTTGCTGTATGGTATTTATACTATGCATTAAAATTTTGGCATAAAAAAGGTCAATTATCCAAAAAAGAAAAATGCATATGGAGTCTAATCATCATTGGGGGATTCTTAACCCAATACTACTTCTGTATCTACGTAGTTTTAATCTTTTTTATCTTTCTTTTTATACTAGTTAAAAAGAAAAAATGGTTAGAATTAAAAAATTTATTTTGGATTCATGCTTTATCTGCACTAATCGGTATCATTTTATTTCCAAATTGTATTATAGACATCTTCTTTTCTTATCGTGGTCTTGGCGCTTCCCAAGATCATACCAAAACTTATCTTGAATTTCTTCTTTATTATTTAAATGCTTCAAGAAGTGCATATAGTATCCCACTCTTTTTCCTTATAGGAATTTTAGCTGGACTGTCCATATTTCTCTATATTAATAGAAAAAAACTTTCTAAAATTTTCTCCATCCCATTTTTAATTTGTCTTCTACCTATTTTAGGTTATATATTTATTATTTCGAAAATAGCTCCATTTCTTGGAGAAAATTATACCTCACGATATATTATGATGTTATATCCTGTTATGAGTATGACAATCGTCTTTTTCTTATCTAAAATTAATTATAAACATACATTACCACTCACCTTGGGAATCATCATTTTAATTACAAGCTATGGTTTATTTACCCAAACTCCAACTTATCTTTATCAAAACTATGAAACTGTACAAAATTTAGCTACCAAACATCAAGAAAAACACTTTATTTATATCTTTGACAATTATTTTACACATTTAACTTCTATGCCAGAATTTATGACATACGAAAAAAGTCTCATTATTAATCATCAAATTTATGACTTCCAAAGACTAAAACAAGATCAAGAATTAAAACAACAAAAAGAAATCATCTTATGTATTAAAAATTGGTTAAATACAGAAGAATTACTACAAAAAGTACTAGATAACACTGATTTTAAAACTGCTGAACCTCTTCTAGAAATAAAAGAAGATATCCAATCTAATTATTATTTATTAAAAAAGAATACCTAACATTCAAAATCTCAATTGAGATTTTTTTATATCATTAAAAACATCATTGTTTTGACATTACATAACTAATTCCAAACCCAAATACAAAAAGCAGCAAAACTCCAAATACATTTCCAAAATTTAAATAAGAAACTACTGATAAAAACAGATAAAGAATACTACTCCACAATAAACCCAAAATAGATACTTCAAATAATTTACGATGAAAGCCAAATAAATATTCCACAAAATTACTAACTACGATAACTCCAACAAATAAACCACTTCCAAAAGAAATTGTCCAAAAAAGATTTGCAAATGGATTTCCAAACAAATCTAAAATAAAAGAATAAACTCCTAGCATCATATAAATCGCTGTTCCACTAATTCCTGGTACTATCATCGTTAGGGCTTCTAAAACACCTAAGAAAAAAAGGATAAGAAAAGAAAAAATAGAATTTGTCATATGAAATTCAGAAAAAGAAAAAAAAGAAATACCAAAAGGCAAAAGAAAAAATAGAAGAAAAAAGAATTTTAACTTTAGACCTTGAAAAGAAATATTTTTTTGTAACGATGGAACTGTACCTAAAATAAGTCCCAAAAAGAGAAACATCGTCCATAAATAATAATGGTGGTAAAAAAAGAGTATGACATTACTAAATAAAATAGTTGCCACAAAAATTCCAATTCCTAAACTGCCCAAAAAGAGAAAATAACGTTTCCAATCTTGAAAAAAATGGTTAATTGCGTAAATGGCTTCTTCATAAACATGCAAAACAATCGCAATCATACTCCCGCTTACTCCCGGAATCACTTTTCCAATTCCAATCAAAAGTCCTTTTAAAAAAAGGAATAAATATTTCATAGAATCACCTATAAAAATTTATTCCAAAAGTTTAAAATTTAAACTAGATAAGTGGTGCAAATACTCTTAATATTCGACCAATAAATTTTTTTCTTAAAGAAAATTCTTTTTCCACTTCCCAAGTTATTTCTTGGCTCATTGAAAGAGTATTTTGAAAATCTTCTTCCATTTTTAAAATAGTTGGATCTTGATACATATAAACAGCATCTTCAAAATTTAAATACAAACTTCGAAAATCTAAATTTACCGAACCGATGACAGCTTTTTCATCATCACTTACAAACATCTTAGCATGAACAAATCCAGGTGTATATTCATAAATTTTCACTCCAGCTTTTAAAAGGTCTTTATAATAAGTATGAGCCATATAATATACAGCTTTTTTATCAGCAATATGAGGAAGCAATAATATAACCTCCACTCCACTTAAAGCAACATTACGTATCGTATTTAACATTTCATGATCTAATATTAAATAAGGAGTCATAATATGAACATATTTCTTAGCAGTTTGCAAAATGTGAAAATAAGTCACTTCTCCCACTTGAAATTTATCAAATGGATTATCTCCAAATGGTAATACAAAACTAGATGAAGTTATTTGTGACGTTACAGGCAAAAACGATTGATACTCTGTCTCTTCTTTTTCATTAATCTGCCAATTTTCTAAAAACATTAAAACAAAACCACGAACCGCTTCACCTTCAAGTCGGATCATATTATCTTTCCAATGACCAAATCGCTCAATATGGTTGATATATTCATCGGCTAAATTTACGCCTCCTGTATAAGCAATTTTCCCATCTATCACTACAATTTTACGATGGTCACGATTATTATATTGCGTCGATATTACTGGTACAACTGGATTAAATACTTTGCAAAGAATTCCATAATCTTCTAAATATAAAGGATAATCATGTGGTAAAAGAGTAAAAGAGCAAGTTCCATCATATAACATACGAACAATTACTCCTTCTTTTACTTTTTGTTTTAAAATTTCTAAAACAGCATTCCACATAACCCCTTTTGCTACAATAAAAAATTCTAAAAATATATATTCTTTCGCATTTCTTAAATCTTCTAATAATTTCAAAAAAGCTTCTTCTCCTAAAGGAAAATAAGTAGAAGTTGTATTTTGATAAATAGCATATTTGCTAACATGATTCATATATTTCACATAATTAGCTACTAAAGGATCTTTATTTTCTAAAACATGTAAAGTTGTTTCATCTTGTGGTTGATAAAAAGCCATTTCTTGATTTATTTTCTCATATCGTTTGGAAATGGAATACACTCCAATTTGTAATTTAACAAATAAATATATAAAAACTCCCAATGCTGGAAAAACTAAAATCAAAATAATCCAGGAAATTTGAAAAGAAGGATTATCCGACTGATTAATAATATAAATAACCAAAATCAAGCCAAGTATGGTTGCTCCTCCAAATAACCATAACATATATTTAGAAAAGAAAACGGCTCCAAAATAAATAATAGCCACTTGAATCGTTAATGCCAAGATAGCTAACGTAAAACGACTAAATAAAATACGAAAAGGAAGACTAAATAACCAAGTTACCAAACTACTTTGTTGTTGCTTACTTTTCATTTTGTTTCCTCATTTTAATCAATATGGCCCCATTTTGCAATAAAGTTAATCCTTCTGCTATTAAAATACAAACCCCCAAGATCATCGTAAATTGAATATCTGAAAAAGGATTTAAAATCACAAATAATCCCAAGAAAATACCGATACCACTTAATCCCATTAAATAACGCCAAATTGCTTCTTGATTATCATTTAAAAACATACAAATCTCAATTCGTTTCACGTTTTTATAAATCAAATAAATTCCTACCATAAATGTCAACATGGATACCAATTCTTCGCTTTTTAATATTGCAATTCCTCCAAAAAGAAAAAGAATTAAACCTTGTGTAAAATCATTACGATATTTACGAATACTTTGTTCCATTCTAAAAAAATGGATAAAGGAAATTCCTCCAAATAATAAACAAAAAAAGCCAAGTGCCACAATAAAAGTACTCATCATATTTACTTCTTTTAATAATAATACTATTCCAAAAACCAAAAATAAAAAAGAAAAAAGAAAAGATTCCCAAATACTTTTTTTTATTCTTTGCTTCCGTTCATCTAAAGACTCCATAGCTTCACTTCTTTCTATAGCTATTGTAACATTCTATCATCATTTTGCAAACTAAAAGTCCTTCTATGAAGAAGGACATTTATCTATTTTAGAAACATGAACAGATTGGATCTCCATATTGGTATCACAATTATTACCTAAAAAGAATTCTAAACTAGTTGGAACATTATCTGGTGTGACTTGAAAATAATATTGAAGTGATGTATTGGTAGATTGAAGTGATAAACGTTCATAATCAATTCTAGGTGAATTTTGATAAATTTTTACATTAATACACTCTGTTTGAAAGCCAGTACCCGTATAAACGACTTTATAACAACCTTCCTTAGCGGGAATATAAGGACCAAATTGAACATTAGATGGAGGCAAAACAATTGTTTCTGCTCCAGGCGTATAAGACGGATTATCTGGTTTAGTTTTAATCGCACCATTTTTCGGAAAAAAGGTTCCTTCAATTTGATAAGTTCTTGTAAGTTCGGCTTTTTTACCATTCTGTCCAGTAGCTACACAAGTATAATCATATGTTCCAAGAACTTTAAAAGCTTTAAATGTGGTGACAGATTGATTTCCAAACGAGCCATTTTTACAGACGACAGATCCTCCACTCCCACCAAATGTTGCTGTAGCAATTTGCTCTTCTGATTCTATTTCATATTTTCCTGATGCCAACATGGTTAACACAGGTACTTTCGTATCAACTTTATACTCTGCTTGATTACTCCAAGAAGAAACTTTTCCTGTCTTTGAAACGGTTCGAAAATAAACATACTGCACTCCATCTTGCCGAAGAATTAATTCTTCCTTTACTCGACCTAATGGAAGAGTCATCTCATTTGGAATCTCATTTTTATCAGCTGTCACATAATACTCATACGCTTCAATTCCATTATTCGAATTACCACCTTCTACAAATGAAATAGTAGGATATTCATATATCCAATCATTACTTCCACTTCCAAGAGTAGGAGCTGTTAACTCATTCGGCTTAAAATATAAAGTACATTTTGTTCTTGTCTTAGATAATGATTCAATCAATAAAGCCCATTTATCATAATCCCATGTTCCAATGGCTCCATTCGTACAATCAGCTAAAACATAATAATCCTCTTTACCTGGCAAATCATTTACTTTTTGCTGAGTGCCATCTTCCGATTCGATAACAAAACTAATTAACGTATCATATTCTAGATTTGGAACCTGACCTTGAATCACATTATAAATCATTTTTTGTTCATACATAGCAAAACTTTGATAGATAATGATTCCAATTAGCAAAACAAAAGTAAAAATACCAATCATAATAATACTTTTTGACTTTAAACTTTTTTCTTAAAATGATTTTAAATTCATAGTTCCACATCCCTATTGTGTTATAAACAAATTACTCTTTATTTTATAGCCAAATTATATCATAAAAAATATAATAATTAAGAAAATTATTAATTAAAAATGTTATAAATAAAAAAATAAGCAGATCAACTACTTATTTAATTTCAATATATTTTTTAGTATCGCGTTCCATAACTTTTGGAATAACCAGCTTTAAAATACCATCTACAAAATGGGCTTCAATATGTTCTTCATCCACATCTCCTAAATAAAAACTTCTTGTATATTTTCCATAAATACGTTCCCGACGAATATATTTTCTTCCCTCGATCTCAGAATTTGATTTATTTTTTTCAGCTGAAATCACTAAATTTCCATTATTAAATTCAATTTTAATTTCATCTTTTTGAAATCCTGGCACTTCCATTTCAATATAATAAATATTTGCTTCCTCATAAATATCAGAACGCATACGAGAAGCATCTCCTTCTATAAAATTGTCGAATAAATCATCTAAATAAAATTTTCTTGGTACAATATTCATTCTACCATCTTCCTTTCATGCTCTCATCATAACACCATTTTTAGCACTTGTCAACAAAGAGTGCCAATTCAATTAATAACCACGACCTCGATCGGTTATTATATTTTTACTACAATAATAAGTTAATAGAAAATATCCACCATAAATAAATACAAGTACACTAGAAGT
Source organism: Bacilli bacterium (assembly GCA_022791775.1). Lineage (GTDB taxonomy): Bacteria > Bacillota_I > Bacilli_A > RF39 > UBA660 > MGBC162267. Next base: position 20,449 of record JAAVZT010000011.1, read on the forward strand.
CATAATAATAGATTTAAAAAGTTGTTCATTACCAAACGTTTCTAAAAGATAATTGCAAAACTGAATTCCAAAAATAGAATGAATTAAAGCAAAAAGAAGTGGAAAGAAGAAAAAAATTGCAATCTGATAAAATAAAGCCCGACAGATCATTTTTTCATCAGTCCCCAATTTACGTAGCATTTGATATCTTATCTTATTATCAGCACTTTCACTCAATTCTTTTAACGCTAAAATAGCAGCACTCGACATCAAGAATATAATTCCTAAATATAAACCAATAAAAGTAACCATCGCACTTAATCCAACACTACTTTCATACAAACTTGCCTTAGTTATCCAACTAAGCTGACTATAAGAAAGTTGTTGAAAATAAGGATGTTGTTGAAAAGAGACAATCATTTTTTCAATATTTTCCTTTTGCTCATCATTTCCTTTATAATTAGCCACTAAAATATTCTCTTCGCGTAAATCATCCGTCAGCAAAGAATCTGGTACAAGAAATAATCCGGAATTAATATGCCCTTGCGACATATAAATAAATCCTTCTTGACAAGTTTGATATTTTGGCGTTAAAGTTACTCCCTCAAATAGAAGTGGAGTTTTCAAATTTAGAGCAACATTACGAAGAGATTCCATACTAGAAAAATTTGCTAATAAAATATATTCTGAATCTAAAAGCGAATAAGTCGGCAAACTAAATTTTGAAGCCAAGCGATTATAATCGCTTATTTTCATAAAATCTTCTACCATATCATAAGAAAGATACGGATTCTGCTCCTTTACAATCGAATAAGCATCGCCAAGTGTTTTTTGAAATGTCATATTAGGAACTCGATACAAAGATATTTCTAGAATATCATCTAACCAATTTTCATAATCAAATGATGCTTGTTGAAAAGACTCTAAAATACTGAGCTTCGTATCCATGCGATCTGCATCATTTAAGAGAAAATCATATGAAATACCTTGATTATTATTTTTTTGTTCTAAATTCATTTTCTTGACTACTTGTAAATCTATTGGAGCCATTTTTTTCAAATTATAAGTCATAGAATTTTGAATCGACCAAGCACTTGATAAAATACAAATCGTCAAAAAAAGTAAAATCGTAATGACACTAAGAGAAAACGTTGTCGTATTAATTTTACTACTTACCTCTCGAACAATAAAACTATTTAATTGATGAAAATAATGAGCTCGAAAATGCATCATAATTCGTAAAAATACACCAGATAAAGACCAAATAATGAGAAAAGTAGCACCTAATCCCAAAAAGATTGGTAAAAAAATATCGCTCGCATTTGTTAATGTAGTAACTCCAATTGTCACTTTATAATAAGCAAAAGAAAGTGCTCCAACTGCAAGAAAAAACAAAAAGATGCATAATAGTGGACTTTTTAACTTGACTTGTTCGCTTTTCTTAGAAGCTTGTAATAAATCAATTAACTTACATTTTCCAACACTAATTGTATGAAAAATCATTACACAACCATACATAATACCAAAATAGATAATAGTTTTCCAAAATGCTAGCGCTGAAAAAACAAATTGAAAATGAGTTAAATCTGCTTCAAACAAATTAGCTACAAAAACACTCATAATTTGAGATAAAAAAATACCAATTCCCAATCCTACAAAAAGAGATAAAAGACCAATAAAAAATGTTTCACATAATAAAAGTTTTGAAATATTCTTTTTTTCCATTCCAAGAACCATATAAATTCCAAATTCTCGACTTCGTCTTTTCATTAAAAAACGACTTGCATAAAGAATTAAAAATCCAAGAACAAGTGCAACAAAAACACTAACAATAGACAACATATTCATGAGTAATTGAATAATTGCTTGCGTATTTTTTGAAACATCTAATAAAACCGTCTGACTTTCAATTGAATTAAACAAATAAAAAATAGCAACTCCTAAAATCAAAGTAAAAAAATAAATTGCATAATCTTTAAAACTTTTTTTTAAGTTTTGCCAAGATAGTTTAAATAACATCGCCGAAATCTCCTCCAAGTAACGTAACTACATCAATTATTTGATCAAAAAAGCTCTTTCGACTTTGATCACCTTTTCGAATCTCATTAAAAACTTTTCCATCTTTAATAAAAATAATTCTTGATGCATAACTAGCTGTAAAGGCATCATGAGTAACCATTAATATAGTTGTATTTCGTTTCGTATTTAAATAAGAAAAGCTCTCTAACAACATCTTTGCATTTTTAGAATCTAATGCCCCTGTTGGTTCATCGGCCAAAACTAATTTTGGGTTTGTGACAATTGCCCTTGCGCTCGCAACTCTCTGCTTTTGCCCACCACTTAATTGATAAGGATATTTTTTTAAAATAGAAGTAATATCTAAATCTTGACTTACTTTTAAAATTCGTTCTTCCATCTCTTTAAAAGGAACATTTTGAATAGATAAGGCAAGAGCAATATTTTCATAAGCCGTTAAAGTATCTAACAGATTAAAATCTTGAAATATAAAACCTAACTTTTCACGACGAAATTGATTTAATTGATTTCCTTTTAATAGAGTAATATCTTTACCATCTACCAAAATATGTCCACTTGTTACACGATCAATAGTAGCAATACAATTTAATAGTGTTGTTTTTCCAGAACCACTAGACCCCATAATAGCCACAAACTCCCCTTCTTCTACTCGAAATGAAATCTGATGAATAGCTTTTGTTAAATTATTCTGATTTCCATAATATTTTTCTATATTTTGAATATCTAAAATAGATTTCATTTTCCACCTCCATTTCATCCAAATTTTACTCAATTTTCCCATAATAATCTATCGAATCATCTTACTAAATCTTACAAAAATGAAAGAAAAAAATTAGACTATGCTAATTTTCTTGTTTTTGATATAAAATCCGTTTATGATTTTCTTCATTTTTTTCGATTTCTTCATGATTTAATTTAGATAGAATCGTAATCTGATAGGTAGCTCCTTTATATGTCAGAGTAAAATGCGTTCCAATCTGCTTTAAATATATTTTCTTTCCAAACTCAGATAAAGCTCCAATTTCATAATAGCCTTCATAACTTTTCTCTTCTGCATGCCCAGCTAATTTAATCACTTTAATATTGGAATCTTCTCCTTCTTTCATAGCGGAAATCATCAAAAGATCATCTAGTCCAACAAATTGAGCAGATGGAATGATTTCTAAAATATGAGCATTACAAAAACTATCATGAATTTGATAAGTAACTTTTTCTCCAACAGTTTTATCTAATATAGCCTTACCCATAGGACTATTAGTAGATACAGATAAAATATTATTATGTTCTCTTTTCCCAACATAAGTAACTAATCTTAACCATAAATCTTCGGTTTCTTCTTCATCAAAACCAATCGATACGCGAATTAAATCGCCGACATTTACATGACCAACATTTTGCTTTGGAGTAATAATCTCTACTCGCTCCATTTTTTTCTCTAACAATTGAATTTCTTTTTGAATCTGCATTAAAGAATAAACATCTTCACAATCGAACCCGCCTTTTTTATTATTTGCTGTTCCATTTTCTAGTCGTGTATACACTTTATTATAGGAATATTCAAAATTTTTTCTTAAACGTTCCAACTCTCTTAATAAAGTTTGATACCCCTTCGCATCTACATAAAAAACTTCTTTTTCCATTTTCAAAAACCTTCCCTTATAAAGAAAGTGTATCAAAAAAAGAAACAAAAAACAAGAAATTATTCCCTATAAAACTTCATAAAAATCTGATTTAGCAAAAATAATTTGTACTTCTGTAAATTCATTCACTTTTGAAAAAATTTGAATTTGATGTCCTAACTGATCAACCAATTTCTTTACAATAAATAAACCCATTCCGGTAGAAGTAGAAACGGTCCGCCCATTTGAACCCGTAAAAGATTTTTCAAATACTCGAGGAAGATCTTGTGTCAAAATCCCAATTCCATTATCCCAAATTTTTAAAATAATTTGATCCGACTTCACTTCAGAAGAAATTCTTACTTTTCCCTCTTTTAGTGATTGATATTTTAAACTATTTTGAATTAACTGATTTAAAATAAAAATAAGCCATTTTTCATCTGTAAACACCACCCCATCAAGCTCCGATAGTTCCAAATTAATATGACGTAAAATAAAAGAATCTTTATTACGTTGAATGACTTCATAAACCACTTTTTTTAAGCTAACGGACCGAATAAAATAATCTTTCTCGGCGATTTCACTTCGAACATAATATAAAACTTGGTCCACTAAATCTTCTAATTTACGAAGCTGCTCTGTTAACTCATTTTCTTTCCTAGAATGATTATGCAATAACAAAGTTAAATTTGCTAAAGGCATTTTTACTTCATGAATCCACATTTCTATATAATCTCGAAAATTTTGATTTGCTTGTTCATTTTGAACAAGTCGCTCTTTCATCGATTTGTCTATTTCATAAATCGCTTCCATCATTTTTTTGGCATCTAAGAAATTGGCCTGAATTCCCATCTCACTAATAAAATACTTTTCTTCTAATTGCTGTAAAATATGAAAAAAAGAATCATAAAATCGTTTCTTTTTCCAAAAAATATAAAAGCCTAAAAAGAGCAAAAAACTTCCAAACAAACCAAAATAAAAAATAAGATACCCAGCATCCACTTTCAATAAAATTAAAAAAAGAAAATTACAAAATACTAAACTAATATAAAGAAAAATCAAAACAGCATATTCTCGAAAAAATTCCGCCCATTTCATTTTAATAAATAGCCTATCCCTTTCCGCGTTTCAATTACATCTACTAAACCAACTTCACTTAACTTACGTCTTAAACGACTAATATTAACCGATAACGTATTATCGTCAATAAATTCTTCACTATCCCATAAATAGCGCATTAAATCCTCACGGGGAACAATTTTATTTCGATGTAAAATAAAATATTTTAAAATTAACATTTCATTTTTTGTTAAATAATAATCCTTACCTTCAAACAAAATAATGCCGCGATCCATATTAAGAACAATCGATTCATAATTTAATAAAGTTGAATTTTTATCATATCGTTTCCAAATTGCTTCCATACGCAAAAGTAAAATAGTTGGATTATAAGGTTTCGTTATATAATCATCTGCTCCATAACTCATAGAAAGTACTTCATCACTATCATTATTATAACTAGTAAGCATAATTACAGGAACATTAGATTCCAAACGCAATTTTTTCAAAATAAATTCTCCGTTTTGATTGGGCAAATTAATATCTAAAAGTACCATATCCACCTGGGAAAGCAATATCGAAGATACAACATCCTGAAAATCAGTTAATACATCCACTTGATAAGATGAATGAGTAAGAAATTTAGCCAATTCTTCTCGAAGTACAATATCATCTTCAACAATTAATATTTTTTTCATTTCTCTTCTCCTAAGATTTCCATATCATTAGTAAGATCTCCATTTCCTGATACTAAAATTTCTTGTCCTAAATATTTTGGCTTTACTTTCCATATAGAATAAAATACATCCTTATTCCGTGCTAATATTTCTCGAATCTCTCGCTTTGTCTGTCCCGCATAAGTTCGTAAATTGCTTTTATATCCATAAGCTTCTAGCCCAAGTGATCTTGCAATATATAAAGCTCGATATAAATGATATCCTTGCGAAACAATTACAATCTTTTTGGCCTTGAAAACTTCTTTCGCCCGATAAATGCTATCATAAGTTGAAAAACCTGCATGATCCATAAAAATATCTTCAGAAGAAATTCCATTTGAAATAGCATAATCTTTCATAACTTTTACTTCATTATAATATTTTGTTCCATGATCCCCACTCATAATCATTTTAGGAGCAATTGATTCTTGATATAATAAAATACCAGATTTTAATCGATCCTCTAACATATGACTAGGAGTCTTATCGGCTTTCACTTGACAACCTAAAACTAATATTGCATCCAAATTCGTTTGTTGTTTTAATTCTTCCAACGACAAAACGGAATGCTTCGTCGTCAATATTACCAAACCATTCAAAAATAAAATAAGGCCAATAAGGCCCAAAATAATACAAAAAAACTTTTTAATTATCAAATTCATTTATATAAGCCTTTTTCCATAATCCATGATTATTACAATAAGCATAAATATTGCGAATTGGAAAAGAAGAAATCACCTTAATTTTGGGTTCTTCTTTATTTAGAACATAAAATTGATATCCTTGTTCTTCTTCTATTAAAATCCATTGAATAGAATGTTCTAAACTCATAGGATGTAATGTCTCCCCAATTATAATTTCAATTTTATCTCCATCTTTTATCCAAATTGGACAGTGTTTTTCTGCTCCAGCTTCATTTTCATGAACTTTCATTTCTTCCATAACTTCATTACAACAGGAAAAATAACCAATTTCATAACTTGGAATCACTTGCCCACATTTCTTACACTGATAAAAATACATGATATCACCTCTTCTAAAATCATAAAAAAATAAACAATGAAAGTCAAGAATCTAATACCATACTTAACGGAGTTGTAACACCTACCCCTGTATTCGGATGACGCCCCGAATATATAAAATCAATTGCAATCAATAATACCAAAATCAAGCATATAATGATTTTCATAGTTGAATTCCACTTTTGAAAAAATTGATCTAAAAAAGGAGCTAAAATATAAATAAAGGCAAGACCCCCGATTCCAAAAAATACTAAACCTTCTAAACATACTCGACCATGAATATTCAAAAAATAACCTGTATAATCCCACCATTTTAAATGTTTAAAAGTTTCTAAATAAAATGCCGTTCCATACTCTACTATTCCACATATGAGCATGGTAAGAAAAAAAGTTAAGAAAGGACGATTACGAACCTTGCGCAATAAAAATAAAATCAAAACTCCACCGCTACCATATATTGGCAACCAAGGTCCAAATAAAGCTCCTCGATTAACAAAAATACCTTCTGCAAACAAGGTCAAACAGACTTCCCAAATCCAACCCAACATCGAAAAAGCAAAAAATAATAAAATATAAGAATTCCAAGAATAACGGCGATTATAATTTAAAGATCTCAAAAATTTTCGGCTTTCATGCTCCTCTAAAAAATATTTTTGCTCTGGATACTCCGCTACGTTCATTCGATTTTCAGCTAAAAAGAGATCAGGTACAATCAAAGAGGAAATAATCTTTTGTTTTAGAGCCAAAGTTCGACAAGTCATATAAAATTCAGCTCGACTCGCCTCTTTATATATATTGGAATAAAACAAATTAGAAAGATTAAAGGTTAATAATCCAAGTAAATCCCACCCTATAAAAGAAACATCCATCCAAAAAGCATTCCATTTATAACCTTTCATCATATTAGAAGAGTAAGTAAGCACTTCTTTACGCGATAATTCGGGATTCTCAGCCAAAAGATAAGGAACCAAGTAATAGGCATAATGTTTGATAAATCCGCCCATAATAGTAAACATCCATAATATTTCAACAATCTTTTTATATGTCATCACTAATGCAATGGAAAAATTTTTTCGAATCCGAAAAGGGAGCAAAAAACGCCCCATTTTTGTCTTTTCATAAAGACGGTTCTCTAAAAAGAATCGAACCCGCCCAACTTCTAATACAGAAGCCACAAAAATCCAATATAATATACTAATGATTACTCCAGTAATGATAATAATACCTGCTAAAATGCGATCCTGAAATAAAAATTGATTGGTTGCATTCAATATTCCAAATAAAAAGGAACCAGAACGAGAAACATTATCTATAATAGTCCCAACAAACCCCGCATTTTGTTTCCAAATAATTTCACCATCTGTAGCTTTATGGACAAATTCATTTACTATATCAGAATTCGTTTTTCCTTCCATATGTGTGATAGAAAAAACTTCATCAGATGATCCATAATTCGTCTCATGAAATCGCAATAAAATCGTCCCACCAATTAGCAAAGTTACAACAAAGCTAACGGCAAAACACCGCCAATAATTTCGTTTTAAAACTTGTTTTGCTTGTATTTTTAGTTTTTTCCGGTTCATACTTCCACCACAAAATTCCTATTTATCATATCAAATTTGTCATATTTTTACAATCCAATAGTACTTACAATTTTGTAAGACTATCGCCTTCTTTCTCTTTTCAAGGTTACAATTGCATCCTGATTTGAATAAAAATAATAAGAAGGAACTGATAAAAGAGGAAATTTTTCTGCCGGAAAAACTCTTTCTCGACTCTCTTTTTGATAAAACAATTTAGGAGATTTAATACAAAGATAATCATAAAGATATCCTACTTCCATCACTCCATTCATCTTTAAAAAAGAAGCAAGATCATCAATCAACTCTCGAAATGATTCCAAAGGATGCTCCAAAAACATTTCTTCGATACAATCACTAATGTTTGATAATAAAATCAAATCATAACTTTGCTTTAATTGTTTTGCCAAATGTTTTACATCACCCAACAAAAATCTAACTTCCTTCGCTTCTAATGAATTTTGCAACCTTTCATAAGCAGTTTTCTCCAAATAACCATTCATTTCTTGCATTTTAAGAATGGTAGGTTGAAAATCAAAATATAATTTTTGAATTAAAATATCTTTTGAATAACGAGAATATAAATAATGAAAAAAAGATTTTGTTTCAGAATCTAATTTTTCAGAAATTCTTTGAAATAATTCAAAACTCATAACACTTTCATACTGAGAAAAGAAAAAAGCTAAAAATTCTTCATAAGTTAAAGCACAGACTGCCGCCTTCTTTAAGTTAGCTTGATAAAATGATAAAGGATTTATATCAAAAAGAGTTACCGATTTAGCCCCATAATAAAACGCATTCAACATTTGATCTCCACTCCCACAAACGCACAATACATCTTTGTCAAGAGCCGAAAAGTGTTCAAAAAATTGACGAATATTTTCTGTTGTAAATCGATACACCTTCGAATAAGCACCAAAAAAGTTAGATAAAGAACCATATATATTTAATATACGATCCACTTCTTTTACATGATAATCCATAATAATCCCTCATTTAATGATGTATTATAACATAAAACTTGAAATAGAAATAAGATATTTAATTTTGATTACTTATTGTGATATAATAACTTTTCATAAAGGAAGTATTATAATGATTAAATCTGGAATCGTTTTTGCTCAAGATATTATTGAAATAAAAAATGATGAAATTCTTACATATCTAAATAAATTAATAGAAAAATCTACGGTAGATAGCAAACAATTAGAAATTTTTAAACAAAGACAATTATTTTGGGATGAATCAAATATTATAAAATACTTTGTTCAAGTTTTAGGATATACTATTATTTATGATAATATAATTTATTTTCAATCTGAAATTCAAAACAAATTTATTGATAAAATTGATTATATCAAAAATGGATATAAATTAGAAAAATTACCTAAATTAATATATAAAAGCGAAAAATTTATTGAATATAAAACCCCTGCTCAACAACAAATTGAAAAAGAAGGATTTAAACATTCAATGAGCCTAGAAAATAATTTATCATTTTGGTATCCTAAAACTACTAAGATAGGATTTAAAACTCCAAACACAATTATAACTGATTTTAGTGATGATGAAGTAAAACTAATAAAAACAATAAAATGGCAATCTTTAGATGAAGAGAAAATATTACAAAGAATCAAAAACAATGCTAGTAATAGAGAAATTGATTTAAATGAAAAAATGTTTATCAGATTAGGAAATTCAAGCAATAAGTTTAACTTTAATACTTGTCATATTAAAGATATAAATGAATTATATAAAAAATTAATGATAATGTTCGAAGATATGTACTTTGAGTTAGAATGGGAACAAAATATAGAGTTAGTATTAAGAGAATATATTAAAACGAATTACCAAAGAAATACAATTTATAATGGAATGCCATTGAATACAGAATTTAGAGTATTTTATGATTTTGATGAAAATAAAATTTTAGAGATTTTCAATTATTGGGAAAAAGACACTATGTTAGATAATTTACATAATCAAAAAGATCTTATAACATTTGCTAATACCACACACGAAATTGAATCAGACTTTGCTAGATTATATCCTTTTTTAAAAGAAGAAGTAGAATTTAAATTACCCAGTGCTGACTTAAAAGGAAAATGGTCTGTAGATTTTATGTACGATGGAAAAGAATTTGTATTAATAGATATGGCTCATGCTGAATGCAGTTATTATTACGATAAAGTTCTTAATAAGCAAAAAATTCTAAAATAACTAATCATGTCTAGAAAGCCTGTTTTTTATACAGATTTTAAGACTGAAATATTAGCCAGTTCCCAAATGAAGACTGGCTTTTACTTCGTTCAATCCCTAAGTTATGTTTAGGTTTAGGTTTATATTCTTTCATCATTAACTTATTACTTCATTTAAGTCTACAACACTTATATATATATCTTGTGGCCCCAAAATTTCTACTTCCAAATTTAACACATTCATTTTAGGAAGTATTTCTAATAGTAGATATACTAATATGTTCTTCTATTATTTCTACACCTTTCCACTTACATAAATCTTTTATGTATTTTTGAATATCTTCTCTTAATTTATTATAAATTGCTTTTCTTTTAAATTTTGGAATGAAAACAATATGATACTTGCACATATATTTTGTATATGCTTTTTTCATACTTAATATGGGCTTGAAAAGCGACATATTATAGCATGCAAGATGTCATATTTCTCTAAGCATTTTAATACCACTCGATATTCGAATGGTTTTTTGATTATCTGCTACCGCAGATAATATCCTTAAAGGTTAATAAAAATAGTACCAACTGTTTAAGTCGATACTAATACTGTTTTAACAGAATAGTACTAGCAATTCAAAACTAGATATTTCTTTTTTATTTTATGCAAGTTTTCTTGACGTATTCATAATAACATAAAACGCACTTTTATCAAGTACGCTTTTTATTGTTACTCGAAAGTTCGAGTTTTCTATCAATTTGGTGCGATAGTGATAGTTATCTGCAACTTTTCGCAAAATTAAGTAATCAAGTACATATAGTACTGACTTCATATCTAAATTATAAACTATTTTACTAAATAATTCTACATATTTAGTTATACTTTTTTATTTTTCCACCTGAAGTTTTCTTAAATCGTGATTTATTAAATCTTTTTGTTTTATTTCTAAAATTTTAAATATATCATCTGTTAATAAATTACCTATATCTTCATCATTACTATTCTCTATACTACCATTTGGATAAATATTAAAATATGATGTAGTAAATTCAGTTAAATTGTTATAGTGAATAAGATAATTCTTCCTTATCATTCATATTTTATATTCCCCCTTTATAGAATAGAGACCTACTATTTATAGTAGGTCAATTTTGTTCTGTCAAAATTTCTAACCCAGTAGGATTAAATTAAGTACACTTTATAATAACCTGACCCGACTAGACAATCAAAGATTGCAGTCAGGTACCTCTGAACCTTGTTGCTAACATAATAAAAATTTGTATTTATATAAACTAAAACAAGATAAAATATAATTTAATAAAAATAACCTTCCTATGTAAATTTTATAAGGAGGTTATTCACTTTTTTATAATATTAATTTTTTTCTGTATCAGTATCAATACTATTTATATTTTTTATTATATCTGGCTGTATTTTATAGTTCCTTTCTGCATTCATTAGACCATTTATTTCTTGTTGTACATCAGTTAGTTGAGTATAACAATATCCTGATATATAATGTATATTATATATTACTTTTGTAAGTCTTGTATATCTATCTATAAGTTCTTTTTCATCTTTTACTTGTTTGCCATAGCCCCATCCTTCATTTGAATTTATTGCAATGCCACCATATTCACTCATAATAACTGGTTGTCCTTCATATTTATAGCCATTAGCAAACAATCTATGTTTACCATTGTATTCTTTTAGATTTTTTAGTACAGCCATGTCTTGATCCATATATTCTTGATAAAGCAATTCATCATCTTGTTTATAATCATGTATTGTAATAATGTCTGATATTGTATGTTCCCAACCATCATTTGAAATTACTGGTCTAGTATTATCAATTGCTTTTGTTAAATAGTATAAGCTAGTTGCAAAATTTTGCTGTTTTTTACAAATACTAACTTCTGGTATTCCCCACGATTCGTTAATAGGAACCCATGTTATTATAGATGGATGATTGTAATTTTGCTTAACTACTCTTATCCATTCATTTGTAAATTTTTGAAGTGAATCATCATCAAAATTATAACAATTTGCCATCTCACTCCAAACTAATACACCTTTTATATCACACCAATATAAAAATCTCTCATCCTCTATTTTTTGGTGTTTTCTAATTCCATTATATCCAAATGCTAAAACACTTTCTATATCATTTATTAAACTTTCTTCACTTGGTGGAGTTAAGTGTGATTCTTTCCAGTATCCTTGATCTAGTATTAGTTTTAAATATAACTGTTCTTCATTTAAGAATATTTTATTTTCTTTTATAGATATGTTTCTTATGCCAAAATAAGAATACACAGTGTCAATGATTTCATTATTGCAATATAATTTGTAACTTATATCATATAAATTCGGATTATTAGTATCCCACTTTTGAACAATATGGTCTGTTCCATCTTGTACAATATCCATTTCAATTTTTTGATAATTGTTATTTAATAGTTCTTTTACTTTATTTAGTATTTGTCCGTTAAATGCTATTTCCATTTCAATATAATAGTTCTGTTCTTCAATATCTCTTTCTAATAAGTTTGTTTCAATTTCTAATTGAACTTTATTTGCTTTAGGTATATTTTTAATATTTTTTATATATTTTTTATATACCCATTCTATCCATACTGTTTTCCATATTCCTGTAGTTTGTATATACCAACATTTCCAACTTTCTTTTTTATATCTTTGTTTTCCTCTTGGCTGGTCTTTTGATAGTGAATCTTGTACTTTTACTGTAATATCATTTTCTCCCTCTACAATATATTTTTCTATATTAAAAGAAAATCTTGAATATCCACCTATATTTTCTCCTACATAATTACCATTAATCCATACCTTTGTTTTATAGTCGCTACCTTCAAAATTTAGGATTATGTTATTATTTTGCAATTGTTCTTTTGATATTTTTATTTTTTTGTTATACCAAACTATGTAATGTATAGTTTCATCTTCTATTCCACTTAATTTAGTTTCATATGTAAAAGGTACATTTATTTTCTTATGAATCGGAAAATTTTCAAAAAATTTTTTTATTTCTCCTTCATCTTTATCATCAAATATAAAATTCCATTCACCATTTAGATTTTTCCATTCTTTTCTTACAAACTGTGGTCTTGGATAATCTTTTATATAACATTTCATAAATTATCCCCCTTTAATTATTTATGATTACTATATCATAAAAGTATTACTTTCTCAACAATTTCGCAGAATAAATTTTGTCCAAAAAGTTGATATAATTGCACTTTTTATAATCTAAAAACATCTTTTGTTAATCAGTAAGAAGCTTTTTATTATTAATTTCTGTTAATATTTCCATTTGAGAAATAGCAATTTTATTTAGTTTAATTAACCTTTCCGATTGTTGTATTCCTTCATTGATATAAATTGAATTTACGTTTTCCAAATTTGCTAGACAAATCAACTCATTTATATTAGCATAATCTCTAATGTTTCCTTGTTTATCTGGATTTTTATTTCTCCATTATTTTGCTGTCATTCCAAATAAAGCCATATTTAATACATCTGCTTCTTCTACTTTAAGCCTTTCAAATTCTTTTATTAAAAGTAATTTAAACTTTGGACTTATCCACATACCAAACTCAAAAGCAATATCTTTATGAGCATATGTTCCACCATATCTACCAGTTTTAGCAACAATACCAATACTATTTGTTTTATTTACCCATTCTTTAACACTTAATTTATAACTATTTAA
>JAAVZT010000012.1 GCA_022791775.1 Bacilli bacterium
AATAATGGAAGTGCTCAAAAGATCTGTTGGAATGTAACCGATAACGCTGGAAATACCTCAGGAACAACTTGTGATGGAACTACTTATAAAGTAGATGGAGCAGCACCAAGTCATACTGGAGTTACAGTTGCATCTTCAACTGCAGGAAGTAATGGCTGGTACAAAGCCTTAAGTAAGAAAGTAACCTTAAGTGATGGGCATAGCGGAGTAGCGAGTGCGAAATATTGTTTTACAACAGGAAGTAGTTGTACGCCAGGAACTGCAGCAGCAATTAGTAGTAATGCTTTTACAGCTACTTTTGGAGGAAATGCAAGTGCTCAAAAGTTATGTTGGAATATCACAGACAATGCTGGAAACACATCAGGAACTGCTTGTGATGGAACTACCTATAAAGTAGATACAGAAAGCCCAAGAATTGGCTATGCTATCAATTGGTCAACCACTACTACTGGAGTGAATGGCTGGTATAAAGCTTTAGGAATTAAAAGTTCAGTTGCGGATAATCACAGTGGAATTTCTAGTGTAAAATATTGTATCACTACTGGAAGTACCTGTACGCCAGGAACGACTGCTACACTAAGTAGTAATGCTTTTATACTAAACTTAGAAAGTAATGCCAGTGCTCAAAAAATATGTAGTCAAATGACAGACAACGCTGGAAATACAAGTAGTGTTCAATGTAGTGAAGCTTATAAAGTAGATAAAGTTGACCCTACTGTATCAATGTCATTAAAGATGAATGGCCGAACAATTACAATGACTGTTACATCAGCTACAGATGCTCATAGTAAAATAGCTGGATATGAATATACTTTTAAATCAGCTGATTATACAGGTAGCAGTGGTTGGATTACTTCTCAAAACTATACCACTACGGTACAATATGGTGGAACATATGACTATTTTTGTGTCACAGTAAAAGATAATGCTGGTAGAACAAGTCAAAATTGTAAAAGAGGGGTAGAAGTAGCTGGATAGTTAAAGAAAAATGATTTTGTAATTACAAAATCATTTTTTTTATATAAGCAATCTATTTCAAAAACTATTAAAATTAAAAAAAACATGATATAATTTTAAACATAATAGGGGTGTCAAAAGACTGGTGGGTGATAAATTTGCGAATATATATGTTTTTGGATGATATGAAATCATATCAAATTTATCGTTTGCCAAATATAATAGATGGAAATTATTGGGTTACTTACCAAAAAGATGAAATGACTTTGAATTTTTTAAACGTTTATTCAAATGAAGGAAATTGGGTCTTTCATGATCGCGGCCAAATTATTCCTTTAAAAGAATATACCACTTATGAAATCAAAGGGATTAAAATTTACACCGCCCCTTTATATGATACAAGTATAGAAATTTATGCTTTAAAAGACTTAAATAAAATTACCATTGGAGGTGCTGCTTCCGATATTTTATATTCAAGCTTAAGTGACAATCAAATCACTTTAACACGTAAGGACGAACAATGGTTAATTCAAAATAATAAATTAGAAATACCTTTATATGTGAATAGAGTAATCACTTCTGGAAAGCTATTATCTTCAAAGGATCATATCTTTCTAAATGGATTAGAACTTATCATGTTGGGAAAATACTTTATTATCAACAATCCTCTAGATAAAACGAAAATATTAAATCCAGCGATTGTTAAAATGGGTTTACCAAAAATTCAAGAATCTATCGATGGTGATTTAGATGAAATAAGTATCTTTGAGAAAAAAGACTACTTTTATCGTTCACCGAGGTTTCGAAATTTAATCGAAGAAGTAACTATAAAAATTGATCCCCCACCAAATAGTGGTCAAAAAGAAGAATTGCCATGGTTATTACAAATGGGAAGCATGCTTACAATGGGTGTCAGTTCTTTAATGACCTTATTTATAGCTTTAACAAATTTATTTAGTGGTCAATCACTTTTGAGAACTTTACCTAGTTTAGTAATGGCAATCGTAATGTTAATTGGCATGCTTCTAATTCCGAATCTGACTAGAAAATATCAAAAAGAACAAAGTATCCAAAAAGAAAAAGTTCGTCAAGAAAAATACCTAAAATATCTTGCTCAAAAAAAAGAAATGATATATCAAGTTATGAAAGATCAACAAAGAGCACTACAAGAAAATAGTGTATCATTAAAGCAATGTGAAGACATCATTATGCATCATCGAAGAAACCTTTGGGAACGAAAAATCGAACATGATGACTTTCTAATGGCTCATATTGGAATTGGAGAAGTTCCTGCCAAAATAAACATTAATTTTCCTGAAGATCATTTTAGTTTAGACAATGACAATTTAAAAGAAGAATTATCTAACATGGGAAAAGAGCCAAGAAATTTAAAAGAAGTTCCAATAAATGTATCTTTCGTCGAAAAAAATATTTGTGCAATTTTAGGAAACAATGAATTAATTCCTGCATTTTTAAATACTATATTACTTCAATTTATTACCTTTCATAGTTATGAAGATGTTAAATTTGTTATTTTAACCAATTCGGAAGATAAAAAACGGTGGCAAGATCTGAAAGAAACACCTTATCTGTGGAATAAAGAACGTAGTCTTAGATATTATGCAGAAACCAAAGAAGAAAAATTTATAATTTGTAATGAATTAAATACCATTCTTCAAAGTAGAATAGAATCAGATGAAAAAGATTATCGTTATTTTTTACCTTATTATATAATTATAACAGATGATTTCCAATCGATTCGAGATTTTGAGTTTATCAAAAACGCCTTACGAAATCCGATCAATGTTGGGTTTAGCTTTATTATCATGAATCAAAGATTAATGGGACTTCCAAATGAATGTAATTCATTTATTAATATTGATACTATGAAATCTGGAATGATAGAAAATGAGCTGGCAACGGATCGCCAATTAATATTTGAAGCAGAATTTTTAAATCAATCGTTAGAAAAAATTTATCAGACGGTATCCAATATTCCAATTGCATTTCAAGAAGAACAAGGAATCATTCCAAAAAGTCTTAGTTTTTTAGAAATGTATAATGTAGGACGTGTAGAGCAATTAAATGCTTTAAATCGCTGGAAAAGTAATAACTCAACTGATACATTAGCAGCACCGGTTGGTTTTGATCAAAATGGCAGTGAATTTCAACTGGATTTGCATGAAAAAGCTCATGGTCCCCACGGATTAGTAGCTGGAATGACAGGATCAGGAAAAAGTGAATTTATTATTACATATATTCTTTCAATGGCTGTAAATTATCATCCCGACGATGTATCGTTTGTTTTAATTGATTATAAAGGAGGAGGACTAGCAGGAGCCTTTGAAAATAAAGAACTACAAGTAAAACTTCCTCATTTAGCAGGAACAATAACTAATTTAGATACAGTAGAAATAAAAAGAAGTCTAGCATCGATAGAAAGCGAATTAAAACGAAGACAACGATTGTTTAATGAAGCACGGGAAAAGACTAATGAAAGCACCATCAATATTTATAAATATCAAAAACTTTATCATCAAGGGATTGTAACAGAAGCAATTCCACATTTATTTATTATTAGCGATGAATTTGCTGAGTTAAAAAGTCAACAACCAGAATTTATGGCTCAATTAATATCCACAGCTCGTATCGGTCGTTCGCTTGGAGTACACTTGATACTCGCTACCCAAAAACCAAGTGGTGTTGTAGATGCCCAAATTTGGAGTAATTCAAAATTTCGCGTTTGCTTAAAAGTTCAAGATCGCAGTGATAGTATGGATATGATAAAAGTACCAGATGCAGCAGCATTATCTATCGTCGGCCGTTTTTATTTACAAGTAGGCTATAATGAATTATTTGCTTTAGGACAATCTGCCTGGTGTGGAGCACCTTATTATGAAATGGATGAACGAAAGAAAAAAATAGACAGTTCTTTAGATTATATCAATAATATTGGAAGGATAATTAAAACCGTAGAGCAAGGAAACGAAAATAAAAAAAGCGCCTATAAAGGCGAAGAATTACCAGCTATTTTAAAATATTTATCCGACTTAGCCAAAAAAGAAAAAGTACAAGCTCAAAATTTATGGCTGCCAAGTATTGCAGCAGAAATTACTGTTGCGGATTTAGAACAAAAATATCACTATCAAAGACAAAGTTTTTGGATAAATGAAATAATTGGTGAATACGATGACCCTTCCAATCAAAGTCAAAACATGTTAACTCTACCTCTATCAAGTGAAGGAAATGCTTTAGTTTATGGAACAAGTGGAAGTGGCAAAGAAAATTTCTTAACAACCTTTATTTATTCTACGATTACACATCATACTCCGGAAGAAGTAAATCTTTATCTTTTGGATTTTGGTGCAGAAACACTACGAACATTCCGCTTTGCACCTCACATTGGAGATGTAATTCTTTCATCGGATCATGATAAAATTATAAACTTATTTAAAATGTTAGATGGCATGATTGAGAAACGTAAAAAATTATTTTTAGAATATGGTGGAAACTACTATGACTTTATCATGAAAAGTGAAACAAAACTTCCTAATGTGATAGTAATTATTAATAATTATGATAATTTTAAAGAATTATATGGAGATTTCGAAGATACAATTACTTCCTTGACTAGAGAGTGCACAAAATTTGGAATATATTTTATTTTATCGGCTGTCTCAAGTAATGCAATACGTTTAAGATTATCTCAAAACTTCAAAACAACTTATTGCTTACAAATGAATAATAATGATGATTATAGTGCCGTTCTTGGAAATATATATCGCACTTATCCATCTAAAATTTATGGTCGAGGTTTAGTCAAAATAAATGGAAAGCCATTAGAATTTCAAACAGCCTTCGCCTATCCAAAAGAAGAAAATCTTGAGAAAATACAAAATGTTTGCCAATATTACCAACAAGAATATTCGATGAAAGCTCCTTCTGTTCCAGTCTTACCAGCACATGTATATTTAAGTCATTTTGAAAAAAAATCTACACTGGAAGATTGGATTGTTGGCATGACGAAAGAAACTTTAGAAGTAGCTACTTATAATTTAACTAGCAAACTAATTCATCTTGTAACTGGCCAGGAATTAGAGCGATTATCCCCATTCACGTATGCATTAATAGAATCATTGCAAAGTATTCCCAATAATTTATTGTTTGTCATTGATCCTGAGAAAAATTTAAAAAAATCAAATAGATTATCCAAATATTTTTATCAAGAAAATTGGCATGATAATTTTTCCGTATGTTATGAATATATGACCAAATTAATGAACGATTTGGAAACAAATCATGACGAAAATCGAAAAGAAAAATATACTCATTTAACTTTAGTGATTTATGGTGTTGAAGAATTTGTTAGTACCATAAAGTCTGAACAAGAGAAATTAATGGATATGCTTCAAAAAGGAAAAAAATTAGAAAAACTAACTATTATTTTAATTGATGCGATTGATCGATTAAAAAAATGTGAATATGAAAGTTGGTATTCTGAAAATGTAAATAATAACCAAGGAATTTGGGTAGGAAATGGAATTGCAGAACAATATAG
This sequence comes from Bacilli bacterium, assembly GCA_022791775.1. Taxonomy (GTDB): domain Bacteria; phylum Bacillota_I; class Bacilli_A; order RF39; family UBA660; genus MGBC162267. The sequence goes on from JAAVZT010000012.1 coordinate 5,516, forward strand.
TTTGAAACTTTCTAAAATTCCAAAATATTGTCATCAAGAAATACCAGATACATTTGGATATTTGGTAAAAAGTGGTCGTCCAATTCCAATAAAGTTACTAGAAAGGGAGGAAAAAAATGAATAAAGTCCTGGTAACAATTTATGTCGTAAAATTAGATCAAGAATTTGAAGTTTTTTTACCCCCTAATAAACGAATTTGTGATTTAACCATAATGCTAAGTAATTCTCTTTATGAAATCACAAATGGTGTATTTCAAATTACCAATCAAAACTTATTTTTTGATTTAGAAAACAATTGCTTTTGTGATCCTAATACTTCTCTAAAAAATGCCCATATTAATAATGGAAAAAAATTGCTTTTCCTTTAGTTTTATGCTAACCTAAACATGATAGGGACATGATATAATGGAGATTAAAGTTGAAAAAAAACAATTGTTACAGTTAAGTGACCGTATGTTAGAAAATCAAAAAAAAATTAAAAAAATCAAGTTTCAATTAGAACGTACTACAATCGATTTAGCAAGTCATTGGCAAGGCGGATCTTATGACAACTTTAAAAATAAAATTGAAAATGAATACATACGAGAACTTGGTTCTTTTCACGAACAACTAGAAAAATATGCAATCTATTTAAAACAAGCAAGTAAATTATATCAAAAATTGGAAACCACATTCCGATATAAAAAACTAGAAAAGTAGGGAAAATATGAAGTTTGAATATGATTTTGTAGAAACAGCCATTTTAGAATATCGTAATTTAAGTAATGCTACTGATGAAGTAGTCGAAGATTTAAAAAATATCGCTAAAACCTTACAAGACGATGTTTTTTGGAAAGGAACTGCTTGTAATTTTTATAAAATGAAATTCTCAGAATTAATAAAGAATACGGATGAAATATCTCTTGCTATGAAAAACGTATATTTGTTTTTAGAAGGAGTTTATAACAATAATAAACAAATGGAAGAACGAATGGCAAGCCGAATCATGAAAGGATAAATATGGCAACATTAGAATATTTTACTCATGTCGATAATGTCGAAAGTTTAAAAAGTGATATTAAAAATATAAAAAATAAAATTCAAACAGAAAAAATTCGCTCAATTTACGATAAATTATCCGTTCAAAATATCTGGCAAACAACTGGAAACTATCTTTTTTTAAAAGAATTAAAAAATTTAATTGAACAGAATGAAGATTTAAAAAAGCAAATTAATATATTTACAAAAATTGCTTCAGATATACAAACTTATAAAGAAAAAGAATCAAAAGTAAAAGAATTAGAAAAAAAAATAACAAAAGAAGAACGAAAAGAAAAATCAAGTAAAACAAAAATAGAAAATTGGAAAAATGAAAAAAAGATTCTCCTTAATGCGATGAAAGAAATTATCTTAAGTATAGAAAGTAAGCTTTCGTGAGGTGCTTATGGATTTGAATATAATTAACATTAATGAAATAGAAGAGCAATATCAGGAATTAATTCTAGCGAATCAACAATTAAAAAATGAAATGATTTCTCCTTTTTTACAAAGCTATTTAAATCGTTGTATTGACCCACAAGTAGAACGTATGGCCAAAAAAATTAAAACGAAATTAAATGAAATGGAAAAAAGCTATCTAGCATTAACAGCGTGGTTAAATAACTATTTAATGAGTACCAAAGGAGTAGAAAATGTTATTAGTCAAAATGGATCTAAAGAAATTACAGAAGGAGCAATTTTAGAATCTGTTTTCCATCAATTTGAAGAATTAAAATCACTTACAATCCATTTAAAAGATACATTAAATCCTAGCACTTTGGGAAATGTAAAAGATACAAATGATAGTTCCCCTAAAAATCCAAGTACAACTCCTGATTCATATAACAATTCAGCAAAAGATTCAAATAATACAGCTGATTTTGAGTCGGGGTTTACGATGGAGGGATATCAATTTGATTACGAAAAAATGTTAGAAAGTCTTGGCAAATTTGATTTAGATTTTCAATTAAATTATGATTTTGATAATTTAAAGAATTTAGATTTGAAATTATCAAACAACCTAGAAAATTTAACCAATTCAAAAATAGAAATAAATACGATCGGTTCAAATATCATTGATAAGATCGATATAAGCACTTGGAATCTTCCCAGTTTAGAAATGGATGTTATCAAAGGAAATGTTGCAAGTATTTCTGGGCTAATCAGTGGTTTATTAAATATAGGGATATTAAAAATTCCAAATTGGCTCAGTACTCCAAATAAAAATAATTGGGATTCTAAGGATTTAGCTAAAATTCTATCATTATCTAATTTGAGTTTAGAAGATATTAAAAATCATATAAAATCCAATTCTTTTGATGTAAAGCAAGCAATAAATTGGACGCAAAAAGATTTTAACTATCATAACAGCATCAACAATTCTTTTCAGTTATCCACATCCTCTAAAATTGGAATAGGTAACTCAATTCTTTCCAATTGGCATGAATTGGAAAATCAACAGGTAGCTAATCAAGATAAACTTGCAAGTTTAAATTTAAATGAATCAATATTGAATCAAGAGCAGATAGACATTTCTCAAGAAAATAATAATACTTTAAAAACAATAGCTCAAAGCGGTATTGGAACTAGTTTACTTTTGGGATGCTTTATGGCCCTAAGCGGCAAATTGATGGAGACAAAAGAAATAGATGAATTAAAAACTGCGCATAATGCAACACAAACTAAAATTGAGTCAATGAAAAAAGAAAAGTTTACCTCCCTCATACGAATCCCACTTATGATGGGAAATAATTATCAAATAAGTTCAACAAATCATAAAAATGGTTTTTGCTTTTTTGACTATCAAAAAGCCATGGAGTTATTAACACAAGGATCGAAGATTAGTAATCAAAAAAATGTATATGTTTATCCACAATAATATATAGAAAATAAAGAGGTTAATATGAAAGATAAATTTTTACCAATTGGAACAGTCGTATTGTTAAAAGGTGGTTCGAAACGAATTATGATTACAGGTTATTGTTCTGTAGAGGAAAAAAATCCAAATAAAATTTATGATTATAACGGATGTATTTTTCCAGAAGGTTATTTAAAAAGTGATCAAATTTGCTTATTTAATCATGATCAGATAATAAGAGTAGATCATGTTGGGCTAACCGATGAAGAACAAACTAATTTTCTTCAATGGCTTTTAGAATTTCGTGCCGCAACCTTGCAAAATGAAATAGAGCAATTAGATATTTAATCGTCAATATTGTGTCAACTTTCCTCCTTTTACGTAAGAAATAAACGATTTAGAGATATAATAAAGTTATAGAAATATAGGAGGATAAAATGAATTTTAGTAAATCAAGATTTCCACAGTGGGCAAATGAAATTATTGAATTATTTGCAGGTGGACCCAATAGTATAAAAGGATACAGTTTAGAATTTGAAAGACTAATGGAAAAACTAGTACAACCAAATGTATGGCAAGGTGAAGGAGCTTATCAAAACTTTTTAAATTTTGATAATGCCCATACCGCTTTAATTAATTTTACCAATCAATTAGGAAATTCTTTTGAAGAAGAAATGAGAAGAACTGCTGAAGCAATTGCTGCAATTGAGGAAAGTAACTTAGCAAGAAATAGTAGTGAAATAAAAACTGCTGCTCAAGAAATCCATTACGACAATATTCAAAAAAATAGTGAAACAATCAAAGCACAAGAAAATGGTGAAATTACTTATAATTACTATGTGATTGAAGAAATAAGTCAAGAATTAAAAGCAATTAAAACAAATATTGCAGAATTAGAAACACCAATTCTTGCTAAAATGGATGAGTTAAATAATGGAAGTGGCATGTTCGATGGAAGTGTAGCTGAAGAAGTAAAAATGAGTTTAAAAAAAGTATTTACAGAGAATATGAATGAAGTATTAAATGCGCTAAATATTTGTATTGAAAATATCGAACAAGCAGCTATCAAAGCAAAAGATTGGGATGCAAGCCGTGGTGGAAGTGCCAACTATGCATCAGATCCAACAATGGGCTCTAATAATCCTGGCAGTCAAACTGGTCCTGGATTTGGGAATTAAAGAACAAAAATGTTCTTTTTTTCGTTGACAACAACAAAAAAAATAGGTATATTTAATGCATAAAACACGAAGAACATACGAGTAACAAATTGGATTCTAAAAAAGAGATACAATGTTTGGTGAAAATTGTAAGATACAATTTGTGAAAAAAAATATGGGAGTGCTTTCGTTTCCATCACGTTACGATGAAAAGAGCATGGCAACATGAACTAAGGTGGTACCGCGGATTTCAGGAATTCGTCCTTTGCGACATTCCTGTTTTTTTATGAAAGAAAGAGAGAATATATATATGAGAGAATTTACAGAACAAGAACTAGTGCGGCGAGAAAAGTTAAAAAATATTTCTAATCCGTATCCTGAAAAATATGATACAAATTATGAGCTGGAACAAGCAAGTCATTTAGAAGATGGAATTTCGAATGTCCGAGTGGCAGGAAGAATTATCTTAATGCGAAAAATGGGAAAAATGGCTTTTTTAACCATTGGAGATATCAAAGGAAAAATACAGATTTCCATTAAAATAGATTGCGTCGGCGAAGAAAAATATGCTTTTTTTAAAGAAAATTTTGATTTAGGAGACTTTATCGGCGTAGAAGGAGAAATTTTTACAACTCATACAGGAGAAAAAACGATTCGGGCAAATTCTTTTGAATTCTTAGGGAAAGCCTTAAAACCATTACCCGAAAAATATCATGGCTTAGAAGATATAGAAACGATTTATCGTCATCGTTATATGGACTTAATCACAAATGACAATTCGAAAAAGGCATTTTTATTACGTTCTAAATTGATAAGGGAAATAAGAAATTTTTTAGATGAAGAAGGCTATATTGAAATTGAAACTCCGATTTTAAACAATAAAGCAAGTGGAGCATTAGCGAAGCCATTTATTACTCACCATAATGCTTTAGATATCGACTTATATTTAAGAATTGCCCCTGAAACATACTTAAAAAGAGCCATTGTAGGAGGATTTACAAAAGTATTTGAAATTGCTCGTTGTTTTCGAAATGAGGGAATGGATCAAACCCATTTGCAAGATTTTACGATGATGGAAGGATATGGAGCTTACTTAAATTACGAGGATAATATGATATTTTTAAAAAAACTATTACAAAAAGTTATCTTCCGCGTTTTTGAAACACTTCAAATTCAAGTTGGTGATAAAATGGTAGATTTAAGCGGCGATTGGGAAGTTGTTTCCTTTCGTGAATTAATTCTTCGATATATTAATATCGACATCGACGTATATAACACAAAAGAAAGTTTATTAAATAAGATAAAAGCCGAAAAAATTATAATAGAATCTGAAACTCCACTTGAAAATTTAGGATATGGTAATTTAGTGGATCAGCTTTATAAAAAAGTGGCACGACCTTATATAGTAAATCCAACCTTTTTAATCAAACACCCAACCGATCTATCTCCACTTGCTAGAGCTAATGACGAAAATCCAAATGTAGTAGACCGTTTCCAATTAATCATAAATGGAGCAGAAATCATTAATGCTTATTCTGAATTAGTAGATCCACAAGAACAAGAAAAAAGATTGCTAAAACAAGCAAGCTTAAAAGCTAGTGGCGATGAAGAAGCAATGCCAATGGATTATGATTACATCGAAGCAATGGAATACGGGATGCCTCCGATAAGTGGTTGGGGAATTGGAATAGACCGCTTAATTCAGTTGTTAACGAATAGCGAAAATATTAAAGATGTGGTATTATTTCCACTTATGAGACCAAAAGAAGAAAACTAATCTTCTTTTTTTTATATTTCATCATTTTTTGCCATAATTTCACAAAACTTTCATCAAAAAAATTTATAAAAACCTTTATTTTACTGCATGTTATGGTATAATTTGGTTGGAGGAGGTATAGAGTGAAAAAATTTTTTGAAAAACATGATCTTGTCAAAATGGTTTTAATTACTATTTTATTTACCCTTGTCTTAACATGGTTAATTCCAAGTGGTACATATCAAGCAGGATCTGTAAGTGGAGCAATGACCAGAACTGGTATCGCTGATTTATTCCTAGGAGGAATGATGAGTGTCAGTTTCTTTCTACAACAAATTGTTTATATCGTCCTAGTTGGGGCCTTTTATGGGGTTATGACAAAAATGGATGGCTATAAAAAAATGGTAGAAAACATTGCCAAAAAAATAAAAGGAAAGGAAATTCCATTTTTAGTATTAACATCATTATTAATTACTGTATTTACTTCAGTATCAACAAATATTTTTGTCGTATTAATTTTTGTACCATTTATTATTAATGTCATTCAAAAATTAAAATTAGACAATATGATCGCATTTGCAACAACATTTGGTTCAATACTAATTGGAGTATTAGGAGCTACTTATGGTACAGAAGGATTATTAAGTTTTGTTAGTTATTTGAATTACTACACGGCTACAACTATAAAAACTGAAATAGCAGTTAGGGCTGGAATATTATTACTAGCTATTGTTTTATTCAATTTCTTTAATATAACTCATGCAAAAAAGTTATTATCTAAAAAGAGTGACAAAGAAGAAACTAATGAAGCTTTATTTGTTGTAGAAGAATCAACTAAGAAAAATGTAAAAGTTTGGCCAATTGGCATTGGATTTATTATTCTATTCATTTTAATGATTTTAGGATATGTTGATTGGGAAGCAAATTTTAATCTTTCTATATTTACAGAATTTCATGAATGGTTAATTGGATTAGAAATAGGTGAACATGCAATTATCTCTTATTTATTAGGAGCTAATGCTGCTGCGTTTGGATCATGGCAACTTTACCATATTAGCATTTTTATGGGCCTTATTTTACTGATATCAGCTTTCATCTATCGCATTAATTTTGATAGCCTTATCGATGGAATTTATGATGGTGTCAAAAAAATAATGAAACCAATTGGAATTATAGTATTAGTATACATTATATTTGTATTTATGTACTGGAGTCCAATTGTGCCAAGTATAGTAAACTGGATTAGTGGAGAAACATTTAATCCATTCTTAAGTAGCATTGCAGCAATGGTATCATCATTCTTCCACGTTGACTTTGGTTATACTGGATATGTTTTAGGAAATTTATTTGCAACTTATGATGGAGATACTTTTAATATTGCTTATCTAATTTACACAACTATCAATGGATTTGTTGGTATGTTTGCACCAACTAGTGTTGTGTTAATGGCTGGGTTATCTTATTGTGATATCTCATATAAAAAATGGTTCCAATATGTTTGGAAATTCCTTGTTGGAATGCTAATTTGCTTACTAGTAATCTTTGCTCTAGTAACATATCTATAAAGAAGAATCAAAAGTTCTTCTTTTTTTAATAAAAAATTTAGTTTTACATTAAAGGCCTTTATTTTAAAGCATGTATGCAAGATTTTAAAGTTATTTTATTACCAATTTACTACTTTTGAAAACAAAAATATAAGAAATTATAAAAATATATGTGAATATCTTTCAAAAATAAAAATACCGTAAACATTTACAAATAAAGGTTATAACGACATTTAAAAATTTATAAAAAGATACTCACAAAAATGCAATATTTTTTCTAAAAAAGTAATGATAAAAAAATATTAACTAGTCACTTAACATTTAAAATTAAAATATGTTATACTAATATTGAAAGTAGGATAGTTATGACAACATCTCATAAAAATATATGGTCCAAAAAAAGAAAAAGATTAGCAATAGTCATACTAGGCTTCGTGATCATTTTGGGTTCGTTTATAAAAATAAGTTATGCTCTTTGGCAACAAATATTAGAACAAGAAGATATAAATACTTTAACTTCTAGCTGTTTTAATATAACATTTGAAGAAGCAACTGGATCGCATATTAACTTAGAAAGCACTTTTCCGATTCGGGATAGCGAAGGAGAAAGATTAACACCTTATCACTTTAAAATCAAAAATAATTGCAATGCTTTTGTAAGCTACGATGTAGCCTTGGAAATTACCAATGCCTCTACTTTAAAAGATGAATATTTAAAAACAAAATTAAATGAAGGTCAAATAAAAACTTTAGATTTATATAATGAAAACACTCCATTCTTAAAAAATACAAAAAAAGCTTATGTTTTAGATAGCTGGTATTTAAAACCTGGAGAAGAAAAAGAATACGATTTAAGAATATGGATGGATGAAAATGTAACGCAGAACATGGAGAATTCTCAAAATACGATTTGGGAAGGATTAATTTCTTTGAAAGCAAATTATCTAGATCGAGATCCGAATATTACAAATCCAGCAGATTTAAAAGTAATTCGCTCCATTGCTTATAGTGATCATGAAGGAATGTGGGCATACAAAGAAAATATTAGCAAAATTATCATTCAAAATCATTTAGAAAAGATTCCTGATGCAATTGCTACATTTGATGAATCTAGTTATGATAATGGTAGCGTAATAAGTTATATCGTAAGAAATGATGATCAAACCACTTATACTGCTTATTTACAAAGTGAAGGCCACCTATATTTAAGTGAAAACGGAGCAAATTTGTTTAAAGATTTTGCTAAAGTAGAAGTAATAGAAGGATTAGAAAATTTAGATACATCAAGAACAACCGATATGTCATTTATGTTTTTAGGAATGAGTAGTTTAACTAGTTTAGATCTTAGTCATTTTGATACATCAAAAGTTACAATTATGGCTTCCATGTTTTCAAGATTATATAATGTAACAAATTTAAATATTAGTAATTTAAATACATCAAACGTAACAAACATGAGTTATATGTTTAATGATATGCATAATTTAGAAACCTTAGATGTTTCAAACTTCGATACAAGTAAAGTTACCACTATGAATGCAATGTTTCGAGAGACTAGAAAAATAAAAAATTTAAACATAAGTCATTTTATTACAGATGAAACGACCGATATGAGTTATATGTTTCAGGGAGTAGCATCCTTAACTAGTCTAGATTTGGCAAATTTAAATACGCAAAATGTCACAAATATGGAGGGGATGTTTAGCGATAATACCCAAATAACTACCTTAGATCTTAGTAATTTTAATACGAGTCAAGCAACTAAAATGACAAGAATGTTCTATAATTGTCCAAAATTAACAACAATTCATTATGGCCAAAATTTTGTATATGCCAATGAAGCAAATATTACAGATATGTTTGAAAATACTATAGCACCAAAGCCAACCCATTCTTCTTGGGAAGGAAAATTATAAAATAAGAAATTTAAAATTTAAAAATGACATCAAAAATATGTCATTTTTTTTGAATAAAAATAATTCTTCCTTCCCATAATTTACATAGAATATGTTAGGAGGATATAAACCATGTTTCATAATTTTGAATTTGAAGTAGCATCATTACTAGAACAAGCAGAAAATGAAAGAGAAGTATTACGACATCCTTATGTAGGCAGTGAACATCTTTTGTTAGCAATTTTAAAAAACAATTCCAATTTAGTTCAAAAACTAAAAAATGTAGGACTTACCTATAGCAAATTCAAAAGTGAATTAATAGAAATTATTGGGAGTGCAAGCACTTATCAAGACTTGATTTTATATACACCACTATTAAAACGAATTATCGAAATTGCAATGGAAGACGCCGAAGAAAACAATAATGGTAAAGTGACTGAAGAGCATTTATTTTTAGCTTTATTAGAAGAAGGTGAAGGTATAGCCATACGAATTATGATGAGTATGGACATTGATCTTGATGATTTATATGATTCATTAAATCAAAAGAAAAATCAAAAAGAAACACGTGCTAATTTAGAAATCTATAAAATTGGCATAATATTGAATGACAAGGTATCTTTAGAAGAAAGTGTTGTAGGTCGTGAAAAAGAATTGGATATGATGATCGAAACGCTACTACGTAAAAAAAAGAATAATCCTTTATTGATTGGCAAAGCAGGAGTTGGAAAAACTGCCTTAGTAGAAGAACTAGTAAGGCGAATCAAAAAAGGAGAAGTTCCAGAAGAATTATTAAAAAAAGAAATTGTATTATTAGAAATGGGCTCTTTAGTAGCAGGTACAAAATATCGAGGAGAATTTGAAGAAAGATTAACAAAATTAATACGCGAGATCATTGAACAAGAAAATATCATCTTGTTTATTGATGAAATTCATGCGATGGTCAATGCTGGTGGAGCAGAAGGAGCCATTAATGCAAGTGATATCTTAAAACCCTACCTTGCTCGTGGTGAGCTAAAATGTATTGGAGCAACCACGACAGAAGAATATTATAAATTTATTGAGAAAGATAAAGCTCTAGAACGTCGCTTCGAAAAAATAACTCTTCAAGAGCCAAACAAAGAAGAAACCATTGAAATATTAAAGAAAGTAAAAAAAGAGTATGAAAATCACCATCATATTAAAATAAGTAATCAAAATATTGAAGAAATTGTAACTCTAGCTAATGAATATATTTATAATCGACAGAACCCAGACAAATCCCTTGAACTCTTAGACTCTGTTTGTGCTAAGATTAAAGCGAAACAACAACGAAAAAATAATCAAAATAAAGTAAGCAAATTACAAAAAATTGTTCCAGAAAAAGAAAAAATGATTCGAGAAGGAAAATTTGAAGAAGCTTTAATTTTAAAAAAAGAAGAACAAAAATTAAATCATCAAGTTACAAAAAGAATCAGCCGTGTCAAAATGGAAACAAAAGATATTTTAGAAATGATTGAAAAAAAGACGGGTATACCTTTAAAACATTCCAAAGAAGATTTTTTGGTTCAATTAGAAGGTCGATTAGAAGAAAATATTATTGGTCAAAAAAAAGCAATTAATTCTATTATGAAAATCTTAAAAACGAAGGCCATACATCAAAAAAGACCGTTATCATTTTTATTATTAGGACCAACAGGAGTCGGAAAAACAGAAACAGTGAAACAAATTGCTAGTATTTACGGAAAAGCAGAAAATATGATTCGCTTAGATATGAGTGAATATGCTTTAGAAACATCTATCCATAAATTAATTGGAACTCCTGGGGGATATGTTGGTTATGATGAACCCTATATTTTTCAAAAAATAAAAGAGAATCCGTATCGAGTTATTTTAGTAGACGAATTAGAAAAAGCAAATGCACAAATTTGGAATTTATTTTTACAAATATTAGATGAAGGATTCATCACAGATGCCAATGGCGAAGTAATACACTTTCATAAAACATTAATTTTTATGACTTCTAATTTAGAAGTAAAAGACAAAGTTGGTTTTATAAAAAATGCCAACTCAGAATTAGAAGAAATCTTATCTAAAGAATTATTAGGAAGATTTGATGCGATTGTTCCTTATCAAAAAGTCAATGAAGAAATGGTAAAACAATATATAAATAAAAGTCCATATGCTACAAAATTGGACCAAAATAAAATAATAGAAGAAGCAGAATTTGAAAAATATGGATTACGTAACGTATCTCATATATTAAGAAGAATGGAAGAAGAACTATCGGTAAATTAATAATTGCAGAAATAAAGAAACAGTGATAAGATAAACGAGTAATGAAAGTGCACAAAAACATTACAAAAAACCAATCACCCATTTTAGTCAAAGTAAAATGGTGATCTAAATAGCTTAATAATAGGCTATTTTTCTTTTGAATTAAAATATGATAAAATAAAACCAGGTGAGAAAATGATATTGAAAAATATAGAATTTTACTGTTGTAGCTATAATCTAAAAAAGGATACATAAAATGAAATAGAAAAGGAAGATTAAATGAAAATTTATAATACATTAACAAAAAAAATAGAACCCTTTATTCCAAATGAAGAAGGGAAAGTAAAATTTTATACTTGTGGACCTACCGTATACCATGATCAACATATTGGAAACATGCGAAACTATATTGGTCATGATATTTTAGACAAAACACTTCGTTATTTAGGATATGACGTATTGCGAGTAATGAACATTACAGATGTGGGTCACTTAACAAGTGATTCTGATTCGGGTGAAGATAAAATGGTGAAAAGTGCTAAAAAAGCCCAAAAAAGTGTGATGGATATTGCCAAATTTTATACCGACCAATTTTTTCAAGACTTTACCTTATTAAATAATCGTATTCCAGACATTGTAGCGCCTGCAACAGATTATATCGAAGACTACCAACAGATTATTGCCAAACTCTTAAAAACTGGTTATGCCTATCAAAGTGGTGGAAATATTTATTTTGATACTTCAAGATTAAAAGATTATTATCAACTAACCAATCATAAAGAAGATGATATGGTAATTGGAGCTAGAGAAGGCGTAGAATTTGATCATTATAAAAAAAATCAAGCGGACTTTGTGCTATGGTTTACAAAATCGAAATTTGATAATCAAGAATTAAAATGGTCAAGTCCATGGGGAACAGGGTATCCTGGATGGCATATTGAATGTACTGGGATCAGTATTCATTATTGCGGAGATTACTTAGATATCCATGGTGGTGGAGTTGATAATATTTTTCCCCATCATACAAACGAAATTGCCCAAAGCGAATCTTACCTCGGGCATAAATGGTGTAATTACTGGTTTCATAATGAACATTTAATGGATGAAACTGGAAAAATGAGCAAAAGTAAAGGGGCCACGTTAACCGTAAGTGTTTTAAAAGAAAAAGGCTATGACCCTTTGGCGTTTCGCTTCTTGTGCTTAACGAGCCACTATCGACGTCAGCTAGTCTTTAGCTATGAAAATTTAGATAATGCCAGTTTAAGTTATAAAAAATTAAAAAATAAAGTTCAAAATTTAAAACCAGATGGAGAGATAGATTTAACGATTTATCAACAATATGATAAAGAATTTCAAGAATACTTAAAGAATGATTTAAATACTGCTAATGTCATTACATTAATTTATGATTTGTTAAAAAGTGAAACAAATCATTCGACAAAGTTAAAATTAATTTCGGCTTGGGATCAAGTACTGTCCTTAAATTTAAATAAAGTAGAAGAACTAGATGTTACATTAAAAAATCAAATTGAAGAAAAAATAAAAGAACGACAAAAGGCCAAAGCAGAAAAGAATTATAGTTTAGCTGACCAAATTAGAAAAGAATTAGAAAATCAAGGGATTATCATAAAAGATACCAAAGAAGGAACGACTTACGAAATAAAAAAGTAAATCACATAAAATTCACAATCTTATGATATTATCATTTTAGGAAGTGAAAAAAATGGATTTATTATTATTGTTAGGTATGTTATTGCTCCCTGCTTTAGCACAAATGTGGATCAGTACAAGTTATAGTAAATATAAACAAATAAAAAATCAACAACAATGTTCTGGATATGAAGTTGCAAGAAAAATATTGGATGAAAACGGTTTAAAAGATATGTATATTGTAGAAACCAATGGAATGCTTTCAGACCATTATGATCCAAACAAAAAAGTAGTGCGTCTTTCAAAAGAGATTTATCATGGAGAAACTATTGCTGCAATGGCCGTAGCTGCTCATGAATGTGGACATGCCCTCCAAGATAAAGATGGTTATTTGTATATGCGATTTCGTAGCTTCATCTTTCCTATGGTAAATGCAGCAACTTCCCTATCTTACTTTATTATTGCTATGGGATTATTATTTCAATCTTTTAATTTAATATGGCTCGGAATTGCATGTGTAGGAACTGGACTTTTGTTTCAAATTGTTACTTTACCAGTAGAATTAAATGCGAGTGAAAGAGCCAAAAAGGAAATTCAAAAATTAAATTTGGCTATGGAGAAAGAAGAGCAAGGAGTAGCCCATATGTTAATAGCAGCAGCGAGTACTTATGTTGCAGGAGTATTATCCAGCGCTTTAGAATTAATACGGTTCATAACCATTTTAGGAAATAGAGAAGAATAATTGTTACTTAGTAGCAATTTTTTTTTAATATAAAAAAGTTTTTATGATAAAATAAAAATAGGAAGTTAGGGTTATATAATGAAAAAAAGTGGATTTACATTAATAGAAATTTTAGCTACGATTGCAATAATGACAATTATAATATTACTGGCAGTTCCAGGTTATGGAATGATTAAAGGTAGTATTGATAAAAATATGTATGAAAATAAACTGAGATTAGTTGAAATAGCTGCAGAAAACTGGGCAAGTGAAACAGGACTTGGTAGTGTCAATATTGGTCATTTAATCGATGAAGGAAAATTAGAACCAGATAATGAAGAAGGAGATTATAAAAATCCATTAGATGATAGTTCGATGAGATGTAAAGTAATCCAAATA
>JAAVZT010000013.1 GCA_022791775.1 Bacilli bacterium
CCAGTGGCACCAGTAGCACCCTGAGGACCAGTAGCACCAGTAGCGCCCTGAGGACCAGTGGCACCAGTAGCACCCTGAGGACCAGTAGCACCAGTAGCGCCCTGAGGACCAGTGGCACCAGTAGCACCCTGAGGACCAGTGGCACCAGTAGCACCCTGAGGACCAGTGGCACCAGCAGGAATTACGAAATTTAACAAGGCATTTTCGTTTGTTCCCGCATTGATGACAGATGGAGTAGAGCCTGGTAATCCAGCAGTAGTTGTTCCAATTGCAATCGTTGCAGGACCTTGAGGCCCAGTAGGTCCAGTAGGACCGATGATTTGCCGGCCTGAACAGCAACATCCTTGAGTTACATGATTTTCGGCGTATTCTTTTACTTTACGTTCTGCTCGACAATAAGCATTATTGTTCATTTTATTCTCCTTTCATAATAGAATATGTTATTTTTTTTATTTGGTTTGTAGTAATGTCATTTTTCTCTGATGATATGATATAATATTTTCAATGTGGTGATAAAAATGAATCAGCAACTAGCTATTGAAAGAAGTATTATTAAAACGTACCGTAAAGATATTTGGCAAAAATTTGTAAAAGCTATTAATGATTATAAATTAATTGAAGAAGGGGACAAAATAGCTGTTTGTATTTCAGGAGGAAAGGATTCTTTTTTAATGGCTAAATGTTTTCAAGAGATTGAAAAACATGGACAATTTCATTTTGAAATAAAATTTATTGTAATGGATCCTGGTTATAGTGCTCAAAATCTGACTTTAATCCAGGAAAATGCTAAAACATTAGGAGTTCCTATTCAAATTTTTCGTTCTGATATTTTTGAAGTAGTTCATCATTTAGATAAAGGTAATCCATGTTATTTATGTGCGAGAATGAGAAGAGGTTATTTATATCAATTTGCTCAAGATTTGGGGTGTAATAAAATTGCCTTGGCACATCATTTTGATGATGTAATTGAAACCACTTTATTATCTATGTTGTATGGTGGAGAAATCAAAACGATGATGCCAAAATTGCATAGTGATCATTTTGATGGTTTAGAATTAATAAGACCAATGTACTTGATTCATGAAAAATCTATTATTAATTGGGTGAAATCTAATCATTTAATTTTTTTGAATTGTGCATGTCGTTTTACTGAAGCAAATGAAAAATATGGAGAAGAAACAAGTAAACGAATGGAGATGAAACGACTTATTTCATCTTTTCGAGAACAAAATCCTTATATTGTTCAAAATATTTTTAAAAGTATAGAAAATATTAATTTAAATTGTGTAATTTCGTATCATAAAAATGGAAAAAGAACTCATTTCTTGGATGACTATGACCTTAAGAATTAGAGTTCTTTTTTAAATTTTTTAATTCATTTTCCATTTTTTGAATCTCTTGTAAAATAAAATCGATTTCGTCTCGGTGAGTTTGATTCGATTTGTTGGAAGCAGTCGTGAATGGTCCAAAACCTTGTTTACTTTTTTTACTATTAATATTAATATTGTTTTTTTCAATTCGACTTTCAATTAATTGTTGTTGACCAGCACAAGTAACCATATATTGTCCTACTAACATAAACCAATTACCAATGGCATTTTGTTCATTGACATTTAAATCTCCTGTTAGGGCTGCACCTATTAAAATGGCTGTAAAAGAAAAAGCGGTAGGATCCAAATTAGGTGGGAAATTTGTATTTGGAGGAGTATTATGGGGCATAATGACCTCCTTTTATATCATTTTATGAATTCTTTTTCTTTTTAGAATATTTCATCTTTCGGATTTTCTATATATTTTAATCTTTGATTTAATTTGATATATTCTTTATTTTGTGCTAATTCTTTAGAATAACGTTTTAAAATACTTTCTTTTGCAATTAGTAAAAGTGGATTTGAAGTATTTTCTTTTATTTTTGAATTTAATTCTTTTAAATTCGGAATGATACTTTCTTCTATTATTTGAATTTGATTTAGTAATTCTTCTTTTGTTTGGGATTCTATTATTAAATCAGGAGAATTTTGATTTTCTTTTGGGTTATCTAGATTTAATTCTTCTATTTCAAGTTCTTCCATTTTATCTATAGAATTTTTTGGCGGTTCCTCTTTCTTTTGCTTTTTTTCTTTTACTTGTTTGTTTAATTGTTCGATTATTTCATTAGGTGAAGAAAATAGTGTGGCAGTTGTTTGTTCATCAATTAACTTTTTTTGTTTTTTTTCTTCGGCTAATTCTTGGGCTTTTTTCTTTAATTTTAATTCCTTTATTTTTTCCTGCATTATTTCGATTGTGTTTGGGTTTTTTAAAATATCTAAATATCCATAACGCGTAGTCGGGTCATTTAAAATCTCAAAGTAGTGATTAATTTCATCAATTTTTTTATTTTTTTCATTAGGTGGTAAATTGTAAGCATTGTTTTCTAATTTTTCTCTTGCCAAGGTTAAATCTTCTAATGAAAAATTTGGTGTTAGATTAAAAAAATCTAAAATATTGATTATTTTTTCCTTTTGAATAAAACGCTCGATGTTTAATCGTTCTTGATAGGTTTCTAGATAAGTTAAAAAAATATCAGAATTTTGAAAAATGTCTACTATCTGTTTTATTATTTCTTCCTTCTTTTTTTCCTCTTTCCATTTTTTTTCTAGTTGCTTTTTATTTTCATTATTATCCGTAGTTTTTGCTTCGAGTTCCAATTGAGCTAGTTTTTTTCTATGATTTTCTAATAATTCTTTGGTTTTATCGAGTAATTCTTCTGTTTTTAAAGTGTAAATTTCTTTTATGCTACATTCCAAAATGGTTGGAATGTCAATTAGTTTTCGATTTATGTCAAAAATTGTAGCATCTGTTTTAGTTGAAATTTGTATTTTTTCCCATATTTTGCTTAAAAATCCCATAAAGATCCCGTACCTTCTATTCTTTGTTTTTATTATAACATATCTAAAAAGAGGATTGAATATAAAATTTTTGGTCTATTTTTATCTTATTTGGATGATTAACCAATTTTTATACTGATACATATATTATTTTAGAGAAAGTAGGCAGGGGGAATTTATGACATTAGCGGATTTGCAAGAAAGGGATCTTGTACAAATTAAAGAAGTAAAAAATGATTTTCATTTAAAAAGACGGCTTTATGATTTAGGTTTTTTTCCTGGAGTAAGTGTTGAATGTGTAATTATAAGTCCGTTTTATAGTCCTATATTATATAAGGTAAATGGGGCTTTTATTGCATTACGAAAAGAGGAGGCAAAGAAAATTGAGGTGACTTATGCAAACTAGAAAAGTGGCTTTGATTGGAAATCCAAATGTAGGAAAGTCAACTGTATTTAATGCATTAACTGGCTTGCATCAACACACAGGGAATTGGCCTGGAAAAACAGTGGAAAATGCTTATGGGGAGTGTCATTATAAGGATACTTTGCTGACAATTTATGATTTGCCAGGAACTTATTCATTAATTAGTCATTCTTATGAGGAAAAGGTGGCTAGTGATTTTATTTGTTTCGAACAATATGATGTAGCAATTGTAGTTTGTGATGCGGTTTGTTTGGAACGAAGTTTGAATTTGGTATTACAAACAATGGAAATACTTCCTAATGTGGTAGTATGCGTTAATTTGATGGATGAAGCAGAAAAAAAGAGAATTCATATTGATTTAGATAAATTAAGTAATCTTTTAAAGGTTCCTGTGATTGGTACTTCAGCACGGAGTAATGAAGGTTTGGATCGATTATTAGAAGAAGTGATATCTTGTCAAAATCATTCTTATTATTCTATTTCGTATCCATTATATTTAGAAAATATTATATCAGTTTTAACTACGAAGTTGCCAGATATGTCTTATAATTCTAGATGGGTTTCGTTGAAACTTTTAGAGGGGGATCAAATTTTTGATTCTTTACCAGTACTAAATAAAGAGGAATTGCAACCATTTTTAAATTATCCTAGAAAAGTTTTTCAAATGGATGATGTAGTAGCTACTCTTTTGCAAGAATCTAAGAATATATCCAAAGAAGTTATCAAATATGAATCTAAGGATTACGAGAGTAAAATGCGTAAATGGGATCGTATTTTAACTCGCAAAGCTACAGGTATTCCTATTATGTTATTGTTGTTATTTGGTATTTTATGGATTACAATTCGTTTTTCAAATATTCCAAGTTCGATGTTGTTTGATTTGTTTCATTTTTTAGAAATTAAATTAGTGAGTATATTTAAGATTCTTTCTATACCATCTTGGCTTACAAGTTTATTAGTTGAAGGAGTGTATCGAACTTTAACGTGGGTAGTTTCTGTTATGCTTCCTCCCATGGCTATATTTTTTCCATTATTTACATTATTAGAAGATTTAGGAGTATTACCTCGAATTGCTTTTAATTTAGATTACCCATTTGAAAAATGTAAAGCTTGTGGAAAACAATCTCTTACTATGTGTATGGGATTAGGTTGTAATGCTGTGGGAGTGATGGGGGCACGAATTATTGATTCAAAACGAGAGCGTTTGCTCGCTATTTTAACAAATGTTTTTATGCCTTGTAATGGTCGCTTTCCAGCTATTATTTCCATGATTTCCATGTTTATGATTTCTATTTCTAGTAGTGTTTTGTCCAGTTTAATTAGTGCTTTTGTTTTAACTTGTGTTATTTTACTCGGTATATTTATGACTTTTCTTATTTCTTTTCTTCTTTCTAAAACTATTTTAAAAGGATATCCATCAAGTTTTACTTTAGAACTTCCACCTTATCGAAAACCACAAATTGGAAAAGTCATTGTTCGTTCTATTTTTGATCGTACTTTATTTGTACTTGGAAGAGCTATTTTAGTAGCGGCTCCTGCTGGTTTTTTGATTTGGATTTTGGCCAATGTAATGATAGGTGAGAGTAGTTTAATTACTATTTTAGCTCGCTATTTAAATCCTTTTGGAATGATGATAGGATTAGATGGGATGATTTTACTTGCCTTTTTATTGGGATTTCCAGCAAATGAAATTGTATTGCCAATTTTAATGTTAGGTTATTTATCGCTTGGAAGTATGACGGAAATGAATGATTTAGTTTTGATGAAAAATGTTTTAGTATCACATGGTTGGACTTTTTTAACAGCTCTTAATTTTATTTTATTATGTCTTTTTCATTTTCCATGTTCTACTACTATTTTAACAATAAAAAAAGAAACAAATAGTTGGAAATGGGCGATGTTTGCATTTATTTTGCCTACATGTATTGGAATTATATTATGTTTTTGTACGCATTTTTTATCTTTTCTTTTTTAAGCAATTGGGGATTCTTATTGCTTTTTTCTTTATTTTAGATATTTATTTTTGGAGTTTTTTTTGGTTTGTAAAAAAATTATTATTTGATTTCTGTAACATTCGAAAATCAAAATGCTATTTTGGATATATTTCCTTGTCTGATCATTTTCAATTTTGTAAAATTTTAGCAAGGACGATAGTTTGGCTTGAAGAATATTTGAAAGATGAAAATTTCTCTTAATATTCTTTTAAATGGAACTATTTTTCGAAAAAAGTAGGTTCTCTAGTTAAGCTGTTGGAGTTGCAATTGAGATAACTTTAATATTTGTTATCGTGTAATGGGGAAAATGGTGTACTATATAGAATATTGGGGGATAGAACGCAAATCTTTTTAATTAAAGTTAGAAAGAGGGGAGTAATTTAAAAAAGTATTAGACATAACTTTATTTTTCAAATTTTGTCTATTGTAAAGAAAATTTCGTATGGAAATGTTGCAACTTATAAGATGCTTGCAGATTTATCAGAAAATTCCAAATTCGCTAGTTTAGTAGGCAAAGTGTTAAGTATGACCGATTATTATGATGTTTATCCTTGTTATCGAGTAGTAAACTTTTGTAGTAGAATTGCTCCATAATTTTTAGAAAGAAAATTATTATTAAAGAAAAATGTAGTTTTTAGATGGAATACATGTTGATGTACAAAAAATTTATGGATGGATAAATTAGAAAAATAATTACTTTAAATATTATAGAATTTATGATATATTATTATTAAGTTGCCGATTTAGTACAGTGGTAGTACAGATGCATGGTAAGCATCAGAGGGCAGTTCAATTCTGCCAATCGGCACCAGATTGATACCAAACTCGAACTTTTAATTTTTTGAGAGTTCGAGTTTTAATATATATAAATTTATGATGAATATTTGCAGAGATTAAATTGATAATGTCAATTTAATAAACACACTTGCACATTGACATCATCAATGAACGTGTGAAAAAGATAAATCTTTTTGGAATGACACATTTTGTAAAATTTAAAAAGTATGATATACTATTGTTGCTTATGGGGAGTGATGTGGTATATGAATAGTCAAGAGATTCTAAACAAAATTAAAAACTTATCTACTCAAGAACAAAGAAATTTATCATATGAAGAATTAATAAATATCATTAATGAACTTTCACCAAATGAAATAATTGAATTAAGTAATATAATTGGATATCCAGTATTTACTAGACTCTGTATGGGAGTTTTAAAACATAAATTTGTTCTTTTACAAGATGGTGCTGCTGCTATTATTGTAAATGAAAATGGACAAATATTATTACAAAGTAGAGCAGATAGAGATAGATGGGGATTACCTGGTGGTTGTCAAGAATTAGGAGAAAGGTTTCAAGATACAGTTATTAGAGAAATTAAAGAAGAAACAAATTTAGATGTAAAAGAAGAAGATTTAGAATTAATTGATATAGTTTCTGGGTCTAGTAGAAGAAATGATTATCCAAATGGTGATGTTGTAATAAACAATACGGCACTTTATTATGTTAGGAAATATTCTGGAGAATTGAAATGGGATTCAGAATCTAAAGAAATGAAATTTTTTGATTTAGATAATCTACCTGAAAATCAAAATGATCCAGATTTAATAGAAACGTATAAGAATTTTATCAGAAAAAAAACAAGATAAAATTTTAAAATATGTGATATACTATAGTTAGTTAAATTTATTACTAACTATTTATTTTGCTCTAGGAGTTGTTGTACGTCCTCCTAAAGGGCACCATTGACGAATCTGTTCGAACTATTCGAACTTTTAAATATAGAATCAATCGAAAGATTGGTTTTTTTCTGTTTTTGGAAAGAAATCATAGGAAAGGTTGGTGTCTATTATTAATGTAATCAAAAAAGAAATTGATATGGAAGAATCTTTAAAAAGAGATTAGAGATAATATGTGATTTTTGTAATACGAAACCTACTATAATAAATGGTAGTATAAAAAATATAGAACACACAAATTTAAACTATATTGAACCCCATAGAATAATTATCAATAACATATTGTTTTTTGCCTTTAATTATTCTAATGAAATCTATATCAATAATTTAAGTAAGAAAATTAAAATGGCAGAATTAGAAAACTATATAAAATCTTTGAATTAATGCTTATTCCCTGCAAAGAGGTAAGACAAAATGTATTATGTAATTGATTTACAAAGGCTTATTTTGAGAAGTAAAAGTATTAGTTTGTAGTACTTTTACTTCTCTTTTTTTGAAAAACTAAAAAAGGGAATGATAATTTAATGTATGATGATGTAAAAAAGATTGCAGGCTTGTATTAGAATTGTTACAGAAAATCAAACAAGCAAAAAAAGATTTTAAGATATGTTTATAAATGAAAATGTTAATAAATGTTGCTTGTAGCAACGGATTGATTTTTATAAAATAAGTTGTAAAGAAAGGAGAGATTTTTTTAAATGTTAAAAGAAAATATAAAGTTAATTAGAAAGTCAAAAGGACTTTCACAAGAAGAATTAGCATTCAAATTAAATGTGGTAAGACAAACGGTATCAAAATGGGAACAAGGATTGTCTGTTCCAGATTCAGAAATGTTAATCACAATATCAGAAGTTTTAGATACCCCAGTAAATATTTTGCTTGGAGAAAATATTTTGGAATCAAAAGAAAATGATATAAAAGTGATTTCTGAGAAATTAGAAATAATAAATTTGCAATTGTTGCAAAAAAAGAATGCTAGAAGAAAATTTGTTTTTGGAATGCTCGTTTCTTTATGTGTCATTATTATAATTATTTTTTTCTTTTTCTTGCTATTAAATAGTTTTTATTTAAATTGGAATTATAATGATCCAGAACAAGCAGTTTTTGGAGTATTGTTTCATTCAATTGAGTGGATATTCGTACGCATAGCACCGGTTATTTTGGCAATATCTATAGTTGGAATTGTATTAATTAAAAAGCAGGATTAACATTCTTAGTTCTATTTGTGCGCTGTTTTTGAGTGTGATACATGTTTTTTTGTTTTTATTTGAATATTTGTAGTTAAAAAAGAAAATATCATTCTGATGTTTTCTTTTTTGCTTAAAAATAATTTGATGAAAATATGTTATAATATTTAATAAGTTGGTGAAGTTATGAAAAAGATGGGATTGTGGATTTTCGGAATTTGTTTAGGCTTTGGATTCGTTTGGGGATTTTTTATTCTACGTCATTCTCTTTTTCAAAATGAAATCGATACAAATCCGTACATAATAGATGGAGAGGTGCCAAAAATAAAAGAAGAAACATATTCTTTAAATTTAGTTATGGTTGGGGATGCTCTGTATCATGATGGAGTATATAAAGATGGAATGCAAAAAGATGGTAATTATGATTTTCATAAGCATTTAGCTTGGATAAAGCCCATTATTTCGCAATATGATTTAGCATATTATAATCAAGAAAGTATTTTAGGAGGGACAGAAATAGGTTTATCAACTTATCCAAGATTTAATTCTCCTTATGAAGTCGGAGATGCTTTTGTGGATGCTGGATTTAATTTAGTTAGTACGGCGAATAATCACACTTTAGATCGGGGAAAACAAGCAGTTTTAAATTCCTATTCTTATTGGCAAAAACAAAGTGGAGTTTTAATGAGCGGAAGTTGTAATTCTTTTGAATGTCAGGCCAAAATTCCGATTGGAGAAAAAAACGGTATAACTTATGCCTTTTTATCTTATACGACGAGTACAAATGGAATTCCTGTTCCCAAAGGGGAAGAGTATTTGGTTAATGTATATTCTAAAGAACGAGTAGAAGCGGATGTTTTAAAAGTAAGAGATCAAGTGGATGTTATTTTGGTTGCGATGCATTGGGGGAGTGAATACCGTGATTATCCTGTAACTGAACAAACTGAAATTGCTAATTTTTTAGCTAGTCTAAATGTTGATATTGTAATTGGAAATCATCCACATGTGATTCAACCGATTGAAAAAATAAATCAAACGCTTGTTTTTTATTCATTTGGAAATTTTATTTCGGCTCAAAATGGACTTGATAAGTTAGTTGGACTAATTGGTAGTGTTCAAATTACCAAAACGGTAAAAGGAGAAGAAAAAAAGATTCAAATAGATACGATTCAAACAGGATTAACTTATACATCTTATAATTCGAAATATCGTGATTTTAAAGTTTATCCGTTTGAGCAAATAGATACTAATATTTTAACTTCGAAAAATACAGTAGAGCAAAAGAAAAAATCTTTAGTAAATAGTTATGGTGTTGAGACTATTTGGCAATCATAAAATAAGTAGTTTTTCGTATAATGTATTGGTGAGGATATGAAATATCGTGTGGAATTACCTTATCCAAGTGTTGCAGAAATACAAAGAAATCCTGAAATTGCTAAGTTAATTATGCATGCTTATGCTGGGGAGGTAAGTGAAGATACAGCAATTCATCAATATTTATTTCAAAGTGTAATCTTACAAGAAAAGAATCCAGAAGTATCTAAAATATTAGAGCAAATTAGTGAAGTGGAAATGAGACATTTTCGTTTATTAGCAGAAATGATTCGAAATTTGGGAGTTTATCCGATTTATTTAGATCCTAATTTTCATACTTATAATTATTTTACGAGTCGTTATGTTTCGTATGAAGTAGATTTTAAGTGTCTTTTAAAAGCAGATATCGAAGCAGAGCAGAATGCTATTTTAAATTATGAATCGCTTATTGCTGTTATTTCAGATGAAGCAGTATGTAATGTTTTAAGGCGAATTATTTTAGATGAGACTTTACACTTAGAAATTTTTGAAAAGCTATATGCATCTTGTTCCTAGAAAAAAGTTTTCCTTTTTTCTTTTTTTTGTTATAATGAGGGAAAATAAGGAGGGGTTCTTATGTATGATGTAATTGTGATTGGAGCAGGTAATGGGGGACTTGTTAGTGCGCTTACTTTGCAAAGGCAAGGAAAAAAAGTGCTTTTGCTTGAAAAAAATGCTGAGGTAGGAGGGGTAGCTACTAGTTTTGTTCGTGGTCGTTTTGAATTTGAAGCTTCTTTGTATGGTTTTTTTGATTATGGAGTGAAGGAGCAGCATGGAGCTTTATATGATCTATTTGAAAAACTTCATTTAACGGATAAGATCGATTTTGAATCTACGAAAGAGGTTCAAATTGTAACTTCTAACGAAAAATATCGTTTGCCTTTTGGTATTCCAAATTTTTTACGGCAGATGGAAGAATATGTCCCTGGTTCAAGTAGTAGCATAGAACGTTTTTTGGAATGGGGAAAAGAAGCTTCTTCTGTTCTTTCCTATCTTATGGATTCTCCTTTTGAAGAAGCAATAATATTGGAGAAATTTCCCCATTTTGCCATATTTGCTTCTCTTTCCACGTTAGAAGGATTTGAAAAGTTAGAAATACCCAAGAAGGCACAAGAATTATTAAGTACTTTTTGGATTTATTTTGGAAGTCCTATTAAAATGCTTTCGTTTGTTCATTTTGCTTCTTTTTTCTATTCTTATATTTGTAATGGTGGTTTTATTCCGAAAGAAAGAAGTCATGCGATTAGCTTGCTTTTAGCAGAAGAGTTTGAAGCTCTTGGTGGGACGATTCGGTGTTTGTCGAAAGTGCAGGAAATATTGTTGCAAGAACAAGAAATTTCTGGAGTTTTATGTGAAGATGGAGAGTTATTTTATAGTAAGCATCTAATAGCTAATATGAGTCCAAATCAATTTTATGGGTCCTTATTGCCAATGGAATCTCGAACAAAGCGTATGAATCAAATTTGTAATGCGAGAACGATTGGACCTCGCTCCTTGGTTGTCTATTTGGGACTTAATAAAAGTGCCACAGATCTTGGTCTTCATCATTATTGTTATTTTTTCCCTGATTGTTTTGACTTAAATTTAAATTATAAAGATTTGAGTTTTTGTAGAAAAGATGGAGTTGCATATGTATTAAATCAGGTCAATTCCAATGGTTCAGTCTCAAATACGACCATTCTTTGTTTGGAGATGATTTTTTTCGATTCTTCTTCTAATGTTTTTTCTGAATCTAATTATTTTGAAAAGAAAAATGAAATGGCACGAGAATTAATAGAAATTTTTGAAAATACACTTCATGTAGATATTCAAAGTTCTATTGAAGAAATTGAAATAGCTACTCCAGTTACGTTTGCGTATTATACTGGTCATCCAGATGGAACTCATTTTGGCTATATGGCAAGAGGGTATGATAATTTGATGGCGCGTTTTTTACATGAAACAGAGGAAAACTATCTTAAAAATATGCATTTTTGTGGAAGTTTTGGAAGTTTGCTTTCTTCTTATCATTCTAGTTATTTAAGTGGTTATAGGGCTGCTATTAATACTTTAAAGGATATTGGAACAGAAGGAGAAATATATGAAAGAGAATGCTAATTTCAATAAGTTAAAAAAATATGTGGAAGAACGAGAAAAATGTATTAAAGAAGCAAGTTCTAAGCCTGTTTCTTTTGATTATTTTGCTAATCAATATGCACAAAATTTTTACTATGGACGTATGATTGTGCGGATTAAAAATATTATTTTAGAAACACAAGATACGAAAACGTTTGTATTGGAACCTGATGTAGATCGTGGTTATCATTCTTTTTTCGACTATCGTCCAGGACAATTTGTAACTGTAGAAATGGTAATTCATGGAAATCATTATCGACGTGCTTATTCTATTTCTAATTATTCTAAAAATTCTAAGGAAATTACGATTACAATCAAACGTCTTTTTAATGGATTAGTATCTAGTTATTTCTTTTATGAAGCTAGGATTGGTGATACTTTTTTCTTGGATGGACCTTATGGAGAATTTTATTATCAACCACTTCGAGATGCTAAACATATTTTGGCTGTTGTCGGAGGAAGTGGAATTACTCCCATTTTTTCAATGGCCTGTGCGATTTATGAAGGAGTTATGGATTGTGATTTAACGATATTATATGGTGCAAAAACTAGTTCGGATATTATTTTTTATGATCGATTAAAAGAAATGATGGAGAAAAATGAACGCATTAAAGTGGTATATCTTTTAAGTCAGGAAGAAAAAGATGGATTTTTACAGGGATTGGTTACGAAAGAACTTCTTGAATCTTATCAAAAGGAAGAGAATAGCTATTATGTTTGTGGTCCAAAAGCTTTATATGAACATATGAATATTCTTTTAAAAGAACTTGGTGTATCGAATCAAGCCATTCGTCATGATTATTATGCTAATTTTTTACCAGCGGTTCAGGAACAGAACTATGAAGTAAGGGTAATAACAAATGGTCAAGAAAAGGTTTTGTTTTGTAAAGGAAACGAAACATTATCCGAAGCTTTTGAACGATTTGGAATTTCCAATTTAAAAGTTTGTGGTGTAGGGGTTTGTGGATTTTGTCGTAGCAAATTATTAGAGGGAGAAGTTCTTACAAATACGCAATACGTAAGAGTAGCTGATCAAAAATATCATTTTATTCATCCTTGTGCGACTTATCCATTGTCAAATTTAAAGATAAAGTTACCAAAATAATGGTTTCTTTTTTTCAAAAATCATTGTTATAATGATTTGGGTGGTATCATGAAACAACAAAATTTTGAAAAGATATGTGAAAATATGCGAAATAAAAATCATTGGTTAAGTGAATTTGCGACTCAAGATGTGGAAGCAATTCGTTTTTTTAAAGAAGAGGAAGACTTTCGTCCAGCTTTTTTTCGGGATGTCGATCAAATTTTGTCTTCTATGGCTTATACACGATATATGGATAAGACGCAGGTGTTTTCGTATCAAGAGAATGAACACATTTCCAAACGAATGATTCATGTCCAATTAGTTAGTAAAATTGGAAGAACAATTGGAAGAGCCTTGGGTCTTAATGAAGATTTAATTGAAGCTGCCGCTTTGGCACATGATCTTGGGCATGTCCCTTTTGGGCATGTTGGAGAAACGATTTTAAATCAAATTAGTTTGGAACATCATGAAGGTTATTTTCATCATAATATTCAGAGTGTGCGGCTTTTAATGGAAATTGAAAAAGGGGGAAAAGGACGCAATTTAACTTTGCAAGTTTTAGATGCTGTGATGTGTCATAATGGTGAGTTTGTGGCTCAAAATTATGTTCCAAGGTCAAAAACGAAAGAGGAATTTCTAAAAGAATATCAACTTTCTTATCAAGATTCTAAGTTTGTGTCCCATTTAATTCCCATGACTTTAGAGGGCTGTGTAGTTCGAATTAGCGATATCATTGCTTATTTAGGACGTGATATTAATGATGCTTGTGCTTTGCAAGTTTTTGATAAAAAAGATTTGCCTTCTTCTATTACCAGTGTTCTAGGTATTCATAATGCAGAAATGATTGACACCATTATTATGGATATCATTCAAAATAGTTTGTCAAAAAATGCGATTTGTATGAGTGAAGAAATTTATCAAGCGATAAAAGATTTAAAACAATATAATATGGAACATATTTATTTAAAGGCAAATCCAAAAGAAAATTGGAGACGTTATGAAACGATGTTTCGAACTGTGTTTGAAGCGTCTTTATCTTCTTTAGAACAGCAAGATGAAAAGAGTGCAATTTATCAAAATTTTTTGAAATTTAAAAGTTCTGATTATATTCAAAAAAATAGTAAGGCTAGAATTGCTATCGATTATTTAGCAGGGATGACAGATAATTATTTGCTCCGTGAGTATTCTCATTATAAAGGAAAAAAAAGCGGTTATAATAAAAAAGAGGTGAAAGAATGACTTATAAAAAATATGAATATGATTCGTTTCGAATTTTTGCTGTGGAAACAGATCAATTTAAAAATTGTCATATTGAAGTAGTTTTTCAAGGGGATGCTACTAAACAGTCATTAACTGAAAGCACGTTTCTTTCCGAAATGATTAGTTTTACATCAAAACAATTTCCAACTCGTAAAGAATTTATGATTCGTTTAGAAGAACTTTATAATGCGTATTTATATAGTGTTACAACGAAAGTCGGTAAGACTTTGTTAACCAATTTTGTCTTTGATTTTTTAGATCCTCAATATGTCACGCAAAAAGAATATTTACAAGAATGTCTTTCTTTTTTGTTTGATGTTTTAATGCACCCGAATGTTAAGAATCAAGCTTTTGATTTAAAAGCTTATCAAATTATTCAAAGTCATTTAAAGAGTGATATTCAAAGTATGAAGGAAAATCCAACCAATTATGCGTTACGTAGATCTTTGCAAGAATTATTTCCTAATAGTATCAGTAGTAAAAATATTTTAGGAAATTTAGAAGAATTGAAAGAAATATCACCTGAGTCTTTAGGTGTCGCTTATGAAAAAATGTGGGAAGAAAATTATTGTGATATTTATATTATTGGTAACTTAAATATGGATCAAATTTCTAAAATGATTTTAAAGTTATTTCAAAATCCGGTTATTAAAACTCATCCGAATGAAATATATGTGGGTAATCCTAAAGTACGAAAATGTAAAAAAGTAGTGGAAGAAGGTAAATTTGTTCAAAGTAATCTTGTAGTGGCTTATCAAATGCAGGATTTCATTCAAAAAGATTATGATGCGGTATTAAGTGTTTTTCAGGAAATATTTTGTGGTTCTAGTTTGAATTCGAAATTATATCAATATTTAAGAAACGATCATTCCTTATGCTATCGAATTCAGACCGTGTATCAAAAGTATGATGGGGCATTATTAATAGCAGTTGGACTTCAGAGTCAACATAAAGATTTAGCAGTTAAATTGATTCAAAAAGCTATGAAAGAAATGGCAAAAGGAGAATTTACAGACGAAGAGATTGAAATGGCTAAGAAACAGTTATCTTTTGCTATTAAGATGTCTTTTGATAATCAAAATAGTATCATTAATAATTATGTCTTTCATAATTTGGCCAAAGTTCCACTTTTAAAAGAACGACAAAAATTGATTCAAGAAGTAACCAAAGCCGATATTATGAAACTTGCAAAAAAGTTAAAATTAGGATTAGTTTATGAATTAAAGGAGAATGGTCATGAAGAAGATTCCTCTAAAGGGCTTAAATGAAATAGTTTATTATGATGAGTGTGAGAATGGTTTACCAATTCTTTTATGGCCTCATGAGAAAGCTCAAGGTTATTATCTTACATTATCTGTCAAATATGGTTCTTTGCATACTGAATTTCGTAAAGGAAATAAGAATTATCAAGTTCCAAATGGAGTTGCTCATTTTTTAGAACATTTAAATTTTCAAGAAGAAGATGGAGATGCACAAACTTTTTATCAAAAGAATGGAAGCGATGTGAATGCTTTTACTACTTTTTTATATACTTCTTATGAAGTGTATGGGTCGGATTTTTTAAAAGAAAATTTAGAGCATTTATTAGATTTTGTTATGACTCCATATTTTGATCAGAAAATGGTACAGAATGAAAAAAATATTATAGTGGAAGAAAATAAAATGGATTTAGATAATCCAGCTAATATGCTTTATTATGGAATGTATCGTAATTTATTTAAGAAAGATAAGCATCAATATTACATTACTGGAGAAAAGAAAGATATTTTAAAAACAACTTTAGAAGATATTCAACTTGTTTATGATACTTTTTATCATCCAGCCAATATGTTTTTAATTGTAACAGGCCAGTTCAATCCATATGAAGTAGTTCATATTGTAAAAGAGAATCAAAAGATGAAAGATTTTCCTACTTGGACTAATCCAAAATTTAAGGAAATAAAAGAACCCGCTAAAATTGTGAAAGAATATGAAGAGATTTTTACGAATGTTGAAATTCCGAAAATTCGATTGGGAATTAAAATTCCAAGAAAGCAATTTAAAGAATCCGATAATGTCAAGTTACGTTTTTTGTTAACGCTTATTTTAAATAGTAATTTTGGTTCAACTTCTGATTTATATGAAGAGTTAATGGAACAGGATTTAATTGTTGGTTTAAGTACTGAAAAAACAATTGTTGGTGATTATGTTGTAATCTTTGTAAATGCAGAAACAAAATATCCAGATGAAGTAATTCCACTTTTAAAACAAGCATTTCAGCATTTAAAAATGGATGAAAAAACATTGAATCGAAAGTTACATTCTGCAATTGCTAACATGGTTTTAGGTTATGATGATATTGTAGAAGTAAATTCAGGTTTACAAGAGCAGATCATTTATTATGGTAAAGTATTAGAAGATCAAAAAGAGCTTTTAAATTCGCTTACTTTAGAAGATGTTCATAATGTGATTTCCAGTATTCGTGTGAAAGAAATGTCTACAATGGTGTTAAAGCCAAATAAAAATTAAAAATAACCCTCACAGTTTTTTAATAGGGGTTATTTTTAATTGAATTTTAGTTATTTATAATTATTTAATCTAATTATTCTAAAAGTTTCTTTTTTGCAAAACGAATTTTTTCGTTCTATATTCATCATATTTATCATGTCTTGTTTTCATATTTATTAAATTCTTCTTGGCTTAAGTCCTTGACAAAATTGTCAAAATAATATATGGGATCTTTTCCCATTTCCAACTAATTGTCCCTCTTCTAATTGGGGAATGTCTGCATACTAAAAGTATTTTCTTCCAAGTTTCGTTTGGTTCTTTATCGGATTGTTTGTTAATGGTTGTCATACATGTAGATTTAATTTTTTTTCAATTAATATCTAAGTATGTTACTTAGTATAAGTATATATTTTTCCATTTTATTTCTCTTTTTGTAAATATAAAAGTGAATTTAATTTCTTGATGGAACTATTTTAGTTGATTAAATATTTCTTCCAAAGGTTTTATTTTCGATTGGTTGTGATAATTTGGTAGAAGATGAAGGTGAACATGTTTTATTTCTTGAGATGTACCATAATTCATTTGAAGTGTCATGCCCGTTTTGTTTAATTTCGATAATACAGTGTTTGTCAGTTCTTCGGTAACCTTTTTCATGTGCAGTAGTGTTTCATTGTCTAAATCAAAATAAGTTTCCACATGTTTTTTGGGAATAAGTAAAGTGTGTCCATTACAATTTGGATGAATATCTAAAAAAGCAATTACTTTCTCATCTTCATAAATAATTTTACTTGGAATTTCTTTTTGAGCAATTTTACAAAATAAACAATTCATAATTTTCTCTCCTTTTCTTTATTTTAACACATAACGCTTAGATTTTGCTTCGAAATTTTGAAACATATCTAGGATATTTGCATAGATTAAATTAGGAGGTATTCTATGGCAAGTTATAAAGAGATCGTTACCAAAGCGGTGATTGGAAAGGCTAAGAAAACCACAACTTCAAGTTTTTCTTTAACTCCTAATGAAAGACCTGATACGGTTCTTGGTTGTTGGGTGATTAATCATAGTTTTCAAGGTCGAAGTCGGGGTGGCGCTATTATCATTGATGGAGAGTTTGATGTAAATGTTTGGTATTCTTATGAAAATGATACGAAAACAACGGTAAGTTCTTCGAGGTATCAATATAGTGATCGAATGAATATTCGTTTGAAAGATGATAGTCCATTGACTGATTCTTCGGAAATTTTAGTACGAAGTTTAAAACAACCAACGGTGACGAATGTAAATGTCGATAATGGGGTTGTTAAATTAGATATTGAAAAAGAATTAGGGGTAGAAGTAGTTGGAAATACAAAATTAAAAGTTCCAGTGGAAGATTTAGAAGATGAATATGATGAAATATATGATGAAGATGATATGAATGAGTCTTTAGAACAAGTAGATGAAAATTATTTAGATTAATGAAGCGTCAACCAAAAAAGGTTGACACGTTTTTTCTCTCATGATATGATGAATGAGATATCAGAAAGGAGCAATTATTATGGCAGTTAAATTAAGATTAAAAAGAATGGGTTCTAAACAAAAACCATTTTACCGTATTGTTGCTGCAGATGCTAGAAGTCCAAGAGATGGTAAGTTTTTAGAAACAGTTGGAACTTATGATCCAATTAAGGGTGCTGATGTGGTTACTTTAAAAGAGGATCGTGTATTATATTGGATGCAAAATGGCGCATTACCAACAGATACCGTACGAAGTATTTTAAGTAAACAAGGTATTATGAAAAAATTTGCAGAGTCTAAAGTAAAAGCAGGGAAGTAATGGATTTAGTTCTTTATTCAGAATTTGTAATAAAAAATATTTGTAAAAATCCAAATGTTGTAAAAGTGAAAAGTACGCAAGAAGATTCTGTGACTATTTTAGAAGTTATGGTTTCGGAAGCAGATATGGGTTCGGTGATTGGAAAGGCTGGTCGAGTAGCTCAATCTCTTCGTGTTTTGATTCAAGCTTATGCATATTTACATGATCTTGGAAAGGTACGAATTAATATTGAATCATTTTAAAATGATTCTTTTTATTTTAATTTTATATTTTTGTGATATGATTAAAATAGGTGACTAATATGAAAAAGAAAAAAAGTGGCTTTACTTTGATTGAGTTATTAGCAGTGATTGCCATATTAGGTATTTTAGCAACGATCGCTACGACGAGTGCGATAGGGGTATCTTTAAAGTTAAAGCAAAAGATGTATTGTGAGAAATTAGATTTTATTGAGAATGCTGCTAAGCAATATGGAAGTGATATGTTAGATAGTTTAAATACGACAGGTATTACGTTATCGTTAGGAGAACTTGTTAATCGAGGAAAGTTAAAAGCTGATCAAAATGTAGCGGGAAGTTATATTATAGATCCGCGGGATAATTCTTCAATGGATCATATTACTGTGCGTATTTATTTAAAAAATAAGCGAGCTTATGCGCATGTGAATGTAGATCGAACGATTTGTGAGCGTTGATTTGCAACGGTTTTATAAGTGTGATAGAATAATTTATTTAGAAAGGGGAGTTTTTTATGAAACAAACCGTGTGTTTAATTGGGAGACCGAATGTTGGAAAAAGTTCGCTCTTTAATCGTTTGATTAAAGAAGATCGTGCTATTATTATGGATGTTCCTGGTATTACAAGAGACCGCATTTATGGAACGGTACAATATCAAAATAAATCCTTTTTTTTGATTGATACTGGAGGATTGGATTTAGGACACCAAGATTTTAAAGAGGATATTTTTGTACAAGCTAGTTTTGCGATGGAAGAAGCCGATACTATTTTGTTTATTGTGGATGGGACACAAGAATTAAATGAAAATGATTATCGAATTCGAGATTTATTAATGAAAAGTCAAAAACGAGTGATTGTGGTTGTAAATAAAATTGATAATTTGAAGCGAGAAGATCAAATTTATGCCTTTTATGAATTGGGATTTGAGACAGTACTTGGAGTGTCTGCAGCTCATAAAAGAGGTTTAACTGAATTATTAGAAGAGATTACTCAAAATTATCAGGAGCAGGCGGAGGAAGAGGAAGAGATCTGTAAGTTTTGTTTAATCGGTCGACCGAATGTGGGAAAGAGTAGTTTGATGAATGCTCTTTTAAACGAGGAAAGAGCGATTGTAAGTGAGGTAGCTGGTACTACAAGAGATGCTGTTGATACCCGTTTTACTTATCATAATGAGGATTATATTGTTATAGATACGGCTGGAATACGAAAAAAAGGACGTATTTATGAAGAAGTGGAAAGATATAGTTTACTTCGTAGTATGAAAGCTATGGAGCGCAGTGATGTCTGTGTCTTAGTAATTGATGCGGAAGATGGAATCAAAGAACATGAAAAACATATTGTATCAATGGCTATTGAGCTGGGAAAAGGAATTGTAATTGTGGTAAATAAATGGGATCTTGTAAAAAATCCTGATCAAGAGATCAAAAATTGGAAAGAAAAATTATTTTATGAATTTCAATTTTTAAGATACGCTAAGATTGTGTTTTTATCTGCTTTTACCAAAAAAAGAATTCATACATTAATGCCAGAAATTATTGCTGCTTATGAAAATAATCGAAAATATATTATGACAAGTCAATTAAATAATGTCATAGAAGAAGCCGTAAAATTGCATGAGGCACCTTCTTATAAAGGGAAACGTTTAAAGATTTATTATGTTGCACAAATGGATGCGAAACCTCCCAAATTTGTATTTCATGTAAATAATAAAGGCTTGGTTCATTTTAGTTATGAGCGTTATTTAGAAAATAAAATTCGAGAGAATTTTGATTTGACTGGAACACCGATTTTATTAAAATTTAAAAATAAAAGTGAAAAATAGACCTTAACGTTCTATTTTTTTTATTGGGGTTTGTTCGATGATTTGTCGACCTTTTTCAACCATTTTTCGGGCTAGTTCTAGGTTTGCTTCGGAAGTGATATTGGAATATTTTGAAGCTAGATTTAATGAAAAATTTTCGTTTGTTTCTTGAAAATTATGATCTAGTATTGTTAATTTTCCACTGGCATCGTAAAATTCACCTTCATAGAAAAAAATAAAATGTTCTAAATTATCATATATTTTTCCACTTGGAAAAAGGAATTTTAGTATTTGGGCATATAGGGCACAATACCCATTTTGATAGTAATGAATGGCTAGATCTCCTTGTTTTTGACAAAAGTTAGCGATGTGTTTCCAATTTGTTTTTTTTGTTTGCTGATCTATAATTGGAATCCACCATATGTTTGATTCATCAATTTCTGGGTAGTCTTCAAAATAGTATTCAAATATTATATTAATATTTTCAATTACATTTAGAATTTGACTGTTCATCTAGGCACCTCGTTTCTAAATTTAACATATTATATGATAGAAAACTAGAAATTAAAAGGCTTAAGTTGAAAAAATATATGATAAATGATACATTAAGAAGAGTGAGGCGATTGGATGAAAGAGTTAACGGTTAAGGATGTCTTAAGGGAATGTCATGGAACATTATTAGTAGGAGAGAGAGATGTTTGCTTCAGAACCTTTTCGATTGATACGCGAACGATTCAACAAGGTGATGTTTATGTAGGAATTTATGGAGAAAATGTAGATGGAAATCAATTTTTTGATCAAGCGTTTCAAAAAGGAGCCATTGCCTGTATTTTAGATCGTATTGATCTAAATTATATTGACATTACAAAATATACAAGACCAATTATTTTAGTGGAGGATTCTGTTTTGGCGTTACAACAACTTGCGACTTATAAAAGAAGTTTGGTTCAGATTCCAGTTGTTGCTGTAACAGGTAGTGTTGGTAAAACGAGTACGAAAGAAATGATCGCTTCTGTTTTAGAAACAAAATATCGGGTTTTGAAAACGCCGGGGAATTTAAATGGTCAGATTGGTTTACCTTTAAGTATTTTGCATTTAAAAGATGAAGAAATTATGGTTCTTGAAATGGGAATGAACGATTTTGGGCAAATTTCTATTTTAAGTAAAATTGCAAAGCCAACTATGGGAGTTATTACTAACATTGGGACTGCGCATTTAGGGTTATTAGGTTCTAGGGAAAATATTTTAAAGGCTAAGTTAGAAATTTTAGAAGGAATGCCACAACATAGTCCTCTTATTATTAATGCAGACAATGATTTGCTTTCTCCTTTAATGTATCCCAATTATTCTATTTACCGTTGTGGAATTTTAGCCAAGGCTGATTATATGGCTGAACATTTAGAAATGGATTTTCAAACAACATCTTTTGTTTTAAAATGTCGAGATGAAAAGGAAAAGATTATTCTTCCCGTTATGGGAGAAGCTTTTGTCATGAATAGTTTATTAGCTGTTGCGGTAGGGGATTTCTTTCAGGTCCCTTTATCCGATATTAAAAAGGGATTGGAACATTTTCATATGGCCGATAATCGAATGGAATTTGTTTCTTTAAAGGATCATATGTTATTGATTAACGATTCTTATAATTCGAATTATGAGGCTTTAAAAAGTGCTTTATCTGTCCTAGTAAATTGTGGATTTGGTCGTAAGATTGCTGTTTTAGGAGATGTATTAGAGTTAAATGAATTTGGTCGTGAAATTCATGAAAAAATTGGTCATTTGGAAGAAATTATGAAAATAGATGCTTTGTTTTTAAGAGGAGAAAATGCTTTTTATATTAAAACAGGAGCTATGGATCAAGGATTCGATGAAAAGAAAATTTTCTATTTTTCCTCAAACGACGAATTAGAGAATGCTCTAAAAGCTTTTTTAGAACCAAATGATACGATTTTAGTAAAATCAAGTAAGGGAATGAAATTTAGTAAGATTGCTGAAAATTTAAAAGAAAGTTATTTGTTGTAACTTTCTTTTTTTGAATCAATTCTTTTGTTTAAAATAATCCGACTTGGATCTGTATTGAAAAAATCTGTGATTTCTTTTTCTAGTAATTCGGCTAGATTACTTAAAAATTCTACGGATACATTAATTTCTCCACGTTCTACACAAGCCATATATTTGGGATTTAATTTATATTCTCCGTAAAATTTTTCTTGACATAATCTAGATTCATAACGAAAATATTTTAAATTACGACCAATAATTTTCTTTATGTCATCCATTTTGTTTGCCCTTTCATTACTATTAATATACTTAGAAATTCTCATTCAAGTCTACCTATCCAAAACTGCACAAAATTGACTTTTTTCTTTGTATCCTTTATTATTAAAAGTCAAGGAGGATTGTAATGAGGAGTAAAGTAAATGAACGCTTACAAAATCTACGAATACAGCATGCGTATACGTATCAAAATATGGCTGATAAATTACATATTTGTAAAGCATTCTATTGGCAAATTGAACATAATAATCGGCGTGTACAATATAAATTAGCGAAAGAAATCGCTGCTATTTTTCATTTAAAACCAGATGATATTTTCTATCATGCAACAAATTAATCTATTTTCATATATTATGATAGGAGGCTTTTTTTATGGAGTTAGGAGATTCTTTTTTTAAAAAGGTGGAGAAAAAAACCAAGGTAAGTAAAGATACAATTTTATCATTAGCTAATAAATTACAGCAGGGAAATATGAAGGACGAAGCCACTCTAAGAGAAATTATTCATAGTTTAAGTGGGATGACAGGCAAACCTGTATCGAAGGAACGAGAAGATAAAATTGTGAAAACGATTATTAATGATCAAGTTCCAACTAATGTCGAAAAAATGTTTTAAAAAAGTAGCTTAGGGCTACTTTATTTTTTGGATAAATTCCTCCAAAGGGATTTGATACTTTTTAGATAATTCGATGGCTGTCATGATTGTAATTAATGTTTTTCCACTCTCATAATTATGGATGCTGGATTGGCTTGTTTGAATGGTTTTGGCAAAATCTTTTTGACTTAGATTGTGACTTAATCGAATTAAACGAATATTTTTTGCTATAGTTTCATCTGAAATTTGAAGTTCTTTTTCTCTTTTAATGGGTACTTCGGATAAACCAGCTAAATAATCTAAAGATAATTTATACATATTGGCAACATCATTTAAGCGCTTTAAAGGAATAATATCTTTTCCACATTCCCAACCACCATAAGTGGAACGATTTACTTTCAAAACTTCAGCAGTTTCTCGTTGCGTATTTGCTTCATAATCTCGTATATCTTTTATTTTTTTTCCTAACATTTTTCTTCTTTCCTTTGTTATTAATTTTCGCAAAGAAAATAAAAAAATACGGATATGTGTGGGTTAAAGTAATTTTTGGTTTTTCTTAAAGTGCTAAGTTTTTATGTTCATTACTTGATTAATTGTTCTAAAGAAATATGATAGGTTTTAGCTAATTCAATGGCATTCATGGTGGTGATCAAAGTTTTTCCGGTTTCA
The DNA here is from genome assembly GCA_022791775.1 of Bacilli bacterium. GTDB lineage: Bacteria > Bacillota_I > Bacilli_A > RF39 > UBA660 > MGBC162267. The sequence continues at coordinate 23,904 of JAAVZT010000013.1, forward strand.
TAGTTGTGGATACTTGATTGGCTCGACTGAATTGATTCAGCAAATTCTTTTTGACTCATCTTATAGCTAAGTCGAATTAAGCGGATATTTTTGGCAATGATTGTCAAATCGATATCTATCTTTTTTAGGCGTTTTTCTTGTATTGTTGTTAATCCTGCTATGTAGTCAATGGTTACTTGGTAAAAATTGGCTAACTCGTTTAGTTTTTTTAGTGGTATAATATCTTTTCCACATTCCCAACCTGCATAAGTAGAACGTGCTACGTTTAAAAAGTAGGCTGTTTCTTTTTGCGTTTTTGCTTCGTATTCCCTTAAATCCTTTAGTTTTTCAAACATCATATTTATCATCCTTGTTTTTATTCTCGCAAAGAAATTGAAAAAACTTGGAAAAGTGTGGGTTATAATAATTCAGTGTGCTATAATGTGTTTATATAAGGAGGAAGTTATGAAAGAAACTTATCAGACGTTGCAAAAATTGCGATTAGAAGAGAATTATACGTATCAGGATATGGCTGAAAAACTGAATATTAGTAAGTGCTATTATTGGCAGATTGAGCATAAAAAAAGAAGATTATATTATGATTTAGCCAAACGAATTGCTGCAATTTTTCATTTAAAACCAGATGATATTTTTTTTGATGAAATTGAATAATGGTCGCGATAGTTTTAATTTGGTATAAAATAGTCTTTTCCATCATAATCTTTGGTAGATTAGAAAGAGGTAAGTTATGGAAAAAGTTGATTTGCTAGAGAGTATTGCCAAACGAGGAAATGGAGAAATCTATCTAGGAGTAGTAGGAGCAGTAAGAACCGGTAAAAGTACTTTTATTAAACGGTTTATTGAAAATTTAGTGGTACCAAATATCCATGATGAAATAGAGCGAAAGCGTTGTTTGGATGAAATTCCTCAAAGTGCTCAAGGAAAAACTATTATGACTACAGAGCCAAAGTTTGTTCCATCGTCAGGAGCTAAAATTGAAGTAGAGAATTTTAGTGCTGAAATTAAATTGGTAGATTGTGTTGGATATGTTATTCCAAATAGTAATGGGTATGAAGATCAAGATGGAAATCCTAGAATGGTAAAGACACCTTGGTTTAATGAATCTGTTCCTTTTGTAGAAGCTGCAGAAATTGGGACTGAAAAAGTGATTCGTGATCATTCTACGATCGGAATTGTCGTAACTACGGATGGATCTTTTGGAGAATTAAAACGTCCAGATTATTTAGAAGCTGAAGAAAAAGTTATAACTGAACTAAAAAGTATTGGGAAACCTTTTATAGTTGTTTTAAATACATCTAAACCGAATAGTATGGAAGCTAAAAATTTGGCAGATGAGTTAAGAGGAAATTATGAAGTTCCTGTTATGCCAATTAGTGTGGAAGAAATGACTGAAAATGATATAATGGATATTTTGAAGCAAGCTTTATATGAATTTCCAATATTAAATATTGAAGTAAATATTCCAGAGTGGGTCCATGTTCTTCAAAATACAAATGAAATTAAAAAGCATTATTTAGAAAAAATAAGAGAAAGTGTTGTTGAAGTACAAAAAGTAAGAGATGTCGAAACCATAATGGAGCATTTTAAAGATAGTGAATTTATTTCGAATGCTTATATTGGTAATTTAGATGCTGCAACTGGATGTGTTACAATTAATTTAGAAAGTAGTGATGAGTTATATCAAAGTGTGCTTACAAGCATGATGGGAGAAAGTGTTACGACAAAAGCAGGATTATTAAAAATATTTGCGACCTATAGTGAAGGAAGAGAAGAATTAGAAAGTATTAAACAGGCTATTAAAATGAGTAAAAGTACAGGTTATGGTATAGTTTATCCTACTTTAAAGGATATGAAATTACAAACACCAGAAATTATTAAACAGGGAAATCGTTATGGAGTAAAATTGAAAGCGGTTGCAAGTAGTATTCATTTAATGCGTGTCGATGTAGAAAGTACATTTGAACCAATTATTGGAAGTGAAATTCAAAGTAAAGAGTTAATTAATTATTTAATGAAGGATTATGAAACAGATCCTGCTAGTATATGGAAAAGTGAAATATTTGGACGAAGTTTAGATGTCATTGTAAAAGAAGGGATTCAGGCGAAGCTTTCTATCATGCCTGAAAATACACGATATAAATTAAGTCAAACTGTAACGAAGATTGTCAATAAAGGGTCAAGTAATTTAATTGCAATTGTACTTTAAGGTAAAAACTTTGTATTTTTATTGATTTTTCTTGACTTTCCAAGCTATTATTTGCTAACCTTAATACGTAAGGGTAAGCCCTTATAGGAATGGGAGGTCGACGTATATGTCAAAAACAGAATTAATCGAATTTATTGCAGATAAAGCTGAAATGTCAAAAGCTGAAGCTGGTCGTGCGTTAGATGCAGTATTAGAAGGAATTACAGAAGGATTAAAAAAAGAAGGAGAAGTTACTTTAGTTGGATTTGGTAAATTCAGTGCAAAGACTCGTGCTGCACGTGATGGAATCAACCCTTCAACAAAAGAACCAATTAAAATTCCTGCTAAAACTGTAGCTACATTTAAAGCTGGAAGTAAATTAAAAGACGCTATTAAGTAATAAATGAAATGAATAAAAGACTACCTTGGGGGTAGTTTTTGTTTTTGAGAGTAAAGTTTTCTTGTTTTATTTGACTATATTTTTAAATTAATAGTATACTTAAGTAGAGAGTTAGGTGTATTAAAATGAAGCAACGTCTTTTTAGTGCTTTGGGTATGATTCTACTTGCAATTCCTCTGATTATTTTGGGGAATGCTTATTTTACTCTAGGGATATTGCTTGTAGGAATATTAGGTCTTCATGAGCTTTTTCAAATAAATCCAAAATTGGAAAAAGTTCCTTTCTTGATTCGCATCTTATATTATTTTGCTTTTTTCATGATTGTTCTTTTGAAAGGAGAATATTCAAGCTTTTTTGGGCTAGACTATAAATTATTAGGGTTTTTCTTTCTTTTATTTGGTATTTTTAGTTTGATTTATCCAAAAGAAGAGTTTAAGACTACTGATGTATTTTATTTTTTAGGATTCTGTTTATTTTTGGGACTTGCATGTCGTAGTGTTATTTTTATTCGTAGTAGAGGTTTGTTCTTTTTTCTTTATTTTGTAATGACTTCTATTTTGACCGATACTTTTGCTTTTGTATTTGGCACGTTAATTGGGGTTCATAAAATGGCACCTAATATTAGCCCTAAAAAAACTTGGGAAGGAACTATTATGGGAGTAATTAGTGCCACGATTTTAGATAGTGCTTTTTATTTTTCCTTTGTTTCTCGAATGAATGTTGGTTTACTTCTTTTACTCACTTTTTTACTTTCAAGTATCAGTGTATTAGGAGATTTATTTTTTAGTAAGATAAAACGCGAACATCATGTGAAAGATTTTTCCAATTTAATTCCAGGTCATGGAGGAATATTAGATCGTTTTGATAGTGTCATTTTTGCAGCTCTTGCGTTTTGGATTATGGTTTCATATTTTTAAGGAGGAATAGTTATGTGGTTTATTACTTTATTATTATTAATTTTTATTTTGGGAATTATTATATTAGTTCATGAATTTGGTCATTTTATTACGGCGAAAAAATCAGGAGTTCATATTTATGAATTTTCGATCGGTATGGGTCCAGTAATACGTACCCATAAAGGGAAAGATGGAATAGATTATAATATTCGAGCTTTTCCGATTGGGGGATTCGTTGCTATGGCTGGAGAAGTGTATGAAGATGATGGTAAGATATCACCAAATAAATTTTTATGCAATAAGCCTTGGTATCAGCGAATTATGATATTGGGAGCAGGAGTATTTAATAATTTTGTTATGGCGTTTGTCTTTTTGTTCTTTATTGCGATGATTTGGGGAACGACACCAATTTTGCCGAAAGTTGGCATGGTTCAAGAAAATTCAGCTGCCGAGGAAGCTGGGCTTTTGACAAACGATGAAATTATTCAAATTAACGGCCATAAAGTAACTTCTTGGGATGTAGCTCAGATTTATCTCTATTATAAAAATGATCTAGGAATATATGATTTTAAAGTATTACGTGATGGAAAAGAAGTGAATTTAGAGATAACGCCTAAAACGGTTGTAGAAGATGATACAGAACGGAAAGTATTTGGCTTTCAAATTGCTTCGGATTCTTCGAAAGGAATTTTGACCAGTCTAAAATATGCTTGGCAGAAATTTTGGACAATTGTTCATAGCATGGTTTTGACGTTATCTGGATTATTTACAGGAAATTTATCTATTAAGGCGTTGTCAGGTCCAGTAGGTATGTATCAAGTGGTAGGCGAAAGCATTCAACATGGAATAAGTCAAATTATGTATTTAATAGCTTTGTTGAGTATTAATGTTGGCTTTTTAAATATTTTACCTTTTCCTGCATTTGATGGTGGAAGAATTTTCTTTATGATCATTGAGAAAATAAAAGGTAGTAAGATTAATTCAAAATTAGAAAATACTATGAATAATGTGGGATTTATTTTGCTTATGTTATTAATGATTTATATTACATTTCAAGATATTTTGAATTTATTTTGACTCGAGAAGAATTTTATTTCTTCTTTTTTTATAATTATTTGACAATTTATTTTTTTGTGTTATAATATGCTCTAATTAAAAAGGGGGAGGAATTTTATGGAGCATAATATAGAAAAAGAAAATGAATTAAAACCAAGTACTCATATGTCTGTGGAACGATTTTATCAAAGAGGTTTACCTCGACAATATAAATCGATTTATCAATTTTGTGTTCATAATCGAATTATCTATGATTCATTTTTGAACTTTTTAGAAAAGTACAATACTTATTCTATTGCTGAGGTCTATAAAATTTATTTGAAATTGTTTGATTTTGAGCATTTAAGTGTTAGAAAAGCAGTGTATGGAATTTCATTAGATGCGATTTGTGTAAAGTATCAACTAAATAAAAAGGTAGTTTCTTCTAAAATAGGCGAGGGATTATCTTTATTAGAAGCTTTAGATTATGGTCTTCTAAAGACGCCGATCATTCCAAATGCAGTTGCTAAAAAAATAATGGAAATTGCTCCACAAATAAAAGCTGTAAGTACAGAATCTCAAATGGAGTCGTTAAGAAAGTTTTATTGTTTGGATTCTTTGACTTATCGTTATGTGCTTTTTTATGCAAAACGTTATCATGAAATTGAAAAAGCTATCAAAGTTTATGAAAATGTTTATTTGCTAGAATTTGGTTGGGAAGAGCAATATGGAGAAGAGATTCAACATTTGCATGCTAGTTCGAAAAATTTCGCGAAAGACTATCAAAAGTTACATCGTAGAGCTCAAAAAGAATTATTAGAACAAATGAATTTAACAGAAAGAGAACTTTTAAATTATTATCAAAACTATTATGATTGTTATCAAAAAAATGTTCAAAATGATGAAACTTATTGGACGTATTCTCCGATGAAAGCATATTTATCTAGAAAAAAATAGGAATAATCAAATTATTCTTTTTTTATTATTTTTGGTGCTTTTCTATTATTTATGATATAATATAATTATGTTCGAGTAGCTCAGTTGGATAGAGCGTTTGCCTCCGGAGCAAAAGGTCATGGGTTCAACTCCCTTCTCGAACACCAAATTAATAGGAAACTCAAATTTGCGAGTAACAATAGAAAATTCTAATATTATTTAGAATTTTTTTATTAATCTTTAAGGATGTTATCTACGGCAGCAGATAATCAAAAAATCGCTCAAATATCGAGTGGTATTAAAATGTTTAGAGAAATATGACATCTCGCATGCTATAATATGTCGCTGTTCAAGCCCATATTAAGTAGGAAAAAAGCATATACAAAATATATGTGCAAGTATCATATTGTTTTCATTCCAAAATTTAGAAGAAAAGCAATTTATAATAAATTAAGAGAAGATATTCAAAAATACATAAAATATTTATGTAAGTGGAAAGGTGTAGAAATAATAGAAGAACATATTATGTATATCTACCATTAGAAATACTTCCTAAAATGAATGTGTTAAATTTGGAAGTAGAAATTTTGGGGCCACAAGATATATATAAGTGTTGTAGACTTAAAAGAAGTAATAAGTTAATGATGAAAGAATATAAACCTAAACATAACTTAGGGATTGAACAAAGTAAAAGCCAGTCTTCATTTGGGAACTGGCTAATATTTCAGTCTTATAATCTGTATAAAAAACAGGCTTTCTAGACATGATTAGTTATTTTATATTTGGAAATATTTTAAAATATGTTACATTAATGTTATAAAATAAAAAGTAGATGATATATGTAATTTTGATAAATGAAATGAGATTTTAAAATGAATGTAGAATTTAAGGTAGCGGAAGCGAAAGATATTGAAGGTATTATTCGGTTGTGTAACCAATGTTTTGATGAAGATACTTCGTTATCTTATGCTAGGAAAGTTTTTGAAGAAAATCAACATGACCCTAATCAAATTTATTTAATTGGAATTATGAATGAGGAAATTGTTGCTCATGCAAAAGTAAATGTAATTCCCACTATTTATGAAGATATGAATACGTATGCTATTTTAAATCATGTTTGTGTGCGTTCTGATTTACGGCGTGGACATATTGGGACAAAATTAATGGATGCATGTTTTAAAGTTGCAAAGGAACATCATTGTAAATGTGTGGAATTGTGGTCTAAAAATTTTCGAGTGGCCGCACATAGTCTTTATCATAAATATGGTTTTGAGGTAGTGGATGCTAAGTTTTTTTCTAAAGATGTGAAATAGAGGATTTTATGGAAATAAGTAATGTTTACATAGGTGGCTGGTTTCAACGAACCATGTTACAATTGTCGGAAATTTATGATTTTTTAAGAGAATGTAAAACTGAGTTAAAATTAGATCAGGAGAAGTTGCAAGAGCATCGTAAAAATTTAGAATTCGGAAATATTGAATACGGGGTTGCTGGGGAAGAATTTTTAACTTTTTCAACAGCATGTGGAATTCAAGTGAAAATTTTTGAAGATGGATTAATTGTGTTGAATAATCAAAATGTATCTGAAAATACTTTGTTTGCTGATATAGATAAAGTTCAAGATTATTATGAAAATAAATTGTCTCCGGCTTTGAATTATCTTTTTAGTTTGGGTGCTCCAGTTCCAAAAGAATTGGCGAGTATTGAAAGTGTTTATCCATATTTTATTGTTTGTGATAATTCTTCTCAAGAGCAAATTCATGAAATGTTGGTAAAAACAGAAAAGCAAAAATATTTTGAATTTAAAAATGATAAATACAGTGTGATACGAGGAGATAAGTATTATTTTATAAATAATAAGTCTAAGTCGAATGATGAAATAGAACGATATATTGAAGAGCAGGTTTTTATTCGAGAATTTAAGGGGCAATTGCATCGTTATTTAAATATGCATCGAATTATTTGGGAAAAAATTGATGAAGTAAAAAGTCACATAAAAGTAAAAGGTTCTGAGATTGTGAAGTTTACTACAAAATTAGAGGGTTATGCAAAAACCATTAATTTGATTGATGGAAGAATTAAACAGATGAGTACTTATATTTCAACTCGTGAAAAGATTGCGAAAAGTGATCAAGAATTAGCAGAGTTTTTAGAAATATCTGGTTATCGATATGAAACGTTACGAGACACGTTACAATATATTCAGTATTTATGGTCTATGACACAAAATTATGTATCTGCAGCTCAAAAGCAGTTCTCATCTTTAAAAGCAGATGTTACAAGTAAATCGGTAAATAGTTTAACCATTGTTACTTCTATGAGTGCTGGGGCAGCTATTCTAGGTTTATTTCAAAAATCCAAGCCAACTTTTTCGATGTTTGGAATCCTTTATTTCTTTTTATTGGCTTTTATTGGTTACGGGTCTCAAAAGTTATTAGGCTATATTTCCAATCGTCAAAAATATGATGTGACCGATATAGATTATGAAAAAGATATCAAATAATTTGATTCTTTTTTTGTTATCTTTTCTAGAAATATAACAAAATAATATGTAAATTTAGGATAGGAAAAATATGGTAATTTTGTTATAATAAAAAATATAAGTGGGGGAAATTATTTTGTCTAATAAAAATATGATGATTCAGTTTAAAAAAGATGTTATTGTTTTAAAGGAGATTTTAGGTGCAGATGTTTTTGGAGCATTACTTTTTTTGCGTTATTTTTCTTCTCCATTAGATTTTGTCCAACTTTCTTTTGATAATATTGATTACGTTGATAAGGATACACCATGGAATTTTGTCGTTCGGTCTTCAAGAGAAGATTTGCCTTTACTTTTTTCAAATTTTCCTACTTTTTTTAAAGAGCATATAAATTTTGAACAGTATTTTCCTTGGCAACAAATCCAAGAGATAAAAGAAAAAGATTGGAAAGATGGAATCAGTTTTTTTTCTCATTTTTCGTTTTCTTTTAGTCATTTTTCTCAGTGGTTTTCTATTTTAGAACAAATTTTTTTTTCACGAGTAAGATTAAATGATTCATTTTTAAAAGGATTTCAAAATATTGATTTAAATGGAAAAGTTATTTCTGATCTCTGTGTTCAGAGTGGTCAAATTCTTTCTCAAATAATAAACAATAAGAAATCTAATGTTTATTTGGCGAGCTCTCCAACTTTAATCGGATATGTTTTGAGTGAAATACGGTTTCGTACGATGCAGCAAAATGTAATTTGGAAAAATTTGGAACAAAATTATGATTCCCTAACTGATAAAGCAGACTTTATTGTATTGAATCCTCCTTTTAATCAAAAAACAGAACATCCGTTTGAAAGAAAAATACGATGGAAATATGGTATTTCGAGTAAAAATGTCAATTTTTTATGGATTCAACATGCTTTGGCTCATTTAAAAGAGAATGGTACCGCAGTCATGATATTACCAAATTCCACTTTAACTACTATGATAGATAATGATTATCAAATTCGACGAAATATGATTTTAGATCATCAAGTAGAAGCCATTATTACATTTCCTGCTCATTTGTTTTTAGGAACTTCAATTCCTTTTTGTCTTTGGATTTTTCATGAGGATGTGAATCGTGAAGAAATTTTAATCATTGATGGAATGAAAGCAAGTACTAAAATTCATAATTATTTGGATGCTATTGCGTCATGGATTTGGCAGTATCGTAATCATACCTTAGCTTCTCAGAATGAATTATTTACTGTGGCTAGTTTTATGGATATCGCTCGTCATGATTTTGTGTTAAGCCCTAATCTATATATGAATCATGCTAAAATAAAGTTAGATTTTTCTAGAAAACAACTTTTTAAAGAACTATTAAAAGAGGTAAATCGAAAGTATCCTTCTTTTGGAAAGTCGATCCACTGGGATGAGTTATTGGAACAGGTTTATCATTGTAAGTGGAATACTCATTTTTTAATGGATTATTATGTTTCATCAGGTGGCATTCTAAAAGAAAAGTATTTTTTTGGAAGTGGTACGCCTTTATTAGATGTGAAAGATGTTGTACATTCTGATTTTCTTGGTAGCGATTTTTCGAAAAAAGTCCAAACTACAAGGGAAGAAGAGAGGAAATACAATATTTTAAAAGGAGACCTTTTTTTCAATCGAACTAGTGAGAATGTAAGAGAGCTAGCAATGTGTAGTATCGCACTTTATGATCAAGAAGGTGTTTATAGTAGTTATATTAAACGGTTTCGGCCGATTGAATCTAATTCTTTTGATTTATATTATTTAAGTGGATTTTTCCGAAGTGCTGTTTATCGAGATGAAATTGAAAAGATCGTTACAGTATATACTACTAGAGTGAGTATGGATCAAAAGAAATTTTCTAAGGTTGTTTTGTATGTGCCAGAAAAAGAGATTGAATTAAAAATTGCGGAAGTTATTTGTACTTTGAATCATTATGATTTGAATGCTCATACTCTTTTAAAGCAGTTTCAAGATCTGTTTATTGAGCAATTTATTACGTATCCAATATGGAATGATAGGAGGTAATTTGGAATGGAGTTTTCCTTGGAGAGTCAAAAACGTTTAGTTATTTTATTTGCTCTTTATGAGTTAGGTGGTTCGGCAAAGCGTATTAAAGTTTTAGAATATATTCAGAGTCAATCATATTGGCTTAAAAATGATCAAAATGATGAGACGTTGCAAACTAGAAACGAAAAAAAATGGCGGAATGATTTGTCTTTTGTACGTGAACATTTGGCAAGAGAAGGGTATATGACAAGATTACTTCCAGGTATTTGGTCTATTACAAATAAAGGGATGAATTATTTAAATCATATCTTAATTCAGAATTTGCGAATGGTAAATTATGATCCTTCTTTTTTATTATCTAAAATTTGTTTTGACAAAATTCGACAGTATCGAATTCAAATGGAACAATCAGCCGATTCTATTTTTTTAAGTCAAGTATATTTTGATAATTTTAATAGAGAAAATAGCAATAATTCTTCTGTACCAAAGCGACGAAATATTTCGAAGACGGGGAGTTATCCACGTAGTTCTACTTTATCTAGAAAAGCACTGCAATTAGCGGGACATCGTTGTACTATTCATTTAGAGCATCCTTCTTTTTTACGTCGCGATTTGGATGTCCTTTATATGGAACCTCATCATTTTATTCCTATTGAAATGACAGCTTATTTTCAGGTTAATTTAGATGTATTAGATAATATTTTTTGTTTATGTAGTAATTGTCATAATCAAATTCATTATGGAAGAAAAGAAGATGCTCGTCAATTAGTAGAAACTTTATTTTCTCTTCGCAAAGACAAAATTTGTCAGATGTTAGGTCGCGAAATTACGTTACAAGAATTATATCAAATTTATGATATAGCTGATTAGTGGCATTTTTTGCGCTTTTTTTGTTATAATGGCTATGGTGATTTATGATGAAGCGCTTTCTTTTTATTATAGGTGTTTTTTTCTTTTTTTCTTTGCTAGCAGTTCTTTGGTATTTTCATTTAATCCCTCAAAAATATTATTTTAATGAAGATTTTGGCATTATCGATTATCATAGTAATTCTGATGCCGATCAAGATGGGATAGATGATCAAATGGATCTTTTGTTAGGAGCTCGTCATTATGTGGAAACGAAACCTAAATATCAGAGTAAATATTATAAAAATGGATATCCCGATGATGAATATGGAGTTTGTACAGATGTAGTAGGGTTTGCTTTTCTAGCAGCAGGATATGATTTACAGAAATTGGTTTCTGAAGATATACACAAATATCCTCATTTATATTCTATTTCTACGATTGACGATGCCATTGATTTTCGCCGGGTTCGTAATCTTTTCGTTTTTTTGAAACGACATGCAACCATGCTTACTACTAATATTTTCGAAATTGAGGAATGGCAAGGAGGAGATATTGTGGTTTTTCCGAATCATATTGCAATCATTTCAGATCGAAGAAATCGAAAGGGAATTTCTTATATTATCCATCATGGAGGTCAACCCGTTTATGAAGAAGATTCGTTAGCACGATATGAAATTCTTGGCCATTTTCGTTGGAAATAAAAAGAGAATCAATTTTGATTCTCTAAGTAATAAGCGTAGTATTCATCAAAGGTAATCTGTTCTTGATATATTTTTTCAGCTATTTCTTTTCCAACATAACGCCAATGCCAAGCTTCAAACATATAACCCGTTAAATATTCTTTTCCTTCTGGGTAACGTTCAATAAAGCCATAATGATGAGCATTTTCTTTTAGCCATTGATATGTTTTGCTATCTTTAAAAGTGGCAGTAGATGTATCTTCTTTACTAAATATATCAAAAGCTAAACCACTTTCATGTTCTGAATGTCCTGGTCTAGCTGCTTGACTATCGGCCCGTTTTATTCCATAATTTTTTTTCAAATTATTATAAGTTTGTTCTTGCAAATCATAATCGCGATAACTTGAATTAATGATTAATTTTATTTCACTTTCTTGAGCTTTGGTGTGCATATCAATAAATGCTTCATAAGCTTCTTTTGTTCCTTTATGTTCTCCGTAACAGTACCAGTTACTTATAGTTGTTATATTTTCGGGAGTATATTCTTTTTCTAATTGATAAAATTTATTTACTAGTACTAGATTATTTAAACTGGTATCAGCAGGAATGATTGTTTCATACCATTCTTGATCAGCATGAACATTTACGATTGCGACAATATCATACATACTTTTATCTGTATTTTTTTCCTGAAATGCTAAATATTTTTCCATATTAGATTCGATATAGTATTTTTCTTTTATAAGTGGTAAAATGCGTTCATCTTTTTCTTGCGCTAACAATTCCATTATTTTTTCTTCTTTCAGTAATTCGATTAGCTCTGATGTTTCTTCTTTCGTATAACCTTTTTCTAATAATTTAAATTCATTTGTTTGTCGATATTTATAATCATTATAATAATTTAAACCTAAAATACTGATAACAAAAATAATGACGATACCTAAAAAGAGATAAATCACATTTTTCTTCATTTTTCTTTTTCGAATTGTTGTCATAATATCCCAACCTTATCTTTAATCGCATTATATCATAAATTTTCTTTGACAAATAGTCTTTTTCCATGTAAACTGTAATTATAGTAGGATAGGGTGCAGATATGGATACGAATAAAAGGGTGTTACATTATTGTCCAAATTTTGACCGCATTATGAATTTTGATTTTTATGAAGGCGACATCGTTACAGAACGATTGATTTGTATATATGAAAAATTTATTTTTTCATCGGATTTAAGTATGGAAGAAGATGTACAGTTAGTAAGAGAGATTGACCGTGTAATTGGAAAATATATTGACGATTATGCGTTTCGCAAGGAAATGCAAACTGAAATTTTTCGCGTGAAAGTTAAGAGAACATGTTCTAATATTTTAAAAGCAGTAGTAGAAGGAATCATTCGAATTTTTGAAAAATATGAAGAAGATTCGACACGGAATATTTATATTTCGAGATGGATTTAAAATATATTAATATAAACTAAAATAGCAACGATTACTAAGATGATAGATAATAGTACGATTATTAAATTGTCATTCATTCGTTGTTTTTTTATTTCTTTTTTTATTTCTTTTTGGGGAGTTATTTTTTTCATATTATCCTCTTTCATATCATTATTATAATCAAGTATAAGCTTATTTACTATTTTATCATTCTTTCGTTTACATTAATTTGACTTGTGCTTTTTTCTTTCTTGTATTCTTTTTTTGTTTATATTATAATTTGGACGGATTAAAAGGTTGCTTTCAATTAATTTTTTACTTCTAGTTTTTTTAGATAGAAATTTTTAATTTTTAAATTTTCTTTTGTTTTGTTATGAAGTTTTTTTTAGGAGAGACAATTAATTTACCGTTTTTAAATTCAATGATTAATTCACTATGAATATTTTGACTTGCTAAAATTGTAATTTTCTCTTTTTCTTTTAATGTTAGATAATATTGATTGTCATTTTTCTGTGTGATTTTCATTTTTCTCATTTCTTTCTAAATATTTCTTCTTAGTATAACAGATTTTTGGCAAAATAGGTTACTAAAAATCAAAAATGGTTATGAGAAAATTTGGTAGAAGTGATGCTATGGGAATGAATTATAATTTTGATAAAGATGTAAAAGGAATAATTTGTAAAAATATGAAAATTGCTAGAAAACTTGCACAGATAAGATTGGAAGAAGCTGCTGAAATTTTTGATGTTTCAAATGAACATTTAAAACGGATTGAAGCAAAGAATGATCGTAATAGTATTTCTTTGATTTTGTTTTATAAAGCGACGAAAGTTTATCAACAACCAGCTGATTTTTTCTTTCAAGATCCTACTGAAAACGAAAAATTATTAAAGCATTTAAATAAATAAAAAAAGAACTTGTTTTGAAGTTCTTTTAAAATGTTACAAATTGTTTAGTATTATAAATAGTTCCATCGATTTCAATATATATAGCGTAAGTTCCCTTTAAATTATCTTGATTAATATATTTCGTAATATCTAAGCCTTTTTCGGTTTCTTCTTCGGTAAAGATGTCTACACATAAAGCTGTGTAAGGTTTTTTGCTAATTATGACTTCGTAATAATTTGAAATTAAATTTTTATATAAGATAACATTTACCTTGTTTTCTCTTTTAAATTTTCCTTTGATCACAAGGCGATCAATTTCTTTATTTATCGAAATATTATGGTTATTATAATTTTCGTTGATTGAAACTGAATTTACGAGAGGAGTAAATTTTTGGGCGCTAATTTCTGTTTTTCCAAGATTTCCAACTTTTTTGGCATTTCCTAGTTGGAAGGTTTCATTTTTTTGGTATAAACTCATTTTCTCAACTCGATAATTATTGGTTGGAAGTTTCATTTCAAAGATGATTTTATTATCCATTAATTCAACTGTATCAGAAACTAATTTGGTATTTTTACTAAATCCAGCAGGTTGATTTGAGTTTGTTCCGTTTACATATACGATTCCACCCGAATGGACGATATAGTGATTTTTTCCTAAGTAATCAACGTCCGAAATATAAGGAGAGTAAAATTCGCTGCCACGTTCTTTTCCGTATTGCCAAATTTGTTCAATGGTCATATTTTCTGTATTTATCTTATACATTACACCACGGGTATAACTTTTTTGGGCATCTACATATTCTTCTTTAATTTTTGATTTATTGTTTCCATTATCTAAAAGAAAGACATAACCTTCAGGAGTAATCATGGCAGCATGTTGACTCCATTGCCATTCAAAATTATTATGAATGGGCTTAAAAAAGTATTTTTGATATTCTTCACTCCAATTGGTGCTATCTCCGATGATCCAGTTTAAAGATCCGTTTTCGTAATCTATGTTGATTACGGCATCTTGATGTCGTCCCGATAAAGTAATAGAATTTGTCTTTTGGTCATACCAAACCGAGTTGTTGTGAAACCAATCGTAATTAGACCAATTTTCACTTTTTCCATCTTCCATCTTTAAAATGTTTTTTAAATCAAATGTCTTAATGATTTTTCCTGTTTCATGATCTATTTCGACGATATAGTCTTCAACTGTTCCATTTTCATTTCCAAAATCATCGCTCGCAATTAAGAGATTTCCATTATCCATTTCGTAGTAGTCATGGTGATATCCTCCTGGTAAACTATATTCTTTATAAATCTTGCCTAATAAATCCATTTCATATAATCCTGTCATATAATAAGGACTATTCATTAATCTTTCGGTACTCACTAATAAGTGACCATTTTTTAAACGATCGATTTTCCATAATGCATAATTTGTAAGATACCAACGAACATCCCCATTTACATCATAAGCACAAGTGTAGCCAATACTAGATGGAGTGAAAAAATAAAGGTCATTGGTTAATTTGCTTTTTTCTTTTTTTATTTCGGTTGGTAGAATCATATTATCTGGTAATTTATCTGTTTGGATTTGGATCGTATTTTTCTTTTTTTGACCATTTTCTTCATATTCAATCAGAACTTGATTTTCTTGGTTGGCATAAAGACCATAAATGGGTAAGTAATGTTCTTTCTTTTTTTCAAAGGTATGTTTAAATGTACTTAATTCATCTTTTCCTTTAATCGTTACAGTTGGACTGACTTCATTATTTGTTTGAAAGAGAATAAGAGCTGTAAGGGGAGAGTTTCCATAGGGATTTAAAATGACGTTTGGATGTTCCAATGTAAATCCATTTATTTGAAATTCGTTCTCTTTTTTACTTTGAATTTCTGCCATACTGGTTGTGACATTTACTTCGGATTGATTTTGATTTTGATGATCTAGCAACCAGCTAATGATTATAATAAAAAATAAAGAGCTTATTAAGATCATATAAATTTTTTTGTGTTTTTCATTCATAATATTACCTCATTTCTTTTTTAATTTTATCTAAAAAAAATCATTTCGCCAATCAATTTTGAGTTGAAATAAATTCAACTTGAAATTGAGTTTTATTTTAGGGGCAATTTTCGGTGAATTGAAGCGGGATTTTGTAAGTAGTTGTTTGTTTATTTTGATCTTCTGCCTTAATTTCTAAATAAAGACTATTTTCTTTATATGTTTTACAAGTTTTTTCAAAATTGTCGATAACGAAATTAACTTCTTTTAAAAAGTTTTTTAAAGTTACGGCTTCTTGTTTTTCATATCGATATTTATTAATTTCTGTTTGAATGTTTTCGTTAGCTTCAAATAAGGTACATTCAATTGATTGATATTTTTGTTGATCTTGTTCATTGCAATAAGTAATTTCTGAAATATAAATGGCGGATTTTTTTTGACTATAAGCTATGCTTCCTACAATATTAAAATTGGAACAATTGGTTGATAATGTTTTAAATTCAAAAGCTTCTTGTTGTGGTTTCCAAAAAAGCCAAATAATTCCTCCTAATAAAAGAAGCGTGAAAAGAAAAATTTTCAAATTTTTTTGCCATTTATTTTTATGCTCTACACCATCTAATAATTCATTTAAATTTATTTGATAATCTTGGCATATTTGTTTTAATATTGCGATATCAGGTATATTTTTACCATTTTCCCATTTGCTAACCGCTTGAAAGGTAACACCATATTTTTCGGCAAATTTTTGTTGACTGATTTTTTCTTTTAAGCGAAGCTCTTTGATTCTTTTTCCAATTTTTTCTTGATTCAAGAGGAGTCATCCTTTCTTTTTTTAATTATAACATTTTTATAAATTTATGGGGATGAAACTCTAAAATAGAACTGTGTTCCGAATAGATTTCTATAAAAACTGCTTGCACTTTGATTTTTTCTTTGATATAATTTGTTTGGTTTTATGGCGAGATAGCTCAGCTGGCTAGAGCGATCGGTTCATACCCGATAGGTCGGGGGTTCGATCCCCTCTCTCGCTACCATTAGAAAATTACTAGAATACTAGTTTTGATAGGAATATATTCATATATTCCTATCTTTTTTGTAAGAAATTCTATATTCTTTTAAAATCATTTTGATAAAAATATGCTAAGATTTTAATTAGATGTTTATTTTTTGAAACAAGGAAGTTTAGTGTATGAATAAAAAAAAGAATTTTTGGAATCCTTGGCACGGATGTCACAAGTGTAGTCCAGGATGTTTACATTGTTATGTTTATTATTTGGATCAAATTCGAAATATAGATGCTGGTATTATTTTAAAATCTAAAACGAATTTTAATTTGCCATTGAAAAAAAATCGACAAGGTGAATATAAAATTCCTTCTAATACTATTTTAGCAACTTGTTTTACATCAGATTTCTTTTTAGAAGAGGCTGATTTATGGCGTCCCGAGATTTTTCGAATCATGAAAGAAAGAGTCGATGTAACATTTTTAATTCCAACGAAGCGTATTGAACGTTTTTTGGAATGTATACCAGAAGATTGGGGAATGGGTTATGATAATGTTATAATTGCTGTAACGTGTGAAAATCAAAAGAAAGCGGATGAAAGGTTACCTATATTTTTGGCGTTGCCTATTAAACATCGTCAGGTCTTTGTTGCTCCTATATTAGAATATGTTGAATTAGCTCCTTATTTAAAGACGGGACTGATTGAGCTTGTTTCAGTTGGGGGAGAATCTTATGAAAATGCTCGAGTGTGTGATTTTTCCTGGGTGAAAAAAATGAAAGAAACTTGTGATTTTTATCATGTTTTGTTTGATTTTCACCAAACGGGTTCTAATTTTGTGTTTGAAGGGAAACGCTATTTTATTTCGCACCATAAAGAGTATATCAAAGCGAAAAAAGCTATGATTTATTTACAAAGTCAAAAAAAGGTATAAGATTTTCTAAAATCCTTATATTAAAAATGGGTGAGTTAGATGAGTCTTTGGGAATCATATCAAACAAAACAACAGTTTCCTTCTTTGCAAAAGCATGTAAGTGTCAATACGTTAATTATTGGAGGAGGAATGACTGGACTAAACCTGTTATATTTTTTAAAAAATCAATTGGATGTTTGTTTAGTAGAAGCGAATACAATTGGGGCAGGGGTTAGTAAAAATACAACTGGTAAAATTAATTATCTTCAAGAGAATACTTGGCTTCCATATTTAAAAAAAGGAAAAGAGGATCTTGCCTCTTGTTATTTGGATTCTCAAATACATGGAATGAATTTACTATTAAATATTTGTCAAACAGAAAAAATTGATTGTAATCTTGAGCAAGTTACTTCTTATTTGGTAACCCAAAAACTAGAATATCAAGCTGATTTAGATTTGCTGCAAACATTTTTGCAGAAGAAAAATATTTCTTTTGTTCGAGATGTATCTTTATTTCCTTCATTTTTAGATGGTATTGGTGTTACCGATACTTATGTGTTTCATCCATTAAAATATTTGTTAGGATTAGCTCAGAAATTAAAGCGGTCGCAAATTTATGAAAAAACTAAAATTGTGAAAATTATAAAAGGTGTAAATTGTTATTTTTGCCATACAGACGCGAATTATTGTATTAAAGCTAAACAAGTTGTATTAGCTTGTCATTATCCATTTTTCTTATTTCCTTTTCTTTTGCCAATGAAAACACAGGTTCAAAAATCTTATCTTGTTGCCCAAAAGGTTTTTGATAATCCAAAATATACTTATATTACTTTAGAAAGTCCTAGTTTATCGACTCGCTTTTATCAAGAACAAGATGAAATTTATCAAATTTATTTGGGAGAATCCCATGATATTTATCATAAACAAGACGATGTGACTCATTTTGAAAATGTATTAAAACAATTTGATATTGAACCTAATTCGGTGGAATCTGTTTGGAGTAATGTGGATTTGATGACGTTGGATCATCGTGCGTTTGTTGGAGAAATTGCTCCAAGTTTATTTTTAGCTACTGGTTATCAAACTTGGGGCATGATCCAAAGTGTTTTGAGTGCAGAAATACTTGCTCATTTGTTGCAAGGTGAGGCGGATCAATATGCGTGGTTATTTTATCCAAAGCGTAAAAATGTAGAAACTTTGTTTCAATATCCTCTTTCTTTTTATCAAAATGTAACGTCATTTCTGAAAAGTAAATTTTATCCTAAATCATGGTATACTGATGCTCTTTCTTTTACTTTTCAAAATGGTAAAATTATAGCGATTTATCGAGATGAACAAGGAATTCATAAAGTACATCCCGTTTGTCCACATATGAAGTGTAGTTTAATATTTAATGAAATCGAAAAAACATGGGATTGCCCATGTCATAGTTCTCGTTTTGATGTAGATGGAAATTGGTTAAAAGGTCCTGCTAAAAAAAATATTGGTTTACAAGACACTCCAAAGAACACTTCCATAGTAAATAAGAAAAAGTATTAGAAATATAATTCCACTAATTCGAGTGATGGTCTGTTTTTTTAAACTAAAAAGAAAAAGTAAAATGGGTGATAATAAAAATATCGCTAAATCCATATTACGAAGTGATATTTGATTGATACTTCCAAACATTATAATAGGTAATCCAAGAACAATTCCAATGTTAAAAATATTACTTCCTACCACATTTCCAATGGCGATATCATATTCGCCTTTTTTTGTGGCAATTACGCTGGTTACTAATTCTGGGAGACTGGTTCCTAAAGCTACAATTGTTAAGGCAATAATTCGCTCTGATACTCCTAGAATACTTGCAACTTTGGAAGCGCTTTCAACCACTAAATTACTTCCGATTATTAAACTTAAAATGCCTAGTAAGGTTAGTAAACAAGAAAGTAAAATATTGTATTTAGGAACTTCGCTTTGGGTCTCTTTTTTATTGCGCATGATAGTAAATAAATAATAGATAAAAATGCCAAAGAATAACAGAATGGTTAGGCCATCTCCTCTTGAGAGATTATTTTCATTTATGGTACTAAAGAGCGTGTCATTCATTATTATAAATAAAAGAGTACTAATCATAATGGTAATTGGTAATTCTTTTTTTATGGTATTGTTTTTAACGTTTAATGGGTGGATACAACTGGATATTCCTAAAATTAATAAAATATTTAAAATATTGCTTCCGATGACATTTCCTAAAATCATATCGTTTTGGTTTGCTAGTAAAGATTTTATAGATACTGCAAATTCAGGAGCACTAGTTCCAAACGAAACAATGGTTAGAGCAATCATCATTTTGGATACATTAAAATTTTCAGCGAGGGAAGAAGCTGCTTCTACAAATAAATCAGCTCCTTTTACTAAAATAATGAATCCGATAATTAAAAGGATAATTTGAATAAACATAACATAACCTCTTTTCAATTTTTTCATTATAGTCATCTTTTTTCTTTTTGGCAATCTTTTCTTCTTAATTCTTGTTGCAAATCAAATTTATTCTGTGTAAAATTAAGTTATTGGAAGTGACTATTATGGATAAGGATAAAAAAATTTTATTATGGATTATTGGAAGTTTGATTCTTTTTGCTCTTATTTTAGGAGGGTTAGCTTATTTTAGTCCTCAAGAGCGTTCTTTTTTACTTAACGATGCGCAAAAATTTAAACAAGAATATGAAGCTTTAAATCATCAAATCAATGAAAGTAATAAAATGAATTATCCGCTTGTAGCAATTAAAGAAGAAAATCCTATTGTATATAAAACGGATGATGAAGTAGCAGAATTTTTAGAAGATGGAACCGGGATTCTTTATTTTGGTTTTTCGTCCTGTCCTTGGTGTCGAACAATGGTTCCTTATTTGTTACAAGCAGCAGATAATACTAATTTAGGAGAAATTATATATGTTGATATTAAAAATATTCGAACCGAGTTTACGCTAGATGAAAATGATACTGTGATTGTTACAAAAGAGGGGACAAATGGATATCATGGAATATTGAAAAAATTGGATTCGGTTTTAGAACCTTATTATTTAACAAATAAGAAAAATAAAAAAATAGATACTTTTGAAAAAAGGTTATTTGCTCCTACTGTTATTGCATTAAAAAAAGGAAAAGTGGTTGATATTCATGTGGATACAGTGGATACACAAAAAAGTGGTTATACAGAATTAACGAAAGAAGAAAGCGAAAAGTTAGTTCAAATTTATCAAAAAATGATGTTAAAGTTAATTGATAGTACTTGTGATGAATCCTGCTAAAATAAACATAAAGAGGTGAAACTCTATGAAAATGATTACTTTATTGCCAGCTGATAAATATTTGGTTGTAAATAAAACAATTTTAACTGAAGTAGATCGAAAAAATATAGTGAGTCTTTATGAACCGATTATTGGAAGTACCGCAGTTAGTTTATATTTAACTCTTTGGAGAGATTTAGATCGTTTAGAGTTTGTTAGTATGGATTATACACATCATCATTTAATGACTTTATTAAAATCTAGTTTAGAAACAATTAAATTAGCTCGTGAAACTTTGGAAGCTGTTGGTCTTTTAAGAACTTATTGGAAGGAAGGTGAGATGAATAGTTATATTTATGAACTTTATTCACCATTGACTGCGAAAGAATTTTTTTCTCATCCAATTTTAAATGTTGTATTATTTAATAATATTGGTAAGTATGAGTATGATTTATTAAAAAAAGAATATGGAACGATTAAAATTGATACAAAGGAATATCAAGATATTTCCAAAACATTGGATGCCGTTTTTAAAACGACTAGTGATATTGTGACATTTGATGTGGCGGGAAGAGAAGTTTTGCCTTTAAATATGCAAGATCAAATTGATTTTGATTTGTTGTTGTCTAGTTTACCAAAAGGTCTTATTACGGAGCGAAATTTTGGAAAGCGCATGCGAGAGTTAATTAATAATTTAGCATTTTTGTATCAGTTAGATACTTTAAAAATGTGTGAAATTCTTCGAATGACAATTAATGAAAAAGGAAGTATTGATCGAGAAGAATTAAGAAAACAAACGCGAAAGTATTATCAATTTCATCATCATGGAAAGTTACCGACTTTGGTATATCAAACGCAGCCTGATTATTTGAAACAACCACAAGGGGATCATAGTAAAAGAGGAAAAATTATTGAAGTGTTTGAAAATGTGAGCCCTTATGATTTTTTAAAAAATAAATATAAAGGAGTTACTCCGACGAATCGAGATTTAAAATTATTAGAAATGTTATTAATTGATTTAAATTTAAAACCAGCCGTTGTTAATGTGTTGATTGATTATACTTTGAAAAAGAATGCTAATAAATTATCGATGGCATTTGTGGAAACGGTTGCTGGTCATTGGAAACGTCAGGGCGTAGAAACTGCTGATGAAGCGATGCAATTAGCGGAAAAAGAAAATAAAAAATATCACAAAGAAAGTAAAAAGAGTGGAAATAAAGGAGTTGTTTTGGAAGAACCAGTATGGTTTCATGATACGATTATGAAAGAAGAAATGTCCGTGGAAGAAAAGCAAGAAATGGATGATATTTTAAAAAAGTATCGTTAAAAATTATTTGTTTTTATTTTCCAAAAATATAATGAAAGAAGGAGTTTTATGGTGACAATGGAAGAACAAGCTAAAATAATGTTATCTAAAGAGATGATTATTCAACATTTTGAAGAAGCCATGAAAGATCGTGAGTTTGCTCGTTTTGTAGAAACATTTCAATTAAATTCTCAAAAGGCTATGAAAGTTACTTCTAAATTATTAGATAGTTTTCAGGAAATGAAACATTGTAAAAATTGTTTGGGATTACATCAATGTCAGAATTCTTTTAAGGGGCATTTATCATTACCGAAGCAAGAAGAACATCAAATTTTATTTGCCTTTGCTCCTTGTCGATTTCAAAAATCTTTTGTAAAGATGAAGCAAGAAAAACTGGCGCGTGCAAGTGAACTTGATATGGCTCGGATGAAAGATATTGATTTAACAGGGGATAAAAAAAGAATAGAAGTTATTAAATGGATTGATCAATTTTTTACAGAATATGATTTTTCAAAAGATATGAAGGGCTTATATTTACACGGAAGTTTTGGAAGCGGTAAAACATTTTTGATTCAAGCTTTATTTCATGAATTAAAAGAAGAGAAACATGCAAAAATAGAAGTAGCTTATTTTCCTGAACTATTGCGGACTTTAAAAGATGATTGGGAAGTATATGCTCATAAAATGGATGTACTTCAAACAGTAGATTTATTACTGTTGGATGATATTGGGGCTGAAAAAGTTACTGAATGGGGCAGAGATGAAGTCCTAGGGACTATTTTACAGTTTCGAATGGATCATCATTTACCAACTTTTTTTACTTCGAATATGAATTTAAAAGAGTTAGAAAAACATTTGGCTGGTAATGTTGATATGGTAAAATCAAGACGAATTATCGAACGAATTAAAGAACTGGCTTATCCAATGGAATTAATTAGTGAGAATCGTCGTAAATAATGCGGGTATGGAGGGTTTTATGGAAATTTCAGATGTAACAAATTTAGCTTTGTTGGAGCAATACATTAAAGAACGTTCGTATTTAAGTCGAGAAGAAGATTTTATTTTGCAAAGACTTTCTTTGATTTTACAAGAGCGTGAGTTATTCTTTTTGATAAAGAATATAGAATATAGCTTAAATTTAGATCAGCTTTTGAACCGCTATCAACAGGTGATTGATGGAAAGTATTCGAAGCATCAGATTCCTCGTGTTATTCATTATCAAGATGGGAAAGTTTGGGCACTTGTTCAGAAACGGGTTGGAAAATGGGTTTATTTACTAGGAGAATTAGGAGATTACCAGGTTCTGCGGATGCCTTTTGATGATTTTTACAAAGAAGGTCAAGATTATTTGGTTTTATATGATGATTCTTTTGTTAAAATAATTGTTTTTTTGTTAAAAATTCAAAAAGTTAGGAGAGAGGGTCTCACTATTTTTATGGAGGAAAATGGTTATTATGTTGATTCTTTCAATCAATTGGTCCCTTATGATTCTCCTTATTTATACCAATACCAATTATTGCCTATCCAAGAAGAAAAATGTTCTAGTTTTGAAAGGCAAGCGTATTATCATAATCAAGAACAAATCTTACAGCGTAAATTAAATGGGAAATATTTTAAAAGATAATTTCTCTTTTTTTATATTTTTTTCTTTTTGGGGAATTCTATTAATAGAAGAATGTTAGCACTCTTTGTTGACAAGTGCTAAATGTTGTAGTAGAATTTTAGTGGAAAGGGTGATAGTATGCATATGGAAGAAAATGATTCTTTGAAAAATGTATTAGAAAAATATGGGCGTGATATTACCAAAAATGTGACAGATAATAAAATTGATCCAGTAATTGGACGAGATGAAGAAGTTCGAAATATTATTCGTATTTTATCTCGTAAAACTAAAAATAATCCTGTATTAATCGGGGAACCTGGAGTTGGAAAAACGGCGATTGTCGAAGGTTTAGCACAGCGAATTATTAAAGGAGATGTTCCAGCTAGTTTAAAACAAAAGCGTTTATGGGAGTTAGATTTAGGAGCATTAGTTGCAGGAGCAAAATACCGTGGAGAGTTTGAAGAACGGTTAAAAGCGGTGTTAAAAGAAGTAAAAGATAGTGATGGAGAAATCATTATGTTTATTGATGAAATTCATATGATTGTGGGTAGTGGTCAAGAAGGAACTATGGATGTAGGAAATATGCTAAAGCCAATGCTTGCTCGAGGAGAAATTCGTTTGATTGGTGCTACGACACTAAATGAATATCGGAAATACATTGAAAAAGATGGCGCTTTAGAACGTCGTTTTCAAAAAGTTTTAGTAAGTGAACCAAATGTAATGGATACTGTTACTATTTTAAGAGGGTTAAAAGAACGTTTTGAAATATTTCATGGAGTGACGATTAAAGATAATGCTTTAGTAGCTGCTGCTACTTTAAGTGATCGTTATATTACTGATCGATTTTTACCAGACAAAGCAATTGATTTAGTGGATGAAGCTTGCGCAACCATTAAAATGCAAATGGATTCTGTTCCAGTAGATTTAGATCAATTAACCCGTGAAATAATGCGTTTACAAATAGAACGACAAGCATTAACAAAAGAAAAGGATGAGTTAAGTAATGCTCGAAAAAAAGAAATAGATGATCGAATTGCCGAATTGCAAATAAAAGAAGAACAGATGCGTTCTAGTTGGGAAGAAGAAAAAAACATTAAAGAACAAATAAATAAGAAAAAAGAAGAATTAGAACGCGCAAGGTTTGATTTAGAAGCAGCAGAAAATAATTATAATTTAGAAGTAGCTGCTCGACTTCGACATGGAGATATTCCAAAGTTGTCAAATGAATTAGAAAAATTAAAGGAAGATACGAAATCACAGATTTTGAGTGATGTAGTAGATGAAGAAGGAATTGCCACTATTATTTCGCGATGGACCAATATTCCTATTCAAAAATTGGTTAGTGGAGAACGAGAAAAATTACTTTCTTTACATGATAATTTAAAAAAACGAGTGATGGGGCAAGATAATGCAATTAAATTAGTGAGTGAAGCGATCATACGTGCCCGAAGTGGAATTAAAGATCCAAATCGTCCAATCGGTTCTTTCATCTTTTTAGGACCTACTGGTGTTGGAAAAACCGAAGTTGCTAAAAGTTTAGCTTATGAGTTATTTGATGATGAAAGACATATGGTACGAATTGATTGTTCGGAGTATATGGAAAGTTTTAATGTATCACGTTTAATTGGAGCTCCTCCTGGATACGTCGGTTATGATGAGGGTGGCCAATTAACAGAAGCGGTTCGGAGAAATCCATATAGTATTGTTTTGTTTGATGAGATTGAAAAAGCACACTCTGATGTTTTTAATATATTATTACAAATTTTAGATGATGGGCGAATTACTGATAGTCAAGGACGAACTGTTGATTTTAAAAATACAATTATTATTATGACGAGTAATTTAGGAAGTGAGTATATTTTGGAAGAAAATGATGGTTCTGAAATTCATGTAATGGAATCTTTACGTAGTACATTTCGCCCTGAGTTTATCAATCGAATTGATGAAATCATCATCTTTAAGCCTTTACAAAAAGAACATGTTTCTGCGATTTTAAATAAAATTATTCGTGAGATTGAACAACGATTAGCACCAAGTAATATTCATATTCGTTTAACGAAAGAAGCGGAACAAAGGGTATTAGATGATGCTTATGATATTAATTATGGTGCCCGTCCTATTAAGAGATATGTAACCAAACATATTGAGACGTTGCTTGCAAAGCAATTATTAAAAGAAGATACAGAATTTAACGATCAATTTATTATAGATTATCAAAATGATGAATTTTTTATTCAAAAAGAAAAATAAACATGGTTAGAATATAACCTGTTTTTTTAAATTATAACACTATTTAAAAAAATAACTCTTTTTGCTCTGCTATAGTTTGTTTAGGATAAGGAAGTTGGAGTTATGACACAGAAGCGATGGATTGTTATTGGAATAAGTACTTTCATTATTTTAATGATCGGAGTGAGTTATGCTTATTGGCATGTGACGAAATCCCAAGAAGAAACAAATCAAATTGCTAGTGGTTGTTTGGATATAGAATTGGTGAGTAATAGTAAAGAGATTAAGTTAGAGAATGCTTATCCGATATTAAATAGTGAGGGAGTGAAACTTTCTCCATATACCTTTACAATAACAAATACTTGTAGTATTTTTGCACGGTATGAATTAACGTTAAATATATTACTAGAAAGTACTTTAAAAAGCCAATATATTGCGGCGGTATTAGATCAAAATGATGTTAAGAAACTAAGTGAGTATGAAGAAGCGGAGCCATTAACGGGATATCAAGAAAGTCGAATTTTACAAAGTGGATTTTTAGCTTCTAATGAGAGTGTTACATTTGATTTGCGTTTATGGATTGATGAAAGTGTAACAATCAAAGATACGGAAGCAATGAATCGGATCTTTCAAGGAAAGATCGGAGTGACCGCGACGCCTAGTCAATATCGCACTTTGGCAGATACAATTCTTCAAAATGAATATCCATCTCTTAGTGTGGAACAAGCAAAGAATCAAATTAAAAGTAAGCCAATTCCGGATTTTAGTAAACCAGCCCCATTTATCGAATGGCAAGAGAATCCTGGTACAGATATTGTAACAACAGTGGCCATTATGCCTCATCCAAATAAAGTGGGAGAATATCAAGGGTTTACAAACATAGAGCAAAGTTATGTAGGCTTATCAAATGCTTATACATTTGATCCCGAAACCGGAAAGTATACTTTAACAGAATTATTTTTAGTCGATCCTACTACTATCACAGATTATGATACAAAGGATTATTACTTTTGTAGTGCCGGAACATGGATTAATGCTGATGATATGATGAATCCTTATCAAAATTATGAAAATTGTTCAGAAATTTATAAAGTAACAAGTGTGACGAAAGAAGATTATGAACAAACAGGATTATCAGGAACATCTTTTCAAATGATTCAATATATTCTTATCGGAAATCGATATAATCAGATCGAATTTGAAAGTGATAGAGCGGATAAAGGTTTATTTATGGCTTTAGATGATGACGGAGAAAGTTATTATTATCGTGGAAGCGTTAGTAATAATTATGTAAAATTTGCAGAATTCTACTGGCGAATCATTCGTTTAAATGGAGATGGAAGTATCAGACTTCTCTATGCAGGAGATAGTCCCACTGCTAGTGGAAGGGAGCTATCATTGGATAAGAAAAGGAGTGCTTATAATATCCAAAGCAATTTACCAGGGTATGTGGGATATAAATATGGAAACAGTTTTGATACCTATCAGAATGTAATTAAAAATGAGCAAGATAGTACGATAAAAACGGTATTAGATAATTGGTATCAAAAGAATATTATTGAAAAAGGGTATCATGATAGAATAGCGGATAGTATTTTTTGTAATGACCGAGAATTACAAAGTGGAGATGGGGTAAGTACAACTCAAAATACTAATTTTCAAACCAATCAAAGATTAGTAGAAGAGAAGAGTCCAACGTTTGAATGTCATCAAGAGGGGGATCGATTTACAGTAAGTGAAAAAAAAGGAAATGGATCTTTAACATATCCAATAGGACTGATTACTTCTGATGAACTTCAATTTGCAGGTATGACGAACAAATACATAAATAAATTAAGCTATGTTTATTCTAACGAAGGTTATTGGTCAATGTCTTCTGGTAGATTTAGTATTTCTAATGGTTCTGTTTCTATGTTGTATCTTACTTCGAATGGGTATGTGTCGAGTAATCGTTGTCATTATGAGAATGGTGTGCGAGCCGTAATTAATTTAAAACCAAGTGCTGTAATTATAAGTGGAAATGGAACGGTTAATAATCCTTTTGTTGTGGAATAAAGATTTCTGCGAGAAAATTATTTTGTGACAGTAGGATATTGTTGATATAAAGGAAAAGGCTTGCTTAAAACTGATTTGCATAGTATAATGATTTTATAAATCGATGAAGAAAGATATGATGAAAACAAGTTTTAGTTTAGAGAATAAGTGGTCGGTGCAAACTTATCTAAAATGTTTTGATTACTCCTTTCGAAGAGGATTAATAAATCCCGGGGTTTCCTCGTTAAATGAAATGAAGTAGATTAGGATGGTACCGTCGATATGACTCCTTGGGTATCATCTTTTTTTCTTCGATTTGTGGCTTATGATATTATAGGAAGGTGAAAATATGATTAATATTAAAGAACATGAACATTTAAGTATTTTAAATCATAGTTGTGCACATTTATTAGCGCAAGCTGTGAAACATTTATATCCAAACGCAAAGTTTTGGGTGGGTCCTGTTATTGCAGAAGGATTTTATTATGACATAGACCTTGGTGAAGAGACATTAAAAGAAGAAGATTTAGAACGAATCCAAAAAGAGATGAAGAAAATCAGTAAGGATGGAAAACGTATTGTTCGAAGAGAGCTTAGTAAAGAAGAAGCTTTAAAAGAATTTGAAGATGATCCATATAAAATTGATTTAATTGAAAATATGAGCGATAGTGAAGTAATTTCTTGTTATTCGCAAGGAGATTTTACGGATCTTTGTCGAGGACCTCATGTGGAATCTGTAAAAGAACTGAAATATTTTCAATTGTTAAAATTTAGTGGAGCTTATTATAAAGGTGATTCTAATAATAAGGTGCTACAAAGAATTTATGGAATCTGTTTTGAAACAGAAGCGGATTTGCAACAACATTTGCAAGAATTAGAAGAAGCAAAAGAAAGAGATCATCGAAAAATTGGAAAAGAGTTAGAATTATTTATGACTCATGAACTGGTTGGTCCAGGTCTTCCATTATGGTTACCAAATGGAGCAAGTGTGCGAACTATTTTGGAAAATTATATTCGGGAAAAAGAATTCAAATTAGGTTATCATCATGTCTATACACCTTGTATGGCTTCAACCGAATTGTATAAAATTAGTGGACATTGGGATCACTATAAAGATGATATGTTTCCCGTTATGGAAATGGATAAGGAGGAAATGGTTTTACGTCCTATGAATTGTCCGCATCATATGTTAATTTATAAAAATAAAATTCATAGTTATCGTGATTTACCAATTCGAATCGGAGAATTAGCTCCTGATTTTCGTTATGAAGCGAGTGGGGCTGTTTGTGGGTTAGAACGTGTAAGAGCAATGTGTCAAAATGATGCGCATTTGTTTGTTCGACCTGATCAAATTAAAGAAGAATTTGCAAAAGTAGTGGCTTTAATATTAGATGTTTATAAAGATTTTCATATTACAGAATATAGTTTTCGCTTATCATTGCGAGATAAGGATGATACCGAAAAGTATTTTCAAGATGATGAAATGTGGAATCGTGCAGAAATGGAATTACGAAATGTTTTAAATGAACTTAATTTACCATATTATGAAGCCATTGGAGAAGCCGCATTTTATGGACCAAAATTAGATGTTCAAATTAAAACAGCAATTGGTCATGATATTACACTTTCGACTTGTCAATTGGATTTTTTACTACCAGAACGATTTGATTTAACTTATGTAGATGAATTTGGGGAAAAAGTACGTCCAGTAGTGATTCACCGTGCTATTATCGGGACATTCGATCGTTTTATGGCTTATTTGATTGAAGAAACGAAAGGGGCTTTTCCTCTATGGCTTGCGCCAACTCAAATAAATGTTATTCCAGTCAATTTAGAATATCATGAAGAATATGCTAGAAAAATTCAAAGCGAGTTAGTAGGATGGAATTATCGGGTTGATTTGGATTTAAAAAATGAAAAGTTGAGTTATAAAATACGAGAAAGTGTGATGAGAAAGGTTCCAATTACGGTTATTTTAGGGCAAAAAGAAGTCGATGAAGGAACTATTAGTTATCGTAAATATGGCAGTGAAGAAACAGTAACTGTTACAAAAGAAGCGTTTCAAGCTTATTTAGAAGATCAAATTCAGAAGAAATTATAAAAATTATGCTAATTTAAAGTTTTTGTGATATAATATATTTGAAATCGCAAAGAAGACATGATAAAAGAATTTGCTTTGGGAAAGAGAGTTCACGGTTGGTGAGAGTGAATCCAAATTTCTTTTATTTCTACTTTTTAGAGGGATTCATCATCCACGGGACAACCGTTATCAAAATTAAGTAAAATAAGGGATGGCACCGCAAGACTATTTGCTCCTTTTTGGGAAAGTAGTTTTGCGTTTTTTTTATCAGGTCAATAGAAAGAGGAAAAAAATGATAGATATTAAAATAATTCGAGAAAATCCAGAATTAGTGAAGGAAAATATTAAAAAGAAATTTCAGGATGAAAAGATACCTTTTGTGGATGAAATCATAGAGAAAGATCGTCAAAGAAGAGATACTCAGGTAAAAATAGATCAATATCGAAAAGAAAGAAATGATTTATCTTCTCAAATTGGTTTATTCATGCGAGAAGGAAAAAAAGAGGAAGCAGAAAATAATAAAAAGAGAGTTAATGAGATTAATCAAGAGTTAGTTCGTTTGGAAGAGTTGGAACGTGAATTGGCAGAAGCTATTCAAAATCGTATGATGGTTATTCCAAATATGATTGATAAAAGTGTTCCGATTGGAAAAGATGATAGTGAAAATGTAGAAATTGAAAAGTTTGGTGAACCATTTGTAAGAGATTATGAAATACCTTATCATGCTGATATATGTGAAAATTTAGGAGGACTTGATAAGGAAAGTGCAGGTCGGACAAGTGGAAATGGTTTTTATTATTTGATAGGAGATATTGCAAGACTTCATGAAGCGACGATTGCATATGCTAGAGATTTTATGATAAGTAAGGGGTTTACTTATGCTATTCCGCCATTTATGATTCGAAGTGATGTGGTAACTGGAGTAATGTCTTTTGCGGAAATGGATGCTATGATGTATAAAATTGAAGGAGAAGATTTATATTTAATTGGAACCAGTGAACATAGTATGATAGGAAAATTTAAAGGACAAATTATTGATGAAGCAGAATTACCAATTGCCATGACGAGTTATTCTCCATGTTTTCGGAAAGAAGTAGGAGCTCATGGACTAGAAGAAAGAGGCTTATATCGAGTTCATCAATTTGAAAAACAAGAAATGATTGTATTATGTAAACCAGAAGAGGCAATGGAATGGTACAATAAAATGTGGAGTTATACAGTAGAATTTTTTAGAAGTATGGGAATCTCTGTTCGAACATTGGAATGTTGTAGTGGAGATTTAGCTGATTTGAAAGTAAAATCTTGTGATGTAGAAGCATGGAGTCCTAGACAACAAAAATATTTTGAAGTGGGCTCTTGTTCTACTTTAGGAGATGCTCAAGCAAGAAGATTAGGGATTCGTATGAAAACTGAAAATGGAAATCAATATTTAGCCACTCTTAATAATACTGTGATTGCAAGTCCACGCTCTTTAATTGCCATACTTGAACAATGTTATCAAAAAGATGGTAGTGTAAAAATTCCAAAGGTATTACAACCTTATATGGGTGGATTAGAAGTTTTGCAACCTAAATTAAAAGAAAAAGGAGAATAGGTACATATACTAAGTCGGAAATTAAATCATACTTATAGTATGATTTTTTTGATGATTTAAAAATAAGAATGATTCAGAAACTGATTGTAAATAAAAAAATGGGATATCAGTAGAAAATGTTAAAAAAATTATCTTTATTTAAAATGCAATATACCTAATGAGAGCGAGCAAGTTTTGATGTTGCAATTAATTTAAAGAGATACCTGGCAAAGTGTGAAAATAGAAAAAATTATTTGAAAAAGAGCAAGAAGATTATAAACGAATTGTAGAGATGTGCTGTATTATCAATAGAAATGATTTATTTTTAGAGTGTAATCTTAATAGTCCTGAAAATTGATAGGAGTAAGTGATATATTAAAATAAAAAAAATCTTTCTATACAATTTTTGGTTTTATTTGATTAACCAAGCATGGAATGTTATAATATTGGCGATTGAAAGGGCTTGATTTTATGAATTTACCAAATATGAAAGCTGCAAAAGTAAGAGGAGCTGAGGTTGTTCAATATCTTGAAAATATCAATAAAAAAGAATCTGCATTCGAAGGAAAAAACTATTTTTTACGGACATATGGGTGTCAAATGAATGTACATGATTCAGAAGAAATATCTGCGATTGTAGAAAATCTTGGTTATCAAAAAGTTGATAAA
Source organism: Bacilli bacterium (assembly GCA_022791775.1). Lineage (GTDB taxonomy): Bacteria > Bacillota_I > Bacilli_A > RF39 > UBA660 > MGBC162267. Next base: position 56,380 of record JAAVZT010000013.1, read on the forward strand.
ATGGAAATGGCAGATTTAGTGATTTTAAATACTTGTGCGATTCGAGAAAATGCTCATGATAAAGTATTTGGATATTTAGGGAGATTAAAACATTTAAAAAAAGAAAAACCTGATCTTGTGATTGCAATTGGAGGATGTATGCCTCAACAAGAGAGTGTCACAAATGAGATTTTAAAAAAGCATCCATATGTGGATATTGTTTTTGGTACTCATAATATTCATGATCTTAGCCGTCTTCTTTTAGAACATCAAAAAAAACAGGAAATTGAAGTGTATAGTATCGAGGGAAATGTATATGAAAATGTTTTATATAAACGAGATTCTAAGATAACTGCGTGGGTAAATATTATGTATGGTTGTGATAAATTTTGTACTTATTGTATTGTCCCTTTTACAAGAGGTCGTCAAAGAAGTCGGGAATTAACTCCCATTTTGGCAGAAGTTCGAGAATTAAAAGAACAGGGATATCAAGAAATTACTTTATTAGGACAAAATGTGAATGCTTATGGAAAAGATTTAGCTAATCCAGTTTCTTTTGCAACACTTTTAAGGGAAGTTGCAACAATTGGAGTTCCACGGATTCGATTTGTAACAAGTCATCCGTGGGATTTCACTGATGAAATGATTGATATTATTGCCAAGTATGATAATATTATGCCTTATATTCATCTTCCTTTACAATCTGGCTCGAGTAGAATTTTGAAATTAATGGGGCGACGTTATACCAAAGAAGATTATCTGAGTTTGTTTCAAAAAATGAAAGAAAAAATAAAACATGTTGCCATTACAACTGATATTATTGTCGGTTTTCCAAATGAAACAAGAGAAGACTTTGAAAGTACAATAGATGTTGTCAGAACTTGTGAATTTGATGGAGCATATACTTTTATTTTCAGTCCACGAGAGGGAACTCCTGCAAGTCTTATGAAAGATAATATTTCGTTAGAAGAAAAAGAAAGTAGATTGCAACAATTAAATGAATTGGTGAACTCTAATTCCTTAAAGAAAAATCAGGAATATTTAGATAAGATTGTATCAGTGTTAATAGAAGGTATTAGTGAGAAAGATTCTAAAAAAGTATATGGATATACGGATACTATGAAATTAGTAAATGTGATCGCCTTACCTGATGTGATTGGAAAGATAATTCAAGTTAAAATTACGGATGCTAAAAGTTTTAGTTTAGATGGGGAACAGGTTTTATAAAAAAACATTTTAATCTAATCTTTAAAATGTTTTTTAATTTTGATTTGTTATATTTTTTGTTTTATTCTTGGTGATAAAATGATAACAGTATAGTAAGAACATTATTGTTATTTCAAAAATTCCCAATATGATAGGTAAAATAAAGTATACTTGAAGCTCAATATAATAAATTTCTCCTAAATAAATGACTAAGAAATAAAGGAGTGTTAGAATTGTAAGAAATAGCAATTTATTTTTCTTTTTGGGAAGAGTATGACGGATATTATTACCGCTAATTGCTAAAGTCATAAAGACATCTAAAATCCAAGTAATACTTATAAAATTTTCGATTTTTTCTAAGAATTCGAAGATCTTTATCTTTTTTAGAATCATATATTCTGGGTAACGATATATTTGAATTAGATTGGGTCCTAAAACAGAAATGATAAGTATACCAATTAATAAAATAGTAATGGTTGATAATAAATATTTTCGAACGAGTTTTGGTTCTTTCATTGGAGCATTCAATAGCAAAAGAAAAGGGGCACTACTATAAAAAGCATAGAATAAAGTGCAACGTATCATATCGCTTATTTCTTGCGTCATAATAGGAAAGAATTTGTCAATTGTTCCATATGGAAATAACATACAAATGGATGCAATTACAATGATAAAAGAAATCGGCATAAAAATTTCTCCTATACGTCCAATTGTACTCCAGCTTTTGTTTGTAATACGATAGATTAAGTAAATAATAGGGATTAAAATAAAAAAGGTTGGGGAGTGAATGAGGAAATAAGAGGCAGCGAATGTTTCTAAAATAAAGAGTAGTTGACTCATAATAAATAGATTGAATAAAAAGAATAAAGTTAGAATTAAATATTTTAAAAATTTATTTTTCTTTAAATAATCTTTTAAATTTTCTTCTTGCATTTTTTCTTTTATTTTGGAAATTCCATAGACAAGTATGAGGCCTAGTAGGGTACCAATTGTAAAACAAATCCAAGAATCTTTGTTGGTAATGCTTAATATAACAGAGTAACCAAACCCTAAAAAGAATGCTCTACCTAAAAAATAGGATAAGGAATAAATTTTTCGTTTACTCATCTTTTTTCACCTCGTATGTTTTCCCGTTGCGATTAATGTTAATTTCAATTGTAGATTCGAAAGATAATTCTTGCCAATTTGGCAATTCATTTCGTGTTTTTTGATAATATTTTTTTCGTAATCCTAAAATGTCTGCTTTTTCTTTCTTTATTAAATTCCATAATTCTTCATATTCTTTTTTTAAGACTTCTTCATATTTTTGACTTAGTTCATCATATATTTTGCTATCCCGAAAATCGTAACCACAGCTATCTTTTATAACGCTTGCATTTAGTTTACTAGAAACTTTTAATGTTTCTTCCGTAATATCTAAATTTGTTTTTTTATTGTCGTATAAATTGATTATTGTAAAACCGTCTTTGCCATCCTCACATGGAAGGTTTAAACGATGATATTTTGATTTATTGTTTAATACATTAAAGACTGCAGTTTGTTTTGGTTCTACAATTTTTTGAAGACTTCCATCTTTTAAAATAGCCATACCTGCTAATACTGGTTTTTCATCCACTAGTTTAATGGCAGTAATACTGGGATCTATTCGTTCATCTTCATATTGATCCATAAATTGATCAAAATCTATTTTAATGCTAACATTTTCATTATATTTATTGTTTCGAATCATGCTGTCAATTTTCTCAGAAACGACCGGAGATTCTTTTGAGGTACTAGCTAAAAGTTCTTTGGCTAAACAATCTTTTGCTACTACGGGAGAAAAAATATTACGAATATAGGGATCACGTAGCATGAAATCAGCAATATTTCGGAGGGGCTCTTTTGCTGCATTTTCACTTAAAATTAAAACTTTTAAATGAGCTAGATATGTTTCTTTACTAATCGCATCGGAGGCTTCTTCAAATGCCTCTACAATGGTTTCTCCTTTTCCTTCTACCATATATGCTTTTAAGAAGGGGTCGTCACTTTTTTGATTATTTAATATTTCAAAATTTACAATGTATTCTTCTTCTTCGTAGTCAATTGAAATACCAGATACAATGGCGCGATCATTTAATTCTTGATAATCATAACAAGCTGTGATAAAAGAGAGAATGATTGCGAGTAAAATTATTTTTTTCAATTTGTATTCCTCCTTTGGCGAATGCGATTTTTCTGAGTTATCATTTTGCTACGCCGAATGTCTTTATCAATTTGTGGCTTTAATACTCCTTTTTTAATATATACTTTGTCATATGGTGCAAATGGATAAAAATAAGGTTTTTTTAGTGTTGTTAGTTCACTTACGTGAATAAAAAAGTAAATAAAAGCTAAAAAGACTCCAAATAATCCATAAAGTGTTGCAGTAAATAAAAAAATAAATCGAAAATGACGGATGGCACCTACTATTTCTTGGTTGGTAAAAAGCAAACTAGTGATGAAGGTAAAAGCAATGACAATGATCATGATTGGACTTACAATACCAGCACTTACAGCAGCTTCTCCAAGAACTAAAGCTCCTAATATTGAAATTGCACTTCCATAGGAATTTGGAAATCTTACGTCACTTTCTTTTAGTATTTCACAAATGATTAACATAATTATTGCTTCTACGATAGCAGGAAAGGGGACATCGGCTCGTTGGGTTCCAAAATTAATTAGTAAAGAAGTTGGAATAGTTTCAGGATTATAATTTACCATAGCAATATAAAAACCAGGAACTGCCATAGTTAAAAAGAAACAACTTAAACGAAGAATTTTTAAGAAATTTACATTTTTACTTTTTAAGTAGTTATCTGCTACTGGATTAATAAAATCGCTAAAAAATGCGGGTAGAATTAAAGCAAAAGGGGAAGTATCTACTAATATGGCAATTTTACCTTCTAGTAATGCGTTTGCAACTGTATCTGGACGTTCGGTGCGAATCACACTAGGAAAATGTGTGTTATTTTCTAGTTCTAAATATTCTGCAAGTGTTCCAGAGTCACATAAACCATCAATATCTATTTTTTCAATTTCTGCTTTTAATTTTTCTAAATTTTCTTTTTCCGCAATATCATCAAAATAAAGAAGATTAATCATTGTAGTTGTTTTTCGACCTAATACTAAACTTTCGGCTTTTAAGGTACTCGATTTAATTCTACGCTTGACTAAGCCTAAATTAATTTGAATATTTTCTGTGAATCCGTCTTTTGGTCCCACTATGGTTGGTTCGCTTGTTGGTTCTGGAATACCACGATTAATATCAGCTTTTGTTTCAAAAGCAAATACTTCTAATCCACATATAACAATCGTAAATCCATTGGTAATATAAAATTCTATTTGATCATATTCTTTAATAATTACAGTATTTGGTGCGGGAATAATGCTTTGAATATCTTTTAAATCTTTTTTTGTTTCACTACTTAATTTACTTAAATTTTTTAAAATATAATCATTTACTTTATCGCTTCCAGTTACACTTTCTAAATAAGCAATAAAAAAGGTGTCTTGTTTGCCAATTCTTATTTCTTTAATGATTAAATCAGGACATTTTTGGAATTCTTTTTTGATACGAGTTAGTATTTTGTTCATATATTTCACCATTTTTAACTTACCCAAAACTATTCATGCTATGCAAAATAATGTATAATAAATTTTAGGAAGTGATTGAGATGCCTCGGGTGAAGATCGAAAAAATAGATTTAGAAGGAAAAGGGATTGGCTATGTGAATGGTAAGATTGTTTTTGTTCCTAATGCTTTATTGGGAGAAATATATGATGTTTTGATTGTAAAGGAGAAAAAAAATTATCAAATTGGTAAAATCCAAAAGATTGTTTCTTCTCATTCTAATCGTTTAAAGCCTTTTTGTCCGTATTTTTTCAGTTGCGGAGGCTGTGATTTTGCTCATCTTGCTTATGAAGATACCATATCTCTTAAGAAAAATATGTTAGAAGAACTGATGCGCCTAAATCATCTTTATGTGAAAGAAATACCAATTATAAGCTCAAAAGAACCTTTTTTTTATCGAAATAAAGTATCTTTAAAAGTCTTGGATGGAAAATTAGGATTTTATGAGGGAAGGTCTCATTCTTTTGTAGAAATTCAAGAATGCAAGATTGCAAAACAAGCAATTAATGAAATTTTAAGAGATTTTGAGTTTTTTTCTTTTTGGAATGGTGAATTAATATTGCGTGTAAATCAAAACAATGAGATTTTAATGCAATTGATTACCAAAGAAAAAGTAAATATTTCAGATATCTTGTTTGAAAAACATAAAATAGTAGGTATTTTCTTGAATGATAAATGTATCTATGGTGTTCCATATTTTTTTGAACGAAAAAATGGGGTATTATATCAAGTATCTATGAATTCTTTTTTTCAAGTAAATGATTTTATTAGTGAATCCTTATTTTGGACTATTCGAGAATTGTCTAAAAATGCAAAACATGTATTAGATTTATACTGTGGAGTTGGTAGTTTAGGCTTACAGCTTGCAAAACAAGGGAGTATTGTGACTGGAATTGAACTTGTTCCTGCTGCTGTTTTGAATGCTGTAAAAAATGCTAAATTGAATCATTTTCGCAATTGTTTTTTTCATTGTGGAAAAGTAGAGCAACTTATTTTAAAAATTCCATTAGAATTTGATACGATTCTTGTCGATCCCCCACGATCTGGTTTAGATGCGGTTACTAGAAAAACTATTTTAGATATCTTGCCGAATTCTTTAATATATGTTTCTTGTAATCCTTATACATTAATTCGAGATTTGAAAGAATTCTATGATTTCTATGATATAAAAACAGTGAAAGGATTTGATATGTTTCCGTTTACGCGTCATATTGAAACTTTATGTTTATTAATAAAAAAATAATTTTTTTCATTAAATTATAGCAAATTTTACACGACTTAACAGAAAATGAGAGGAAGTCGTGTTTTTTATGATGAAAAAATAGGAGGTATGTGATATAATTGCCAATAGTAAACAGATAGAAGGGTGAGTAAGTTGACGATTTTTGTTGTGGTAGAGGATGACAA
>JAAVZT010000014.1 GCA_022791775.1 Bacilli bacterium
CCCTTGCATTAAGAACTTCAAAATAATTCAAATATACGATTATCTAGAATTTTCGTATATTACCATAATACCACATTTTTTTTAGGACATGCAATGGACATTATTTAAAAAACATAACTAAAAATAGTTATTTTCCCCTTATAAATAAAGGGAAAAATAAATTTTAAAAATTTTTAATTTTCTTTTAATAAGTATTCAATTATATTGGTTAATTCAGTTATTGTAATAGTATCTGATAAATCTTCATTATATAGATTTGAATCATTATCATAACAAAGTAAAACTAAACTTTGGGTATTGTTACTAATGATAATCTTATGTGGTTCATTTAATCCTAAATTAGAGTTATTAAAAACAATATTCTTTCCTGCAATATATTCTATATTTAGTTTGGTAATATTTTTAATTCTTAATATCTTATTTTTTACACACAAAGGAAATTCTAAAATCTCTATGGACGCTATTCTCATTATATACTCACCACCTTTGCAAAAGAAAAAAAGTCCATAATATCAAGTATTACGAACTTTTACTTATCTTCGCACAAAGGTGTGCGTAAAATTCAATATGGGGCGAAATATGGGGATCGAACCCATGCATACCGGAGCCACAATCCGGCGTGTTAACCACTTCACCAATTCCGCCATTACTAGGTAATAGTAACAAATAATTGATTAAAATGCAAGACTATCTTATAATTATTTTAAAGGCAGTGAATGAAATGGAAAATTTTTTATTGGGAATTAAAACTGGATTAGTAAGTATTATATTAGATATTAAGAATTTTTTAATTGAATGTTGGGAATATATTTATTCTTTTTTATCTCGCTTTTTAAATGAAACCGTTATCTATTTATTTGTTGGAACAATTCTTCTTATGATAATATTTGTCGTGTTATTAAAAATAATAAACCATAAGTAAAAAGTCCAATCATATTTTCTTTTCTTAAACTAAAACATAGTTGTATTAGAAACAACCTTTTCAAATGGTCTAGATGTAGTCCAATTACCAATAATAATATTTGCATATTTAATAGATTCTTTTCCAGGTCATAATGTGCTTAGCTTTTGATTTAATATTTAATAATTTGCATATTTTATGTACTAAATTATCTGATACAACCAAACCTGTATCGCATCTAATTCCTGCATTTATTCTATGATATCCATAACTTGGTTTTCTTTCATGAATATCTATTATTAATACACCTAAATTTTTTCTTATTAATTCATAATCATTTAATATATCTTTATTTTTTTACCATTTATAATATCCTGATCTAGATACTTTTAATATTTCACACAGAGATTTAATATTATGTTCTTTACTTATTTCATATTTGGTATGTGTTACATCGTGAATTTTACATACGTACCATCTTCTTTCATTAGGAATCTTTTTTAACATTTCATTCGCGATTCTTAGTTTTATATTTTCATATTTTCATATTCTAGTTGTTCTTCTTTAGTTAAGTTTTTTTCGAAGAATATTTGGATAATGGATTACCTTGTTTCTTTTTTTTACTAATCCTTCCATTTCTTTTTCTCGATCTTTTTTTACCCAATTAAAAAGTAATCCTGAATTGATTCCGATTTCTCTTGAATATGTTCTTGAACCCTTTTCCATTGTTAATAATGGTCCAATTAATTTGTATTTTTCTTCTAGCGTTCATTGTTTAAATTTTTGTCCTTTATTAGCCATATTCACATCTCCTTGTCTTAATTATAACAAAAAAAGCATACACTTTTTTTATGTACACTTTTATCTTACAATTTCATCATATTTGACTGACTTTTTATTTTATATATTCATTTAAAGATTTTACACGATATTTAGGTTCTGGTAATTTACTAGTTGAAATAAATCCATTTTCAGCATTTATGACATCTGGTATTCTATTTATTATGTCTGCACATGTTAGTTCAGATGTTTTTGGCTGATTAATGTTTACAGTAGTATTTGGTTCACCTAATAAAGACCACTCATTTTTATCAAATTCATCACCTGTATAAATTTTTCCAATACATTCCGCTTCAATTTCGATATTTTCTAATGTTTTAGCAGTTACAACTGCACTCATTCCTCTGATCAATCCTTTTTTTACTGTCATATTAAGCGTCTTTGATTCCAAATCTTCTTCTGCGTAAATCGGCACACATTTTTGATCCATTTCGGTAATGTGTAATTCTAATTTATCAGCTAGCCAGCCAACTACATTCCACATATAACTTGCCATAAACTCTCGTTTCATAATTTTTTTATCTCGTTCTTCTTTTGAAATGTTATCAGAAATTGCTATTTCACTTTCAAATCGTTCTTTTGTAAAACCCGCTCCATGAGCTGCGGCAAGAGCAATTCCGTAATCTTCAACATTATAGCTTGAACTTCCTTTAATTTTGGTTATTTGATGAGTAGATCCAGCTAATACAGAGATTAAATTTCCCCAAAAAATATCTTGATAGCCTGCTCCAACAATTGTACAATTGGTAGCTTTTGCAAGTCGATTAATCTCTTCATATAAAGTTGGATTTGAGTTTTCTGCAAAAAACGCTTCTTCACAAGTAGTTATTGTATTAATGCCACATTTCGCACAAATTCTTAACTCTTCTTCCACGTCATTTAGCAAACTCATTGTCGTTAAAATTGCAATATCTGGTTTTAAAGATTTTAGTAACTCTTCTAATTTTTCACTATTTTCAATTTTAATTCCCATACTTTGCTCCTCGAAAAGCATTCCTAAATCGTTTCCGATTAATTTTGGATTGCAATCTACAGCACCAATGATTTCACAATTTTTTTCTTTGGCATATTTTAAAATGAATTTGCTCATATTTCCACAACCAATTTGAAATATTTTAATTTTTCGTTCCATACTCTTTTTACTCCTCTTCTAAATCTATCTTTTCTTCTATTATAATATCCGAAAATACTGTTTTAAATCGTTCTTTTTCTTTCTTTTTTACATCTTCATAAATATTTTTAGCATTACAAATTGCTTTATAAATATGTTTTAAACTTACTTCTTGACTATTTTCATATAAAGCAAAAGTAAATGCATTTGCTAGAATTGTTAAACATATATCCGGATAACGGCTTGCTATTTCATATACTCTTTTATATTCATCTGTCATCTCAACAATAAATGTCATGATTTTTTCTTTGATAAAATCTGTATATTTTAATGTTACTCCTAATTGCTTCTCTATTTTGGGATAAGTACCCATAAGTATTTTTACGGTATCACTTTGGTTCGTTTCTGCAACATCTATTTTTTGGAATCTCCTTAAAAAGGCACGATCTCGCAATATATATGTTTCATATTCTTCTGTGGTTGTAGCTCCAATCATTTTTATACTTCCTCGATCTAAACCTGCTTTTAATAAATTAGCAAAATCAATTCCACCATTATCTTGTGTATTTTTATTCACTAACACATGTGTCTCATCAATAAAAAGAACTGTTTTTTCTTTTTTTTCTAATTCTTTTACCAATAAATCAATTCGACTTTCTGCTTGCCCATTTTGTGAAGTAGTGCCAAGTAAACTGGTTATATTTACTTTGATAAGTTCCCAACCTTGCAGGGCATTTGGAACATTATTCGTTTGGATTCGATAAGCAATTCCTTCGACAATCGCCGTTTTTCCGATTCCAGGTTTTCCGACTAATAATGCACTTTTTTCGGGAGTTAAAAGAGTTAAGATACATTGTTTTATTTCTTCTTCTCGCGCTATCGCTGGATCTGTTAAATATTCTTTTTGGGTTAAATTTTCTCCATATCGCTCTAACATTTTAATTTGTTCTTCCATATTTTTATCCTCTTTTTTATTTTACCATAAAAAATCAAATTCTCGTCTAATTAATGCTTTCTTTCCAAAAAAAATGAACATTTGACGTTCATTTTAATTTTAATAGTCGATTTCGACAACTTGTACTTAACGATTCATAACCATCTTCTCTCAAGTCTTCCAGGCAATCATAATATGCTTCTTGATCCCAATATTTCTGTTCTTGCCAGTTTTTTTTATTGGCTCTTAGCGTATCTATATTTTTTTGATTTGTATAAATGGTAATTTTCGGTTCCATATCATAATTATAAATTCGATGCTCTTTTAAATCTCTTAATATTTCATTAAAAATTTTATTATTCCAATGAAAATGATTTACATTATACCCAATGTGAACTCTATTATTTTCCTCATAAATATCTGGATTAAGGCTATATAAATCTTCATAATATTCAAATTCTATTTTTAAATCATTTATGCTTTCATCTAATTCATATTTAATATTTCCAAATACAATAATATTATCATTCATTAATACGTTTTCTGTTATTATTTTTTTATTATAGCTATTTGGAATTTCATTTATAAATTCTGTTGTGGCAAGTTCTACAGAAGCATAACTTAATCCTATGCCCAAAAGAATAAATGAAGTTAAAAAGGCAATGAGCAAAAATTTGATTGGATTTTTTTTGTTAAATATAAAATTAAACAAAGGAATAAATGCTAAAACTCCTAAACATAACAACATTAATACAGATAGATATATTCCAAAATAATCAATTCCCTGGATGATGAAGTAAATACAAATTCCGCTCCCCATTGCCATGGCCAATATATAACAACCTATTCCAAATAAAATCCAAATTGCGATGAATTTAATAAACCAAATACAAATAGTCGCTAAAAAGTCAATAAATCCCTTTCTAGGCTCCTTTTTTATTTGTTCTTTTTCTGTATTTTGTTTTTCTTCTGTTCTTTTTTTCAAAGGAATTATGGCTTCTTTTTCTTTTTGTGGTTCTTCTTCGTATTTAAAATATCTTTTTTCACATATTTTTACAAACAATACAATGCCAAAAATCAAGTAAATCATTTCAATTAAAAATTTCCAAATGCGAAATAATCCTCTTCCAAATCCATTTTGGAATACCATAAAAACGTTATATCCTAATTCTTCTAAAATATGGAATGGCAACTTACAAAAAGCAATGATACAAAAAATAATACATAGTTCGATAATGATTTTTAGAATTTCACTTCCACTTTTGTTAGCAAAGACACTGATAAAACGATCAACCCATTTACAAAAAGTATCTGCAATGTGATTTAGTGCATTTTTTTCTACTTTATTTTTTTCTACATTTATTTTATAAGCCTTTAATAATTCTGTTACTAACTCATCCATATCACCGAAATCAGCAATTGCTTCTTCTGTTTTTCCATTTTGAACTTTTTCTTCAATATATCCAGTATATTCTTCAATAATATCTTCAATTTCTTTTTCTTCTAAAATAGCTAATTTTTCTCTTAATTTTTTTATGAATTCTTCTAAATTCATTTTTCTTCACTCCTTTTTATAAAATTATTTACACTCTCAGCAAATGCAAGCCATTCTTTTAATAATTCTTGACAATGCTTTTTACCAGAAACGGTAATATGATAATATTTTCTAACAGGTCCTTCTTTGGATTCTTCTAAATAAGTTTCAAAGTATCCTTCATTGGTTAAGCGTTTTAAAATTGGATAAATGGTTCCTTCATTTACATCTACTATTTTACTGACAGCTTCTACCAGTTCATATCCATATTGATCTTTTTCTCGGACGATTACTAATACTAATAGTTCTAGGACTCCTTTTTTGAACTGTGTATTCATTTTATTTTCCTTTCTGCCATTATAATAATATGAGTACTTGGCATTGTCAAGTACTAAATATTACTTATTTATAAAAAAAGATAGCAATTTTTTTGCTATCTTTCCATTCCTACCGGTTTTGAAGATTTGTGTTGGTTGGATGAGTATATTTTTGCGTGAGTTTGTGTAGAGATTGTAGGAATGGTTTGCCAAATTTCGCTTGGCAAGTCATACTATAAGATTTTTTTCTTTCTTTTACAAGGAAATATTTTGATATCTTTTGTCGATTTATTCCGTTCTCAAAGCTTCTACAGGATCTTTTTTGCTGGCTAATTTTGCTGGAATCCAGCCACCAATTAGAGTCAAAATAACACTAATTGTGATTAATATGAGAGCATGAAGTGGATTCATAATAGCAACGTTATCCAAACTTGTTAATTCCTTTAAAAGGTGATTGGTAGGAAATAATAAAACTCGAGCTACTAAAATTCCTAATAAACCAGAAGAAACACCTATAATAAAAGTTTCAGAATTAAATACTCGAGCAATATCTTTTTTTCGAGCTCCTAAGCTTCTTAGAATACCAATTTCTTTTGTTCGTTCTAAAACTGAGATGTACATAATAATACCTATCATGATAGATGATACAATTAACGAAATGCTACTGAATGCTACTAAAACAATCGTAATAGCATCCATAATATTACTGGATAAAGAACTCATTAAATTCGCTTGATCAATATAAGCAATTTTATCTTCTTCTTTCTTATCATTATTATATTGATCTAAATATGAAATAATATATTCTTTACTTTCAAAATCTTTTGGATAAACTTGTATCATATATGGAATCGATAAATCGCCAAGGTACGTTAGCACATTTTCTTTGGCTAGTTTTCCATCTTCTGAAGTCATATCAAATTTTTCTCCTGTTAAAACACTAAAATCGGCCTTTTTTTGAGCTTCTACAACTTGTGATTTTGTATTTTTATCTTGAATTTCTTTCATTAAATCGTAGGTATAATAAATTCCTGGACTAGATGCCATATTTGGATAATCTTCTTTTAGTCGAATAATGCCTACTACTTTTAATTTTAAATTATTTTTATTTTGATATATATTTTCCAAATTCTGATTAGGCATAAAATAAATTCCATTTTTGATATAATAATCGTCATTCCATACTAAAGTTATTTCGCTTCTTAGAAGATCTTGAAAAGAAATGTGTTCCTCCGTTTTAAAGCCAAGAACCTCTAATAATTCTTTTGAAATTCGATTTTTACTATCTACTTCCACTATAATTTCATCTTTTTGCTCAGGCTCTTTTCCAATTAACAAATCAAATCGTTCTTTGATTACACTTGGAGTTTTTTCACCTAAAGTATGGGGCAACATTCCAATATTTAATTCAGTTGTATTTATTTGTTTTACTTTATTATCTATTTTCTGAAGAATATTAAGTCCTGTTCCATAAATATAATTAATTCCAGAAACATAATCTTCTGAGATATTTTCAATATATTCTATATAATCTTTTTGTATTTTATTTTCATGAGTATACTGTTCTTTTTGAGAATCTGTAGGAATTACATAATCAAAATTAGGATAATCTTCGGCTTTGTTTCCCATTTCATCTTGCATTTTTGACATTGTTTCTTCATCTAAATTCATAGATTGCTTACTAATTATAATTGGTAAGGCACTTAATGTATTTTTTTCAAAATGATTAATTTGCTTATCAAAACCATTCGATAAGCTTAAAATCAAAGATATTCCTATCACTCCTATTGAGGAAGCAAAAGCGGTTAAAATGGTTCTTCCTTTTTTCGTTTTAATATTATTCAGTGATAAATGTAAAGCGGTTTTAAAATTCATGGATGTTTTTTTTATTTGATAATCTTCTTTTTCACTTTTCTCTTCTTGCCAAGGATTGGAATCTTTGATTAATTCGCCATCTTTCATTTCAATTACTCGATTTGCATATTGATAAGCTAATTCTGGATTATGAGTTACCATGATGACTAATTTATCTTTCGCTATTTCTTTAATTAATTCCATTATTTGAACACTGGTTTTGGAATCCAAAGCCCCAGTGGGTTCATCCGCTAATATAATGTCTGGATCATTGGCAAGCGCTCTTGCAATTGCAACGCGTTGCATTTGACCTCCTGATAATTGATTCGGCTTTTTGTGGGCATGTTCTTTTAATCCAACTTTTTTTAATACTTCTAATGCTTTTTTTCTTCTTGCTTTATTATTTACTCCACTTAACGTCATTCCCATTTCCACGTTAGATAGAATATCGATATGATTAATTAAATTATAACTTTGGAAAATGAAACCAATACAATTATTTCGATAGGCATCCCAATCACTATCTTTAAATAGTTTTGTAGAACGATTATTAATCACTAAATCTCCTTGATCGTAGCGATCTAGTCCTCCTACGATATTTAGTAAGGTTGTTTTGCCAGAACCACTTGGTCCTAAAATAGCAACGAATTCATTGCTTCTAAATTTTAAATCAACCCCTTTTAATGCATGTTGAGTAAACGTTCCAGTTGTGTAACTTTTTTTTATATTTTTTAATTCTAACATTTATTTTCCTTCTTCTATTTTTTTATTAAATTTACAAATTATAATGTGAAGCGCTTGATTTAGTATTTCTTGTTCCTGTTTTGTAAATTCTGAACAAAATTTAGATTGCTTTTGTTCTAAAATTTCTTGAATTTTTAGAGCTATCTTTTTTCCCTCTTCTGTTAAACAAATGTGGTACTTTCTCTGAAATTCATTTTCGCGATTGCGATATATATATTTTATTTTCTCTAGCTCTTTTATATTCCTAGTCATAAGCGCATTGTCTACAAAGAGTAATCGACTTAATTCTGACATAGAAAAGCCTTCTTTGTGATGATATAACATCATAATAATACTAATATGAGTACTGGAGATATGAAACTGCTTAATTTCTTCATTAAATCCTTTTTGTATTTTATTTTGACATTGTCGGAGATAAATCATAAATTTTTCGTAATTTAATTCTTCCATAAACACAATCCTCTCCACTTATTTTTTTATTATATTATTATTAAGTTGAGAAGTCAATTTATGTTTTTCGTACTCCTAAAATGATTTTAAGATATTTTTATCATTTAAAATTTTTCTTTGCGTTCTTTTTTAATTTTTTTCTACTTTTTTTATTTTATTACGAAAAATTGGTATAATCTGGTTGACATTTGTTATAATTATATATATAATCAGAATGTACTGCTTGATTAGCTCAGTCGGTAGAGCAAACGGCTGTTAACCGTTGGGTCGTAGGTTCGAGTCCTACATCAAGCGCCATTTAG
>JAAVZT010000015.1 GCA_022791775.1 Bacilli bacterium
ATTATTAAGAAAAAATTATGGAATAGAGTTTATGGGAGAAAATTTAAATATTTTAGAAAAGTTGGCAAATTAAAAATGGTCTAAATTGATTAGGCCATTTTTTCTTTGTCTTTTAAATATAAGTCATAATATTCGTCAAATGTTATATTTTTTTCGTGAATATCGGTTGCGATATCTACTCCTATGTAACGTAGATGCCAAGGTTCTTCAATGTATCCCGTAATTGGCATGCTTCCTTTTGGGTAACGGACTATAAAACCGTATTTATATGAATTATTTAACATCCATTTGTAATCGTTATCCGTTAGGTTATCTGAAAGGCCATTACTCCTTATGTCCACGGCTAATCCGGTTTCATGTTCAGAATGTCTCGGGCGCGCAGAATAAGTATCTGCTGCTTTTTTTCCATCTCGATTTACATAATTGTTATATAATCTAGTTTGATACTGTTCGGTTCGATATGCGCTAAATGGAAAAAATTTTACGTTGTCCAGTAAGGCGGCACTTTGTAATTGTTCATATGCTTCAGCTGCTTTGGCACGTAATTTATAATTGGGATTGATGCTTAAACTGGTTAAATCATTGGGAGCATAATCTTTAGGTAATCCACGATACTTGTTTAATAAGACTGTATAAGAATTTGGGTTTTTAATTGTGCTGATTTCTGAATAGAATTCTTGATCTAAGCCTATGTTGACTTTGGTGACTGCATCCTGTGCATTAGTTTGGTTTGCTACTTGATACGATTTATATCGCTCTATTTTATCAACTTCCATATTGCTAATTTTAACATATTCTTGTAAGTTGACATATTCCATTTCTTTTAATTGATTTAAATTTTTATCGTTTAAATATTCCAAAATATCATTAATTTCTGCTGGTGTATAATTTTTATCTAAAAATAAATTTACTAATTTGGTAAAATCTGTTCTTTCTTGCTCTTTAATTTCATAATAAGCGTTTAAATATTTATGTTTCAAATCATGATTTAATAGCATGATTTCTATTGTTTTTGAATAATCTTTTTGTTCAATTTCTTTTAATATATTCTGTTCTTTCATGATTGTTATCGCCTCGTTAGAATATTTTATGTTTGGTAGTTTAGAATTATTATTATTATTACGATTCCAAACAAAATATATTCCAAGTATAATGAAACCGAATACTACAATTTGTAATAACATTTTATGTCTTTTTTTCAATCGAATCACCTCATATAAATTATATCATTATTTGGTTTGAAAAAATTCATTTTTTTCCAGGTTGACATTTGCTAAATCATATTTTTTTAGTGTGTGCATAGAGTTTAGCGAGGTGGAGTATGAAAAAAATTTTTTGGGTAGTTTTTTCTTTTTTGTTTTTGATTCCAATTGTGAGAGCTTCTGAAGATTTGGCACCTAATAGTAAAAGTGCAATTTTAATTGAAGTGAGTACAGGGAATATTTTGTTTGAAAAAAATAGTGATGAAATGTTACCTCCTGCGTCGATGACGAAAATTATGAGTATGTTATTAATTATGGAAGCTGTTGATTCTGGAAAAATTTCTTTAACCGATTCGGTTATGATTAGTAAAAATGCTGCTAGTATGGGGGGGAGTCAAATCTTTTTGCAAGAAGGAGAAACCTATAAAGTGGAAGAGTTATTAAAAGGTGTTGCCATTGCAAGTGGAAATGATGCAGTGATTGCATTAGCTGAAAAAATAGGTGGAAGTGTTGAATCCTTTGTTAACATGATGAATGCACGCGCAAAGGAATTGGGGCTTACGAATACGAATTTTGTAAATCCACATGGACTTCATGCAAAAGATCATTATAGTAGTGCGAGAGATATGAGCGTGATGGGAAGAGAACTTTTAAAGCATGAGAAAATTTTAGAATTTACTAGTATTTATGAAGATTATTTAAAAAAGCCAGATGGAAGTAGCACTTGGCTTGTCAATACTAATCGGCTGGTCCGTTTTTATAATGGAGTAGATGGATTGAAAACTGGATTTACAAGTGAAGCAGGATATTGTATTACAACAACTGCTAAACGAAATGATATGCGTATTTTATCTGTTGTGATGGGAGTTAGTTCTCCTGACTTACGTAGTAGTGATACAACTAATTTGTTAAATTATGGATTTAATACTTATCAAGTTCAAGAAATATTAAGAAAAGAAGATAAATTAGGGGAGGCTTCCATTTTAGGAGGGAAAAAATCTAGTGTTTTAGTAGAATTAAAAGATAGTATTACTAAAATTCAAAAAGTTACCGACCCAAAACAAATTTATTCTTATGAATTAATTACAGAACAAAAAAGAGCACCTATTCAAAAAGGAGAAGTATTAGGTAAAGTACAAGTGAGGGATGAGCAAGGAAATGTGTTTTTAGAAGCAGATGCTATTTCGAGTGAAGAAGTATTAAAAGCGAGTCTTTGGGATTTATGGAAGCGAAATTTAAAAACTTTTGTTTCTGGTAATTAAAAAAGGAACTATCTAGTGGTTCCTTTTTGGATTTTATCATTTCTGATTGTGTCTATTGTGGTAATATTATAATATTATTATGATAAATTTGATATGGTTGAATTTCATTTGTATAAGTGATATTAGAAATTTTTCCTACCATTGCAGCAATTGCATCAAGTTCTTGTTGTGGATCTTCTAATTTTAAATTCATAATTAGGGATGGAGTCATTCTTTTGGTAATATTTAAAATTGTTTCTTTTGAAATGTTTGACAAAAAATTTATTTCTTCTTGACTTAATTCCATTCCTTGAATTAGTTTTCGAATTGCATTTTCTAAAAAAAGATATAATCTTTCAAAATTTTCAATATCCATAAGTTTATTTCCTTTCTATTTTATAGTGTTATTATAATATGAATTTTGTTTTTTGTCATTTTATTCTGTATAGATGTGTAAAATTAATGCTTTTTTAGATGAAATTTTACTTTTATTTGTCATAATATAGTGCTTCTTTTTTCTAAAAGTTTTATTTTCGAGTATAATTTAATTAGGTGATTATAGTGGAAAAAGAAAAAAAAGTGAAAAAAAAGCTTAAAAAAATAATAATTTTTAAAAGTTTTTCATTCTTTTTCTTTATTATAAGTTTTATTTGTTTTATTTTATGTTTGCAATTGAAAGTATTATCTTTTAAATTTTTGTTACCTATTTTTCTTTTTTTGTGTTTTTTAAATTTTATTTTTTATCGTTTGATGGTGAGTCGACATTGGAAAAAAAGGATGATAGGTTGTTTATTTATTTTTCTTTTTAGTGGACTTATGGGAATAGGTATATTTTATGAATCGATCACATTAGGTTTTTTCTCAAAAGCTTTTCAGACTCATGAAAAAATTGAAAATTATCAAGTATTAATATTAGATTCTAGTAATTACAATAGCTTAAAAGAATTAAAAAATGGAAAAATAGGTGTACCAAATACGACATTTTCTGAAGGTGCAAAAGAACTTCAAAATGAAATCAAAAAGCGAACCACGTTGACGATTCAAGAAATGGATAATTCTTCTTTAGTACAAGCATTTATGAATAAAAGTTTACGAGTTATTGTTATGGAAGAAGCACAAAAAAATATTTTTTGTGAAATGAATGAAGATTTTAAAAATCAGATCCGTATATTGGAAACAATTCCTATTAAAGTAAAAGACAAAGTTGTAAAAAAAGATGTTGCTATAACGAAAAAGCCGTTTCATGTATATATTTCAGGTACAGATGATTATGGAACTATTCATCAAGTAACGAGAAGTGATGTAAATATTATCTTAACTGTTAATCCAATTACTCATCAAATTTTAATGACTTCTATACCAAGAGATTATTATGTATCTTTAGAGGGAATGAAAAATGCGAAAGATAAATTGACGCATGCTAGTTTATATGGAATTGATACTTCCATTAAAACATTGGAAAATCTTTTGGATTTGGATATTTCCTATTATGTGAAAATTAATTTTTCTTCATTAGTTAATTTAGTTGAAGCTGTGGGAGGAATTGAAGTTGTGAGTGATCAAGCGTTTACTGCTCATTATTATGATGAACCCGTTAAGAGTTGGGTTAATTATACTTTTGTTGAAGGAGTAAATTATTTGAACGGGAAACAAGCACTTGCTTTCTCTCGAGAACGTAAAAGTTTTTTAATGGGAGATCGTATTCGAGCTATAAATCAGCAACGAGTATTATCTGCCTTGATTAAAAAAGTAGCTGGACCTTCTATTTTAAAAAATTATACGAAGATATTAAATGCCTTGGATGGCAGTTTTGATACAAATTTTAGTTATGATGATATTATGGGATTTATTCAAAAGCAATTGGATGATTCTGCGGAATGGAATTTAGAACAAGTTGTATTAGAAGGTACAGATGACCATAAACCAGTTTATTCTATATCTGGAGTAAATTCTTATGTTATGATTCCAGATGAAAAAAGTATAGAGGAAGCAAAAGTACAAATTCAAAATGTAATGGAAGGTTAGAAACCTTCTTTTTTTTATCTTGTTTTGTCGAAGCTGTTTCCCTATACTTTTTTTTGCACTATATTCATATAGTAAGGAGACATAAAATGTTATATATGGATTTAGAATATTATCAGGGTGTTTTGTTCGTACGCTTAGATGGTCATTTAACTTATAAAAACGCTTATAAAATAAATAACTATTTGGCGCCCGTTATTTTAAAACATCGGATTAAATATTTGGTATATAACTTGTTTTCAGTGTTAGATTTGGATAATGCAGGAGTGGATGCGATTATTCGAACCAAATATGCGATTCGTAGTAATCAAGGTTCTGTTTATTTATGTGAAGTTCCTCATCAGTTTCGCAAGGTTATGCGGCGTAGTCATATTAAAGAAACTTTAACAGAGCAATCAGCTTTAGAGCTTTTAAAGGTTTAGGTGATTTATGCAAACAGAAGAGGTTGTAAAAGCAAATGAATGGTTAATAAAGAGTATTGCTTCTAAATTTTATAATGCAGACAAGGAAGATCTTTATCAAGCGGGTGCATTAGGAATTATGAAAGCGTACAAAAATTACCAGAAAAATGGAACAACAAAATTTTCTACTTATGCTTATGATTATGTATTTGGAGAAATGTATCAAATGGTGTATCGGAATCAAAGCATTAAATTAAGTAAAGATATTTTGCGTAGTTTTCAAAAAATAGAAATGGCACGAAGTGCACTTGCTCAAAAGCTAAATAAAATTCCAAATAATTTAGAGATTGCTCAGTTTTTAGAGATGGATATTCAATTGGTAGAACAAATTGTCCAATCAGGAAATGCGCTTATGTTAAGTTTAGATGACACAAATTCGTATGAAGAAAGAAGTTATTATGAAACTATTTCAAATGAAGAACAGGTTTCGTTAGATGATTCCCTTAGTTTGCAAGAATGTTTGGAATCTTTAAATTCAGATGAACAGAAAATTATAAAATATCGTTATTTTGGAGATTTAACACAAAGTGAAACGGCTAAAATGCTTAATATGACACAAGTAATGGTTTCGCGATATGAAAAAAAAGGAATTATGAAAATGCGTTCATATTATGACCAGTCTTCTTAAACAGAAAAGAAATTTTCTGTTTTTTTCTGCACGAAAAAAGTAGTAATTTTAAAGCAATTAAAAAATTAATGATTAAAAGATTAAATTTGATATTAGTGTTATAAAAGGTGCAGTTAGCTTTTTTTTAGAAAAAAAACATGTAACATAAACATAATCAGAATAATAAAATAAAAAAAATTTATATTTTTACTTTTGTTCAAAGTGTAGGGAAGTGTTGGATATGGAAAAACAAAGAAGAATCTATATAGTGGGAGCTATCACGCTTCTATTTGTGATCATTCTAGTGCTTGGAATGAGTTATGGATTTTGGAAAATAGGATTTGAACAAAATGAG
>JAAVZT010000016.1 GCA_022791775.1 Bacilli bacterium
AATTTATATTGTATAATATTTTTAACATGTATATATACTGAATATAATCAAAAATTTTTGATTGATTATTTTATAAAATATAAAGATGCTCACGTACTAGCTGATTTCTTAGATGCCTGTAATGATTTTTGGAAAGAATTAGATCAACAATATATTGTAGATAGTATATTGAAATTAAACGATAAAAAATATGTTAAGGATTTATTAGATACAAAATGGCTATACTTTTTAACTAACGACGGCGAAAGAAAAAAATTAGAAGATTTTATTAAATAAGTTAGATATCAAATGATATTGTATTTAAGTATAAAATATCAAAAAATATAAAGGAGTGATATTTATGTTGTATATAGACAATAAGAAAATTGAGGTTAGTGAACAAAAAATATTTGTTGGAACATATACAAAAAACGGAAATAAGGGATATAATATTAATATACAATTATCATTTATCAATATTGATAATAAAGAAAAAGGTTATATAAATTTAGATGCAGGATTTGAAAAAGATAATAATATAAACTGTTTTTTGAATAAAAATTATAATGAGGTTCCTTTTGAAAATGATATATTTTTTGAAGTATTTGATACAGAAAAATTTTTAGATACGGAGATTGAAAGCAATATAATGCTTAAAATAAAAGGAATAAAAGATAATAAAGTAGAAACATTTTTTGAGTTGAACGATGAATTGATTAAAATAAAATATAATGGATTTTTAGACTTTTGTTTTAGACACACAAAAGAAACATTTAAGTGATATAAGAAAGAAAGTTGAAATGATTTTAATTTTTAATGCAATACTATAAGATTAATGCTATAATTAGTTAAGGAATTAACCTTAATTCAAATTTCCAAACGTGGTTTACTCACGCACCAGATTGATACCAAACTCGTACTTTTATGTTTCGAGTTTTAATATACATAAATTTATGATAGAATATTTATAGAAATTAAATTTGATTTGTCAATTTAATAAACACACTTGTATATTATCAAAAACAATAAACGTGTATAATCGAGGTGTTGTATGAATAAAATTATAGAAGATATATATAATGAAGTAAAAAAAAGATGCATGCTACCTAGTAATGCATATGGCACTGGTGCATGGGATCATCATATAGAAGTTGTTTATAAAATAGCGCACAGTATTTGTAATGAATATGGTGCAAATTATGACATTGTTTGTCTAGCGGCTTTACTTCATGATATTGCCTCTGTAACCAATAAAGATTGGACAGAAAATCATCATTTAATAAGTGCACAAATTGCGGAAGAACTTTTAAGTAAATATAATATGTCAAAGGAAGACGTTAACTTAATAAAAAAATGCATTTTAAATCATAGAGGAAGTAAATTAAAAGAAAAAACTTCTCCTGAAGAGATTTGCATTGCTGATGCTGATGCAATGGCACACTTTTATAGTGTGCCATCTTTACTAAGAATGGTTTATGTAGAAAAGAACATGTCTATTGATGAGGGCGCAGATTTTGTATTACAAAAATTAGAAAGAAGCTATAATAAATTATCAGAAAATGGTAAAAAAATCATTACCCCACAATATGAAGCTTCTAAAATATTATTAATTAAAAAATAGTTGTTGTACGTCCTCCCAAAGGGCACCATGGAAAAATTAGTCGAACTAAATCGACTTTCAAAATATAAAGGTTAATTTTGGTTAAGCTTTTTTTTGTTTTGGAAAGAGTTTTGTTCGATAGAATAGTGAATAAAT
Source organism: Bacilli bacterium (assembly GCA_022791775.1). Taxonomy (GTDB): domain Bacteria; phylum Bacillota_I; class Bacilli_A; order RF39; family UBA660; genus MGBC162267. The sequence goes on from JAAVZT010000016.1 coordinate 1,736, forward strand.
GTTAAAATTGACCTAAGTAAAGGACTTTTTTTTACTGTATAAGAAACTATTTTTTTGCCTATTTAAGTTTATTAAAAAATGATTCTTTAAAATAATCAATGTATAAAACAATCAAAAATAAATTACGAGATTGCACATTTGATAAAATCATTATAAAATAAAAATAAGAAGGTGATTTCGTGGCTTTAAAAGCAGTAAAATATAAAAAAAGTAAAATTAAACAAACTAGACGACGGATGGCATTATTCTTTTTTATTCTATTTATAGTTTTAATTTTATACTTTGTTTTACATGCTAGAAATTATGAAAAAACATATCAATTAAATGAATTTCAGATAAAAGAGCAATATGATAAAAACCAAAAAGTTTATACATTTGAAGTGACAAAAGAACAGAAAACATTTCATTTTATTGTCGAGCATTCCTATTTACAAAAGAAAAAACTATTGACTAAAATTGATTGGTTAGAAGAAGATAATATTACATGTATTATTCCACATAGTGATAAACTAAAAACTTATCCACAATGTATTCAAAACGAAGAAGCTGTTGATTATCATTTATTAGAATCAGAATTAAAAAATAGATTAGCAGAATCTTATTTTATAAAATTTTATTCAAATAAAGAAACCTATGAGAAAATAGATATTCGTAATTTAGACCATAATACTTATTATATTTGGAATTATAAAGGTTTTTATCGAATTAATCAAAAAACAAGGCAAAATATTTCCCTGTTTGAAAAAGACATCTATGACATCACTAATATAGCCCAAGTTAAAGACTATTTACTTATTCCTGATTATAATGCTTCCTATTATTTTAATAAATTTTATGTATTACAAATGAGTAATGGAAAACAAAGTACATGGGACTTTAAAGAAAGTTTATATTTCGATGGTTACTTTATGGGGAGCGATGATAATTCATTATTTTATATGGACCGTAAGAATAAAATTCAATGGGAGTTATTGCCGAAACGAAAAAAAATGCGTAAAGTTGGAACTGAAAATAAAAATGGTAAAGTTTTAGAAAATGGGGAATGGGAAAAGATAAGTACAACTAAATTAGCAAATGAAACAGTTCGTTTTTCAAAACAAACAATTTATCAATATGAAATAGATAATGGTTTATATGTAAAATATTTAGATTGTCCAAGTAGAAAAAAAATCAGTAATCGAAACGTAAAAGAAATCGTTACCACCATTCAAAATAAAGTATACTATTTGGCAGGAGAGTCTTTATATTATTACACAGAAGAAACCGGTGAAGTAGAAGTAATGAGTTATTTTGAATGGAACTTTAATTATAAAAATATGATTTTTATATTAGAGGAAAAATAAAAAAAGACAAAATTAATGAAGTTGTCAACAAAAATTAAACACTAAAAAATTGTTATTTATAACCTAGTTGTGTTCTATAATCAACTGGGTTTTTATGTTGTAATGCAAAACTTGGGCGATAATTGTTATTATCTCAAACTATATCATCAATAAATTCTTGAACTGTGTTATAATTATTTATGTTTAAATCAATATACATTTCTTTCTTAATCCAGCCATTTTTTGATTCAATTACTGGCTTATTTGTTAATGTTCCAGCCCTAGACATCGCTCTAGTCACTTTATAAGAATTAAATATATTGTTAATTGACACTTAGGAATAAACGGATCCTTGATCTGTATGAACAATACTCTCAAGGTTTTCATATCTCTTTTTATTTTGTTATTTAATATATCTTTATTTTTTTACCATTTATAAGATCCTGATCTAGATACTTTTAATATTTCACACAGAGATTTAATATTATATTCTTTACTTATTTCATATTTGGTTTGTGTTACATCGTGAATTTTACATACGTACCACCTTCTTTCATTAGGAATCTTTTTTAACATTTCATTCTCGATTCTTAGTTTCATATTTTCATATTCTAGCTGTTCTTCTTTAGTTAAGTTTTTTTCGAAGAATATTTGGATAATGGATTACCTTGTTTCTTTTTATTTATTAATCCTTCTATTCCTTTTTCTCGATATTTTTTACCCAATTAAAAAATAATCCTAAATTGATTCCGATTTCTCTTGAATATGTTCTTGAACGCTTTTCCATTGTTAATAATGGTTCAATTAATTTGTATTTTTCTTCTAGCGTTCATTGTTTAAATTTTTGTCCTTTACTAGTCATATTCACATCTCCTTGTCTTAATTATAACAAAAAAAGCATACACTTTTTTTATGTACACTTTTATCTTACGACTTCAAATTAATTGTCTTTTTTTCTGCGTATCAAAATAAATGGAGTCAATTCTTGTAATTGACCAGCTGGATTATCTCGGATCATTTTTTTTAAAATGGAATCAGAAAAAACAATATCATCACTTTTTCCTAATATTTCTTGTCCGAAATCATTTGCATCCACAATCATACAACTAATTCCAAATTTTTCGCGTATTTCATTACACACACGAGTTGAGTCAAGGGGAATTTCAATTCCAATATTTCGGTAAGCTTCCCATGCACCATCATAAAATCCATCTAATCCACTGACTTCACGACCTACAATACGATAAAATAATCCTTTTTTTCCAAACAACTTGCCGATCCCACCTACAACACTTGCCAAAAGAACTTTAAACAAGCCAACCTTATTAATTGCATATTGCATATTTATTGGCATTCCAACTCCAAATCCACCCCGATTTTTCTGGCATGCGAATTGTGATAAAAATTTTGCCCAAAATCCAATTGGTAAATCTTCTCGTTTAATAATGCGATGTTGACAAATGCTAATTATTTTTTCACAAATTGCTAAAATATCCCCCTTTTGATAATATTGTTTTACATACGTTTCTATTAAATGAAAATAATGATCTTCTAAAGTAACAAATTTAGTGCGAAGAGCATATCGCAAATAAACCTCATTTTCCACAGCTATTTCAAGTTTCTTTCCTGGATTAATTATTACTTCCATACTACCTCCCAGTAAATTAAGCGTATCAAAATAAAGAATAAACATCTTTAATAAAAGCTTAAATAATTCATAATTTTTTCTGATTTTTTTCTTGAACCATTTTAAATCATTATCATAATCTATTATTAGGAGTGATGTTATGTTTGACCAATATCGTGTAAAGCCAGGGGAAACTTTAGAAAGTGTTGCCAAAAAATTTGCTACCAATGAATCTACGATAAAAGATTTAAATAATATTTATTATTCAGATTCAATACGGGCTGGAATGGACTTAATTGTGCCGAAAAATAGTCAAAATTATTTTACTTATTATACAATCGAATCGGGAGACTCTCTTTTTCAAATAGCAAGACGTTATAATATTAATCCTGAATTATTAGCAAGTTTAAATGGATTAGATATGGATGATTTTATTTATCCAGGACAAGAAATATTAATTCCCAAAAGTGAATATAGTTATTATATTACAAAAGAAGGGGACACTTTAGAAACTGTTGGATCAATGTTTAAAATAAGCAAAGAAAAATTATTAAATAATAATCCAACAATTTATTTACAAGAGGGACAAATCTTAGTAAATAAAGTTCGATAAAAATATGACCTTGTCTCATATTTTTTTTTGTTCTATAATGATAATAGGGAGAGATATTAATGATACTAAAAAAGCCGTATGCATTTTTAATCAAATATTTTCGCATCATTCATTTAGCTTTAGCTTTACCGATCATTTATTTTATTATCAAAACCAGTCAAATCGTCGGCTTTTTTTCCGATTATGTCCGCTCGAATTATAGTTCTTCAATTACTAATATAGCAAGTACTTATGTAAATTATTTTATGTATTTGAGCCTTTTAATTATTTTGGGTGCTGGTATTGCCATCTACTTTTTAATGCGCAAAAAAGAAAAATCAACAAAATTTTACTTTGCTTTAATCGTATTTTACTTAGTTCTTTTTGTGGTATTGGGTTTTACACATAGTATTTTATCTGGAATGGAAAGAGATGTAATGGAAGCAACTACTGCACGAGCGTATCGAGATATCTCATATATATTTTATTTACCACAATATTTTTTCGTTGCTTTCACGTTATTTCGAGGAATCGGATTTGATATTAAAAAATTTAATTTTGAACTAGATATACAAGAATTAGAAATTACAGATATTGATTCAGAAGAATTTGAATTAAATTTGGGAATTGATGATTATAAAATTAAGAGAAATATTCGAAGATTTATTCGTGAATTTAAATACTATGTAAAAGAAAATCGTTTCATTTTTACTGTACTTTGCTCTATCGTCATAATTATTTTAGGTACATTAATTTATTTAAATCGAGGAGTATATAATCGAACTTATAAACAAAGCCAAACAGTTATTCACAATAACTTAAACATCCAAGTACAAAAAAGCATGATTACGAATCGAGATTATAGCGGAAATTTATTCAAAGATAATAAACATTATGTTGTGATTCAATTGTTTATTGAAAATAGAGGAAAAGATTCAAAAACATTAGATTATAATAATTTCTTTTTGGAATTAAAAACTCACCGTGTTTATCCTATTTTAGATCGCGCTTCCTATTTTTTAGATTTTGGTTTACCACTGAAACAAGATACAGAATTAAAACCAAACAGTAAAAATACTTACGTAATGACTTATGAAATTAGTCCAAATGAACTTGAAAATAAATATATTTTAAAAATATTAGAACAAGTGATTTATAACATAGGAGAGATTAATCCAACCTACAAGAAAATAGAATTAAAGCCCTTAAATACTCTTCTAATAGAGGATATGGGAATTACAAAACCAGGAAAAATCACAACTTTTGAACAGTCTTTTTTACAATATAGTTCTTTACAAATTAAAAATTATGAATTTAAAAATAGCTTAACATATCAATATCAACATTGTTATACTGCTACAAATTGTAGAATGTTAACAGATAAAGTCAGTGCTACCGAAAATGATAAAATATTAATGATACTAGATTCCAACTTAATTCTAGATAAAGAAACATTTTATTATAAATCAGTTCGAACAGAGCGTCTCTTTCCAAATCATTTTATTTCCCTAAAATATAAAAATGGTACAGAATCAAAAATAGTAAAAGTGGAAAATGTGACTCCAACCCATTATACGACTGGAATGGTCTTAAAAGTTCCTAAAATATTACAAAATGTAAATGAAATAGAAATGTTAGTAACCTTAAGAAATAAGCAGTATAGAATAGATTTAGCCAAACGAGAAAATCTCCCAAAATAGGGGAGATTTTTACATAAAAAAGTCACTCAAATTATAAGTGACTTATAGGAAAAACTACACAAATTGCAGTTTAAACATCTATGGAGGAGCCTACCAGATTTGAACTGGTGATCAGGGAGTTGCAGTCCCACGCCTTACCACTTGGCTAAAGCTCCGTTTCCAATAACATTTTAATATAAAATATAAAAAATGTAAAGGTACTTTATAAACATTATGAGTCTTAACTATATAAAATGACAAAAAAACAAAAAATGTGAAAAATTTGTGAAACTCTGCGAAAAAAGTCTTGAATTGCAAAATCTTTTCTGTTAATATGATTATTGTAAGGAGGATAGAGAAAGGTTATGGAAAGAAAAAATACAATTTTGTTAACAGTTATTGCAATCGCAACATTATTAGTTGCCGTTGTGGGAGCAACATTTGCATATTTTACTGCAACAATTACAGATGAGCGTGGAGCAGATGGAAATAACGGAAACACAAATGTAACTGCAGGTAAAGTAGCAGGTGCAACAGTAGTTGGAGTAGTAGATGGAGCAGCTGGAAGCTTTACAACAACAGATGTATATCCAGGACACAAAGAAGTAGCTGCTTTGAGTGTTAAAGTTACAGATGAAAATAGTGGAGCTTCTAAAATTAATATTGTTTATGATGTAACAAATAATACATTTGCCAAAGATAATATTAAAGTATCTGTTTATAAAACAAATACAAAAGTAAATACAGCTGAAAATTACTTTAATTGTACAAAAGAAACTGGTTCAGTAACTGGAGCAACAAGCTATTTTGAAACTTGTACTGTAGCAGAAACTACTCTTGGAACATTAGTTGGAACTTCTACATTATTAGATACTGGAGCAACTACAAACAAAGTAATTGCAACCGATACAGTAACTGGTAGTGCAAGTGGAAACACTGTTTATTACTATGTAGTAGTAGAATATGTTAACCAAGAAAGCGACCAAAACGCTGAATTTAATGCTACATTAGCAGGAAACATCTCAGTAGAATTAGCTGCATAATAAGAACCTTTTGAATTCTTATTAACTTAAAAATCCATTTTATAAGTGGATTTTTTTTGTTGCCACTTTTTATAAGATTGTGTTATAATCAACGTAAGGATAGAATATGGAAGAGGGATTTCAATATGAGTCAAAAAGATAAAAATCCAATCGAAAATAATATTGATTTTGAGGAACAATATCAAGAGCTATTGGCAGAAGAAAAAGAAGCCTCAAAAAGAAAGACTTTTTTAGTGATATTTTTATGTATGATTATTATTTTGCTTGCCATAATCGGAGCAACTTATTCCTATATTAAATTATATGGGAATTCATCGAATAAAGAAACAAAATGTGATTTGAATTGCGATCTTAATGGTGATGGAAAATGCGATTTAAATTGTGATACAAATAATGATGGGAAAGCCGATTTAAATATTGATTTAAATGGTGATGGAACGTGTGATATAAATTGTGATACCGATGGCGATGGAAAACCAGATCTAAATATTGACTATAATGAAGACCAAGTAAGTCATTTTAATGTAGATACTAATAAAGATGGAAAGCCCGATAAAAATTTAATAAATCAAGATACAAACCAAGATGGGATCTGCGATGTAAATTGTGATAAAGATAAAGATGGTTTTCCAGATATTAATATTGACATGGATGGCGATGGAAAATCGGATATCAACATTGACACGAATGGCGATGGAAAGCCCGATATTAACATTGATACGAATGGAGATGGAAAGCCAAATATCAACATTGACACAAATGGTGATGGAAAACCTGATATCAACATAGATACAGACGGCGATGGAAAACCCGATATCAATATTGATATCAATGGAGATGGAAAACCTGATATTAATGTAGATACAGATGGCGATGGAAAACCCGATAAAAATCCAATTGACCAAGACACGAATAATGATGGAAAATGTGATTTAAATTGTGATATCGACAACGATGGAAAACCCGACATTAATATTGATATCAATGGAGATGGAACTTGTAATTTAAATTGTGATACCAATGGAGACGGAAAACCCGACACAAATATTGATTCCGATAATACTGGAAAATGTGATACAAATTGTAATATTAACGCAGATGGAGATAGTAGTGTAGATATCAATACGGATAATAATTTAGTACTATATGTTTCTTATTTAAATAGTATAAGTGTTTCTGGTATTAGTCCAAATTGGAAAGGAAATCAACAATTTACAGTGAACAATTATTCTGATCAAACACTTTCCTTTAATATTAAATTAACAAATGTCAAAAATACTTTTAATCCGACCAGTGATTTTGTATATTCTCTTCGTCGTGATGGAGTTTTAATTAAATATCATGAAGTAGCTCCAGTATCAGATACTATTATTCTAGAAAAAGTAATGATCCCAGGACACATGACATATAAATATGATTTGGAGTATGAATTCCTAGAAACGGGAGTTAATCAAAATTATAATCAAGGAAAGACATTTGGAGCAAAAATAGAAGTAGAAGCTGCTGATTAGCTAGAGTAATAAAAAAATTACTCTTTTTTATGGAAAAGATACACTTGTATTTTAAATGGCATTCCTTTATAATAAAAATAAGAATAGGAAGGGTAGCATGAAACCAAAAGAAAACTACAATCGTTTTAAGCATGTCACAAAATTAATTGCCAATATTATTTCTTGGACCGTTCTTGTTATCCTTTTGATATTAGCTTCTTTTTTACTATATTATTATATAGCAAATAAAATTTATGCTAGCAAAGGAGAACAATATTCTCCTTATATCGGATTATATACTATTGTAAGTCCCAGTATGACCCCAAATTTAAATGTATATGACGTAATTGTTGATGTGAAAGTAAAAAAGCCAGAAGATATTAAAGTAGGAGATATTATTACCTTTATATCAACAAGTAGTATCTCGAAAGGTTATACAGTAACACATCGAGTTGTAGCAATACTTGAAACCGAAAATGGAAAAGAATATAAAACACAAGGAGATAATAATCTAAGCCCCGATACAGCAACGGTTGAATTTAAAAATGTATTAGGGAAAGTTATCTTAAAAGTACCCCAATTAGGGAGAATTCAATATTTTCTTTCAAGCTCATATGGATGGTTATTAATAGTAGTCATTCCAGCTCTAATTGTAATCATTAGCGATATTATTAAAATAATAAAATTAAGTGGAGCAAAAAAGAAAGTAAATGTCGCTCTAGAAACAGAAGAAAAAAAAGAATTAATTGAGAAACAAAAAAAAGATAAAATCAAAAAAGAATTAAAAAAACGGTATCGAATAGAAAGAAATTTAAATGAACCAGATCCACTAGAAACCAATCATGAACTAACCAAAATAAGTGTTGGAGAAAAAGAAATAGTATTAAAAAAACCTGCTGTAGAAATGAAGTTTGAATTGCCAAAATTAAAAGTAGAAGAACCCAAAGAAGAAAAGAAAAAAAATAGTAAAAAAAGAAATAAAAAATCTACCAAGAAAAAATTCTAATGAAAAATTAGAGTTTTTTTGTATTTAAACTTGCCATAATAAAAAAAATAGTTGTATAATACTCCGCGATCAGGGGGAAATTAAAACTATGAAAAAAATAGATCACATCATTTATGGAAAATTATTTGAAATTTCCTTTTTAATCGCCTTTGTTATTTTAAGTTATCCAATTTGGCTCTCCTTAGATATAAACAAACAATTAGCAAACGCATCTGTATATCAAGAAGCTCAATATTCTTATTTAGATATTGAACATAATCATAATGGCCCTATGTTCCCAATGAAAAATGAGGAAGCCATGGATAAACTTTCTAAAACTAAAATAAATGTGACGAATGAAACAAAAACTATGGAAAATTATTCCCTTATTTTAAAAATAGCCAAAACATCGACTTTAGATTACCAATTTTTAAATATTTTTTTAGATGGAAAAATTCAAGCGTTAAAAATTTTTCCAATGACAGAGGATTATGATTATTTTTATTTTGTATTAGATTCAAACTCAATTGTAGGAGGTAAGAAAACTTACAATTTTCTAATGTGGATGGATTATGAAACTGGAAATGAGATGCAAGGAAAATCTTTAAATTATTCATTTGAACTATTAAATGGTATTAATCTTTAGATATGAATGCATGATAAAATGAAGTAATAATTCATGAAGGAATTTATATGAAAATCAAAGAAGAAAATTTATATGAAATATTCCGAAGACTTTGTAATAAAGAATATGCACTAGGAATTCATGGTACATTTAATATAGAAAAACCTACTTTAATGGATGCTTTACAAAGAGCCGATCGTATTATGACTGTAGGATTAGAAAATTTCTATTCGGATTCTACTCCAAGAAACATTCATCGAACAGTAAAGTTTTTAGGGAAATTAGATGATCAAAGAGATCAACAAAAAATAAAGTATCATTTAAAAAATTATAATTGGATGAATGGCACTGTTTATATTATTTTAGCTATTCCACGGATATTAAGAAATTCTCTAAATGAAAGTATATATTTAGGAATGCCCAATCATGATCTAATTATATATCAAGAAGATACAAGTTTTATGGATAAAGTAATGTATGGAACTGTGCCAAATTTTTTTATATTAGGTTATTATTATCATTTGGATGATCATTTTGTAAATTTAACATTAAATAAAAATCATATCGCATTCCATAATCATGTAGTGAATAAAGAATATTTTAATGAAATAAAATCCAAATTAAAAAAATTATTAAAAAAAGAATATTCTTTAATATTCGAAAGTATGAATCAAGTAGAATTACAGCAATTAAAAAAATATTGGAAACAAATGGGTTACGACTTTCAAAATTGCAATTCCCAATCTATTATGAATAAATTGGGAAAACAATTATGGATTATTGAAACTTTGAAACAATATTTAGATGAAGAAAACAATGTGAAAATTCCTCCCGGTAAATTTAGAATTGAGCAAATTATGAAAATAATAGAAAATGAAACAGGTAGAGAAAATGGGAATCATAGAATTAAAAAAAGAAGAATAAAATAATATACAAACTTATTTCATAACTTGATTGAAGAGATGGAAAATGATAAAATTGAGCCATAATTTTATCTTTTTTTAAATTTTTAACTTCTTATTAACTAAGTATAAGAAAAAGAAAATTATAGCAAAATGATAAGGAATGGAGGCTATATATGTTTAAATTAGAAACGAAATTTCAACCGAGTGGAGATCAACCACAAGCAATTCAAAAATTAGTAGAAGGAATAATAGAAGGAAAAAAAGAACAAGTATTACTAGGTGCAACGGGAACTGGTAAAACCTTTACCATCGCAAATGTCATTCAAAAAGTGAATAAGCCAACACTCGTCTTAGCTCACAATAAAACCTTAGCTGGACAACTTTATGCAGAATTAAAAGAATTATTTCCAGAAAATCATGTAGAATATTTTGTAAGTTATTACGATTATTATCAACCTGAAGCTTATGTTCCAAGTAGTGACACTTATATTGAAAAAGATTCTTCTATCAATGATGAAATTGATGAATTGCGGCATGCAGCCACTAGTGCTCTCATAAATCATCGTGATGTCATAGTTGTTTCTAGTGTTTCTTGTATATATGGAATCGGAGAGAAAGAAGAATACGAAAAGAAAATGCTAATTTTAAGTTTACACGATCAAGTAAATCGAAATACCATTATTAATAAATTAATTGATATGACTTATGAACGAAGTGATATCGATTTTCATAGAGGAACATTTCGAGTTCGTGGAGATAAAATAGATATTATCCCCGTAAATGAGCATGCATCAGGGATTCGGGTAGAATTATTTGGAGATGAAGTAGAGCGAATTTATACATTCGATCCTGTTACAGGAGCTATTGTTAGTGAAAAAAAGAGTATCACAATTTCTCCAGCAAGTCATTTCGTAACGAGTGACGAAAAAATGCAAGAAGCCATTAAACGAATTGAAGAAGAATTAAAATTTCGACTAGAAGAGCTAAAAAGCCAAAATAAATTATTAGAAGAACAACGATTAAGAGAACGAACAAATTATGACATAGAAATGTTAAAAGAAACAGGTTTTTGTAGTGGTGTAGAAAACTATTCTCGCCATTTAGCTTTAAGAGAAGAAGGAGAAACACCTACCTGCTTAATTGATTTTTTTCCAAGTGATTTTTTATTGGTTGTCGACGAATCGCATGTTACTCTTCCCCAAGTAAGAGGAATGTATAACGGAGATCGAATGCGCAAACAAACTCTTGTAGATTACGGATTTCGCCTTCCGAGTGCTCTTGACAATCGTCCTTTAAAATTTTCAGAATTTGAAGTAAAACTCAATCAAGCCATTTATGTATCAGCAACTCCTGGCGACTATGAAATGGAAAAAGCATCATCTGAAATCGTAGAACAGGTAATTCGTCCGACTGGTTTATTAGATCCTACTATCGAAATTAAACCTAGTAATGGCCAAATTGATGATATTATTTCACAGATTCGAGAACGAATTGAAAAAAATGAACGAGTTTTAATTACAACCTTAACAATTCGGATGAGCGAAGAATTAAGCAATTATTTAAAAGAAATGAATATTAAAGTAGCATATTTACATAATGAGATAAAAACGTTAGAACGTTTAAAAATCATTCAAGAATTGCGAAAAGGAGTATATGACTGTGTAGTAGGAATTAATTTATTGCGAGAAGGAATCGATATTCCAGAAGTAAGTTTAATTTGTATTTTAGACGCAGACAAACAAGGATTTTTACGAAGTAGTAGAAGTTTGATTCAAACGATCGGAAGATGTGCTCGAAATGAGCACGGCCATGTAATCATGTATGCAGATACCATATCAGAAGCCATGCAGCTTGCAATTGATGAAACCAAAAGAAGAAGAAGAATTCAAGAAAAATATAATGAAGAGCATAATATTGTCCCAAAGACTATTCAAAAGCAGATTAAAGAAGTAGTGACAAATGAAGTAAAATCATCTTCTCATAAACCAAAGTTATCGAAAAAAGAAGAACAAGATATTATAATTAGAATAGAAGAAGAAATGAAAATAGCTGCAAAAAATTTGGATTTCGAACGTGCTATGGAATTACGGGATATTTTATTTGAAATGAAAAGTGAAAAAAAGACAAAATAAATAAAAGTAAGAACTTTGTTTTTCCAAAATAATATGATATACTGAAAAACACGAAAAGAGGTAAAAGAATGGAATCAATATTAATTTTTGGCCATAAAAATCCAGATACAGATAGCGTTTGTGCAAGTATCAGTTTATCTTATTTAAAAAATCATTTAGGTGCAAATACCGCTCCAAGAGTGCTAGGTCATATCAATAAAGAAAGTAAATTCGTTTTAGATTATTTTAAAGTTAAAGAACCAGAATATTTAAATAATGTAAAAGTTCAGTTAAGAAGTATTGATTACAACAAAGAAGTATTAGCAAAAGAGAATATGTCTGTCAAAAATGCCATGCAATTCATGCAAGATAAAAAAGTAACTGCATTACCAATTATTCAATCGGATAATAAATTGTTGGGCTTTGTAACATTAAAAGAAATTGCAACTCTTTTAGTAAACGGGGTTAGAGAATCTTTAAATACAAATTATCAAAATATTATAGAAACCCTAGATGGTAGTGAGATCCTTCGTTTTCAAGATGAAATAGAGGGGAATATATTAATTGGAAGTTATCAAAGTCAAACGTTTGTAGAGGAAGTAAATTTAAACTCAAATCATATTTTAATCATTGGAGATCGTTATAAAGTATTAAATCATGCCATTGAGCAAAAAATAAAATTAATTATATTAACTGGAAATCATCAATTACCTTCTGACTTATTAGAAAAAGCCAAAGAAAATAAAATCAATGTCATTGCTACAAAATTAGATACATTTAATACTGGAAATTTAATTACTTTAAGTAACTATGTCAAAACGATTGTAATGAATACAACGCCTATTACAGTTTTAAATACAGATTATCGAACTGACTTTATTGATTTAGCCAATAAAATTGGTCACACGAATTATCCATTGGTTAATAAAAAGCAAGAATGTTTAGGGCTAATCAAAATTACGGATGTAGATAAATATGAGAAACAAAAAGTGATTTTAGTTGATCATAATAATTTAGCTCAAAGTGTTCCCGGAATTGAAGAAGCTGATATCGAAGAAATAATTGATCATCATAATTTGGGAGCGATTGGAACTAGTGTGCCAATCAATTTTCGCTCTATGCCAGTTGGTTGTACCTGTACTATCATTTATAAAATGTATCAAGAATTTGAAGTAAATATTCCAAAAGATATTGCAGGATTAATGCTATCTGCAATTTTATCGGATACACTAATTTTTCAAAGTCCAACTACGACTGAAGAAGATCGAGTAGCTGCTGAAAAATTGGCTCAAATAGCAGATGTAGAAATAGAAAAATATGGAAGAGAAATGCTAACAGAAGCAAGTTCGATTAAAGGGATGACGATTGAGGAAGTATTCTACCAAGATTTTAAATCATATAAAGTTGCAAATACTACATTGGGAATTAGTCAAATTATTACTATGGATTTTGAAAATATTAAGTCCAATATGACAGAATATATTACAAAGTTAGATGAAATTGCTAATGGGGAATATGGTGTAGTTACTTTATTCATTACCGATGTGATTCAAAATGGATCTTACATCTTATTTAATCAAAAAGCAAAAGATTTAATAAGAGAAGCTTTCAATTTACCAAATATAGAAGAAGGAACCTTTATTCCTGGATTAGTATCACGAAAAAAGCAAATGCTTCCAAACATCATGGAAACATTAGAAAAAAGAGCATAGTTTGTTCTTTTTTTTCATAAAAGAGAAATATTTCGTCATAATAAAATTGGGTGAAAAAATGTTAGCACTTATTACAGGAGCCAGTAGTGGAATTGGTCGAGAAATGGCGTATTATTTAGCAAAAAAAAATTATGATTTAATTTTAGTTGCACGACGAAAAAATCGCTTAGAAGAAATTCAAAAGAAGGCAAAAACAATGGTACAAATAGTAGAAATGGATTTATCTTTAGAGCAAAATCTGAAAGATTTACATGAAAAATTTCAAAAAGCACCCATTGATTTATTTATAAACAATGCTGGTTTTGGCTTGTTTGGAGAATTTGCTGAAACAGATTTAGAAAACGAACTAAAAATGATTGATGTAAATATAAAGGCATACCATATATTAACAAAATTGTTTTTAAAAGATTTTATCGAGCGTGATCATGGTCATATCTTAAATGTTGCGAGTGCGGCTGGTTTTTTAATCGGACCTAGATTAAGTACCTATTATGCAACCAAAAATTATATTGCAAAATTGTCATTAGCAATTGAAGAAGAATTAAGAAAGAAGAAAAGTAATGTTCATGTTAGTGTTCTATGTCCAGGGCCAGTTAAAACAGAATTTAATCAAGTGGCTGGAGGAATATTTCATATTCCTTCAATGAATGCAAAAAATGTAGCTTCGTATGCAATATGTAAAACCTTACAAAATAAAAGTTTAATTGTGCCAGGAATACTTACTAAATTGGGTTTGCTTTTAAATCGATTAATTCCTTGGAAATTTTCATTAAAAATAACTTATTTAATAGAAGAACGAACCTCAAAATAATCATTTCAAATTTGAAACTACAAATACCCATTTGTTTTCTATAAAATTTATGATAAAATACTGTCGAAGAAATAATTTGAGGTGGAAAAATGAAAAATAAAAAAGGACTATATTTACTAATTGCTTTTGTTGGCTTAATTTTAGTATTCTTTTGTATTTTATTTTTCTTTCACGCTAGAACATTAGAAAATGGAATATTATTTAAAGTTTCTTTTGAATATGAAAACGCCCAAAATATTAGCTATCATTTTTATAATCAAAGTGGAAAAATTGAAAAAAAAGAAAAAGATGGAGAATATGAAAAAAACTATTTTTTAGCAAAAACAGATTATAATTCTGTCAAATTATTGCGTAAAGTGATTAAGGGATTGAAAGAATCCAAAGAAAAGTCAAATGAAGAAGGAATAACAATTTATAATGGCCAAAATAAAAAATATTATTTGCTTCCATATGATAGTAAAGCAGCAGAAGAATTAAGTAAATATATTATAGATGGATATATTCATTCAGAATTAAATCGAGTTGCCAAAAAAGAACTTTCTACCGAGTTGTATGTTTATCAAGATAAAGAGCGCTTGCAATGGACGAGAGAGGGAAATCAAAAAAGAATTATTCATACATATCAGTGTGAAACAAAAGAATGTAGTTTCCTTTATTTAACAGGAGAAGAAAAGCAAGCCGTAATATTTGATAAAGTAAATTATTTTTATAATTATGTAACGGGTGAAAAAGAAGTAATCAATATAACTGAGCCACTTATTTATGCTTCCTTTATTAAATGGAATAACGAAATATATGGCATCAATTTAATGAATGAAAAAAAAGAAACGGCATTTTATGATTTAGAGAAAAAAACACAAGTAACCGATTTTGCTTTGCAAACATTTCAGATGATGCAACCAGGCTTATTTTTTCATTATGAACAAAACAAAGCAAATTTAACCGAATGGACTTTACAAATTTTAAAATCAGATTTAAAAGAAAAAATTTGGGAAACAAAAAAAATGGCTAAAGAAAACAATCAGTTTGAAATTCAAGAATTAAAAAGTGATTTGGCCACATATCATATTTTGACGATTTATGAGAATCAAACAGTAAGTTATCAAATATTTGAGACTGATTTCCAATCGTTGAATGAAATAATTTACCAAGATTTAAAATTTAATGAAAATGGAAATATTATTGGTGTCAAAAAAGATGGTTATGATTTATACGATGAAAATGGAAAATATCTAAAAACAAGTTTAAATTTAGATGAATTAGAAATGAAAAAAGAACCTGAGAATTTAAATTAATTTCAGGTTTTTTTTTAGTTGACAGGCAAACAACTGTATGCTATAGTATGCTTGAATAATTTTTTTAATTCAGTGTTACAATATTAAGATGAGGTGGAAATAATGGATAAAATCGTGATTAAAGGGGCAAGAGAAAATAATTTAAATAATATTGATATAGAGATTCCTAAAAATAAATTAGTAGTTATGACTGGTGTTTCTGGATCTGGAAAAAGTAGCCTAGCTTTCGATACCATTTACGCCGAAGGTCAAAGAAGATATGTCGAGAGTTTAAGTGCATATGCAAGACAATTTATTGGAAATGTCGAAAAACCAGATGTAGATTCAATTGAGGGCTTATCTCCAAGTATTTCGATTGACCAAAAAACAACCAATAAAAATCCTCGAAGTACAGTTGGAACGATTACAGAAATTTATGACTTTTTAAGATTATTATTTGCAAGAATTGGTACTCCTTATTGTGTAACCCATCATATTCCCATCATGTCTCAAAGCGTAGAAGAGATGACAGATAAAATAATGGAATGGCAAGAAGGAAGTAAAATAGAAATTTTAGCTCCAATTGTCAGGGGTGAAAAAGGAACACATAAAGATTTATTTGATTCTTTAAGAGTAGATGGTTATTCTCGTGTTCGTGTAAATGGAAAAATATATGGTCTAGAAGAAGATATCACATTAGAAAAGAATATTAAAGATAATATTGAAGTTGTAGTAGATAGAATTGTATTAAAAGAAGAAGAACGGTCACGTATTTTTGAAGCTATTGAAGCAAGTACAAAGTTAGCTAATGGTATGGTATTAATTCATATAATAGATGGTGAAGAAATTTTGATGAGCGAAAACTATGCTTGTTTAAAATGTAATTATTCCATTGGTGAATTGGAACCAAGAATGTTTTCTTTTAATTCGCCTTATGGCGCTTGTGAAGAATGTAAAGGATTAGGGACAAAATTAAAGATAAGTGAGAATTTAATTATTCCTAATCGGGAAAAAAGTCTAAATGAAGGAGCTATTGTGGCTTATAACTTAGATAATAATATTCATAATACAACAATAAGCGCAGTATGTGAAAAATATCAGATTAATCCAAACATTCCAGTAAAAGAGATTCCCAAAAAACAAATGGATATCATATTATATGGAACACCAGAGCCGATTGAAATTAAATATGTTGCGAAAAATGGAAATGTTCGGTATACAAAAGACTATTATGAAGGTGTTGTGAATAATCTAGAAAGACGGTATAGAGAAACTTCAAGTGCTTGGATAAGAGAATGGTTAGAAGCATTTATGGTAGAACAAGACTGTCCAAAATGTAAAGGTTCGCGTCTTCAAGAAAGTATTTTATCAGTTTATATTAATAAAAAGAATATTTATGATTTGTCTTGTATGAGTATCAAAGACCTAGCTCTATTTTTAAAAAATTTAAAATTGACAAAAGAACAAGAGAATATTAGTGGTTTATTATTAAAAGAGATTGATAATCGATTATCGTTTTTACAAAATGTTGGATTAGAGTATTTGTCTTTAAACCGAAAAGCAGGAACATTATCAGGAGGAGAAAGTCAGCGAATTCGTCTTGCAACTCAAATTGGAAGTAAATTATCTGGAGTTTTATATGTTTTAGACGAACCTAGTATAGGTTTGCACCAAAGAGATAATGAGAAATTAATTCAATCATTAAAGGAGATGCGAGATTTAGGGAATACCTTAATTGTTGTAGAACATGATACGGATACCATGTTAGAAAGTGATTATTTAATTGACATAGGTCCAGGAGCTGGAATGGAAGGTGGAAATGTCATAGCTGCTGGAACACCGCAAGAAGTAATGGCGAACAAGAATAGTTTAACAGGACGTTATTTAGCGGGTATTGATAAAATAGAAGTTCCTAAAAAAAGAAGAAAAGGAAACGGAAAATTTTTAGAAATAAAAAAAGCCGAAGAAAATAATTTAAAGAAAATAGATGTAAAATTTCCTCTTGGAAAGTTAGTGTGTGTGACAGGCGTATCTGGTTCAGGAAAAAGCTCACTAGTAAATGAAATTTTATATAAAAGTGTAGCTCAAAACATTTACCGTACGAAAGAAACTCCAGGAAAATGTAAAGAAATCAAAGGGTTAGAAAATATAGATAAAGTGATCATGATTACACAAGATGCAATTGGAAGAACTCCGAGAAGTAATCCTGCGACTTATGTAGGCGTATTTGATGATATCAGAGATTTATTTGCTACTACAAAAGAAAGCAAAATGCGCGGATATGATAAGGGACGTTTTTCTTTCAATGTAAAAGGTGGAAGATGTGAAGCGTGTTATGGAGATGGCGTAAAGAAAATCGAAATGCATTTTTTGCCAGATGTTTATGTTCCATGTGATATTTGCAAAGGCAAACGTTATAATAAAGAAACACTAGATATTAAATTTAAAGGGAAAAATATTGCAGATGTTTTAAAGATGAGAGTAAGTGAAGCAAGTGAATTTTTTGAAAATGTTCCTAAAATAAAGCAAAAGTTAGATGTATTAATGGATGTAGGGTTAACGTATATTGAATTAGGTCAAAGTGCACCATCTTTATCGGGAGGAGAAGCAGGAAGAGTTAAACTTGCCAAAGAACTTCAAAAAAAGGCAACTGGAAAGAGTTTATTTATTTTAGATGAACCAACTACTGGTCTTCATTCGGAAGATATTAAAAAATTATTAATGATTTTAAATCGAATTGTTAATAATGGTGACACCGTAATCGTAATTGAACATAATTTAGATGTCATAAAAGTTGCTGATCATATTATTGATTTAGGACCAGAAGGTGGGGACGGTGGTGGAACAATTGTAGCCACTGGAACTCCAGAAGAAGTAAGCAAAGTAAAAGAATCTTATACAGGTCAATGGCTAAAAAAATATTTATAAAATACTGTAAAATAATGAAAATAGAACGATTAATTTCTAAAAAATTGACATGATTATGATATGATGGTATCATACAACCGAAATGGAAAGAGGGGATTTTCATGTCAGAATCAATGATTCGTGAAAATTTAAACAATTTGGAAAATATAATTAACCAATATCCAAATGAATTTGCATTAATTAAAAAAGTAGAATTAGCTAAAGAAATTTATAAACTATTAGAAGGATTTCAAAAGGTTACTTCTACCATGATTGAAGATCAAAAAATAAGAGAAAGAATAAATAATATATTAGCAAGTTCTAGTACTATTTTAACCGAAACTTATGGTCAAGTAAGTCAAGAAATGGAAATGATAGAATCTATAAAATTTTTGATGAAAAAAACAGAGAAGAAAGATTTTAGCAAAGATCTAGAACTAAGATATAGATTTAAAGAGTTAAAAATGGAACTACTTTCTAAAGTAAGAACAAGCAATAATCAATACATTAAAAGAGATTTATTTCAAGTTTTAAACGAAGTTTCTCGTATACATTTATATGATGATTTAAATAAAAATATGACTTTATCCGTAGAAGAATTTGAAAAACTAGATTACCTAAAGTCTGAATTAAAAAAAGACATCGAAGAAATAATTGATACTCTATACTTTGAACAAGATATGAGTTTTAAAATGATTATTGATGCGAAACAAAATGGTCTTGTTAATATGAGTTTATCAGAGTGCATTAGTTCACTTAATTCGATTGATAGTTTAGGAAGAGAAAATTTTTATCAAATTTCTATGAATGACGCAGAATTAAATTTAGTAAAAAACAAATTAAAAAGAGTAACAAAATTAAAAATTGCTCAATTAATTAGAAATTTGCCAGAAAATATAAATCAAATTATAAATCATGTTAAAAAAGCAATAGAAAAAGAAGGTTATAATGAATTATTACAACATAGTTTAATTGTAGATAAATTAACTTTAGATTCTTTTTCAGGAGAAAAATTAACAGATGTAGAACTGGAACAATTAAAAGAAGTTTTGAAATATCTTTTTAAGGAAGCCTTAGAAAAAGTTCATCAAAATAAAAATACAGAATTCAAAAAAGAGGAACGACCACAATTTAATGAACAAGAAAGAACAAAAGCTATTGAAATTTTTAAAATGCAATGGTTGAAAGCTCATCAAAATATGAATGAAGAAGCTCAAAAGAGTCATCTTGAATATTTAAATGCATTAACTGAAAAATCAATTCAAAATGTAACATTATCAGAAATGGAATTGTTAAATTTAAAAGAATCATTATTAAATGCTACGAGAAGCCCAAAAAAAGAAGAAACTTATAATCTAGAATTTAATAATTTATTATTAGCAGAAGAGATAAATATTAATAAGATGTCATTGGATGAAAAACAAGCTGAATTAATACGGATATCAAAAATGAATCCTGAAATAATACAAAATAAAATGAATCTAACTGAAGTTGAAGCAGTAGAATATATTCAAAAATGGAAAGAGTTATTACATAAAAAAATTCAAAATGACCAATTAGATATTTACTTGGAAACAAAACTACAAAATGGAATGGATTTAAGCAATTTATCCATGAGCGATGTAGAATTGAATAGCTTTGGTTTTTCAGAGGAAGATATTGAAAAAGCAAAAAAAAGAATAGAGCAAAAAAGAAAAGAAGCAAATAGTATAGAACTAGAAATGAAAAGTGCTTTTCCGATTGGTCAAAAAATAAGCTACAAAAAGATGGTAATTCCAAAATTTTCTTTTGGAAAAAAAGCTGAAAAAGAAGCAAAAGTAAATGGACAAGTAAATGGATATATTTTGACAAATAATATAGAAAGAAGAAAATTTACTAGTCAAGAAGCTGCTTTTGAATTTTTAAAAGAAAATCAAAATTATCATTTAGACGCTTATTTAATAGGGGAAGCTGAGGAAGTAAAACATTATTTAGTAGAAGCAAAAGCAAATTTATTGAATGAAATAAAAAATCAAATTGTAGGAGAACGAAAAAATAAAATGCGTCATAAAATATTAAATAAGAAAAAGTCTTCTATAAATTTATTTGAAAAATTAAAAGAAAATAAATTATTTAAATATTTAAAAAATAAAAAAATAGAAAATCAAACTGAAGCAATCGAAAATCAAATGCAAAAAGATTTAGCTAAATCAATTGACCAATTTATGAATCAAGAACCAATAAATAATGTAATGACTGAATTGGACGCAGCAAATTCTTTTGGTCAAATGATTCATAATAAAGACAACGGAGTAAATTTTGTAGTAGAAGGAATTAAATTTCAAAAAGCGGAACAATCAGAAATTGCATTCACAAAAGAAGAAGCCATAAACTTAATTAAAGAAGGGTATCATGTATATTTCATGATAGGACATGAATTAGATAGTAACATTGTTGTATCAGCTACATTAAATGAAGCAGAATTAATGAAATCATTAGATGAACCAACAAAAAGCAGAGTTTAATCTGCTTTTTAAGTGTTATAAAAGCTTTTTTTTATCAAATAATGCTAAAATAATAGCAGAATTGACACTTTATTTTTAATTAACTAGAAAGAAAGAGATTTTAATGATATAATAATAATAACATTAAATCTTGGGAGGAACAAAGATGCAAAATAAAGAATTAATACTTGAAAAAGAAGAAACAAAGTCTGTTTCATTAAAATACTTATATTTTGTATTTAAGAGAACAATTGACGTGTTAATTAGCTTTATTGGAATTATATTTTTGATTCCAATTGCAATAGTCGTTAAAATAGTATTAATATTTAATGGAGATTTTCATTCGATTTTCTTTAAGCAAAAACGATTAGGAAAGAATGGGAAAGAAATATATGTTTATAAATTCCGAACTATGGTGTTAAATGCAGAAGAAGTGTTAGCTCGTTGGCTAGAAGAAAATGAAGAAATAAGAGAGGAATATTATCGTAATCGTAAATTAGAAAATGATCCTAGAATAACAAAAATCGGAAAAATATTACGACTTACCTCTTTAGACGAATTTCCACAATTTATTAATATATTTAAAGGAGATATGTCTTTAATTGGACCTCGTCCTATAGTGCCTGATGAAATTGAAAATTAC
Source organism: Bacilli bacterium (assembly GCA_022791775.1). Classification (GTDB taxonomy): domain Bacteria; phylum Bacillota_I; class Bacilli_A; order RF39; family UBA660; genus MGBC162267. The sequence continues at coordinate 23,945 of JAAVZT010000016.1, forward strand.
AATTCAGAACAGGCAAAAAAATTTTTAAGTATGCGTCCCGGACTTTCTGGATATTGGGCTGCTAACGGAAGAAGTACTACAACATATAAAGAAAGAGTTAAAATGGAGTTGTATTATATTGATCACTGCTCTCTATATCTAGATATTAAAATTGTATTTTTAACCATTGTGAGTGTAATAAAAAGAACAGGAGCAAAGTAGAATGACTGTTGATATTATATGCCCATTATATGAAGCGGAAGCATACATTTTATCATTACATGCTTCTTTTTTAAAACAAAAAGAAGTGATAATAAACAATATTTTTTATGTTTTGACAGAATCAAAAGATAAAACCGAAAAAATTTTGCTAGAACAAAATATAACATTTCAAAAAATAAAAAAAGAAGAATTCTCACATAGTTTAGTACGAGAAAAACAAGCTCGAAAATCGACGGCAGATATAATTGTCTTTGTAACTCAGGATGTGATAATAGATTCTGATCAATGGCTAAAAAATTTAGTTGAGCCTATTATCACTGGAAAAAGTGAAGCAGCTTATTCAAGACAAATTTCAAAATTTGATAATATTGAAAAATATACAAGAGAAAAAAACTATCCAGCAGAGAGCTTTATAACTAGTGAAGCAGATATTCATGATAAAGGATTAAAAACTTTCTTTTTTAGTGATGCTTCTAGTGCTATATTGAGAAATACATTTATTAAGTTAAATGGATATGATGGAAAGAATTTACCAATTAATGAAGATATGTATTTTGCATATAAGTTGATTATGAATAAAGGAAAAATTGCTTATGTCTCTAATTCAATTGTAAACCATTCTCATAATTTTAGCTTAAAAGAATTATATCAAAGATATAAATTAACCGGAAAATTTTTTAAAGAAAATTCTTATTTAAATCGGTATGGTACAAATCAAAGCGGTGGTAATTTAGCAAAATATGTTTTAAAGAGAATTATAGATGAAAAAAAATGGAAATTATTGTTTCGATTTCCGTTTGATATGGCAGCAAGATTAATTGGCATGAAAGTGGGTCAATATTTATGAAAATAAAAAATATTGTCATTATTAATGATTTTAATTATGTACAAGGTGGAGCAAGTAAAGTCGCAATTGATTCTGCAAACCTTTTGGTAAAAAAGGGATATAAAGTTTATTTTTTCTCAGGAGATAGTAAAACTGAGGTGAAAGAATTAGATGCTAGTATAATTCAAGTTTGTACTAATCAAGGAGAAGCTTTAAAGGATAAAAATAAATTACGGGGGGCATTAAATGGCATTTATAATCAAAAAGCAAAAAAAGAATTAAATAAACTATTAGCTTATTTAGATCCAAAAAATACTATTGTTCATGTGCATGGATGGACAAAATGTCTTTCAAGTAGTATTTTTTCAGTAGCATTTCAAAAAAAATTTAAAATAATACTAACATTACATGAATATTTTACCGCCTGCCCAAATGGAGGATTTTTTCAATACCCTCAAGATCAAATTTGTCATTTAAAAGCTCTAAGTATGAAATGTATTTGTAAAAATTGTGATAGTAGAAATTATTTTTTTAAATTATATCGCGTATTAAGACAATTAGTACAAAATAACATAGTAAAACTAACTAAAAAAATTTCTTATGTTATATATATATCTGATTTAAGTTGGAAAATTTTAAAGCCTTATTTTAATACTGATATTGTTGCAGCTAAAATTGAAAATCCTGTTGATTATAAATTTTCCATTCCTTCAGAAAAAATGGAAAGTTCGAATTATTATCTTTATGTAGGACGTGTAGCAAAAGAAAAGGGAGTTGATCTTTTTTGCGAGGCTTTATCTAAGTTGTCTTTAAAAGGAATTGTAATAGGAGATGGAGAAGAAAAAGATATTCTTCAAAAAAAATATAAAAATATTGAATTTTTAGGATGGAAAAATCATTCAGAAATTATACCTTATCTTAAATCAGCTAAAGCTTTAATTTTTCCATCTAAATGGTATGAAGGAGCTGGACTTACCGTTTTAGAGGCATTAACTTTCAATATACCTTGTATTGTAAGCGATCCTACTGCTGCATGTGAATTTATCGAAGAAGGAAAAAATGGTTTACGATTTAAAACTGGTAATTTGCTTGATTTATGTGATAAAATAAAAATAATGGAAAAAGAAAGCAAACAATTTAAAAACTTTTTTACGGATCCAAATAGATGGAGTAAAGAGTTTTACCTTCAGCAGTTAGTTAATTTTTTCGAAAAAATAATTTAGGATTTAAGAAAATAATTTCGATATTAAGGAGATGAAACAATGAGTATAATTTTTGTTGTGCTACACTATCAAAATATAGAAGATACTAAGAATTGTATTTCCAGTATTCAATCATTACAAATAAACAAAAAACAGCAAATAAAAATTATTATTGTAGATAATAAGTCTCCAAATTATAGTGGTCAAGAATTAAAAAATATTTATGAAAAAAATAAGCAAATTGAAGTAATATTATTGGATAAAAATTACGGTTTTTCTTATGCTAATAATATAGGTTATCAAAAAGCAAAAAAAATGAATCCAAACTATATTATAATGTCTAATAATGATATTATAATAGAAGATTCTAAATTTTTATTAAAATTGGAGGAAGTTTTTCAAAAAAACAGTCAAGTTGCAGTAATTGGACCAGATATTCAAAATAGACTTTCTCAGCATCAAAATCCTCTTCGAAAAGAAATATTATCTTTAAAAAAAGCTTATAAGCTCTTATTTCAACAATTTGTTTATAAAAATCTTTTTATAATTCCTGGAATAAATCAACTATTTTGTAATTGGGAAGAAAAAAGAATGGAAAAATGGCTCTCAAAATACTATGAAGCAGAAAGAACTTTAAATTTTAATGAATTTTTTGTTCCATTTGGTGCATTTATTATCTACACTCAAAATTGGATAATCAATGAAGAAGTTGCATTCCCTAGTGATACATTTATGTATTTAGAAGAAGATTTTCTAGGATACTATATTAAAGCCAAAAAACACAAGATTCTATATAGTAGTCAATTAATTGTTCGACATTTAGAAGGACAAAGTGTGCAAAAAAGTGGCAAAACAAAATGGAGAAGTATGGCGTTTAAAAGTAAGCATATGTATCAAGCTTTAAAAAAATATATTTTTTTCTTAAAAAAAGAAAGGAAATGAATTTATGGAAATATTAATTCTTTTAATTATTTTTTTGGTATCGGCTTTATTTTTATACGTTTTTATTGTAAAAAAAATGAGTTATATGAATTTTATTAGTGAAAAGTTTTGGATCATTGTACCATGGTTGGTTTGTCTATTACTTTACTTGTTTGGTGGAATTGATTATACCTACAAATTAAATTGGAAAAGTTTTGGGTATATCTTCTTATTTTGGGCTTGCTTTTTTGGCGGAAGTTTTATAGCACGAAAAAGAAAGAAGAAAAAAGTAAATGATTGCAATCTGTTTCAATATTCAAAAAAAGTTCCATTAAAAAAATTTTTTATCCTCTCGTTATGTTCTATTATCATTTATTTAATATATGTATTATCGACAAATAATATCGAGTTTGGGGTATCAAGAAATTTAAACCTTAATTTCTTAACAACATTCTTAGTTCTTATTTCAAGTGTTTCTATAATTATTTGGTTATATGAATTAATTTATGCAATATTAAATGATACTAGAATTCCTTTGATAGCATATTTATCAGCGATAATTTATTGTATTCCAGCTTTAGTTATTTCTGGAAGAGATGCAATAATAATTATTATTTTATCAACATTTATCTCTTTCTTATATTCAGGAAATTATGCTATAAAAGTATTAAAAAAAAATGGAAAAACTTTTAAAAGTTTAAAAAAAGTGTTATTTGCATTAACTGGAATTATTCTATTTTATTTCTTATTTCTTTCAAGTAATCGTTATGGATCGCATATGATATCTTTATTCGAATGGAGTGTAAATTGTAGAATATCTCCACAATTAGTATATATGACTGAATTATTAGGTTCATTTGGAGATTTCGCTTTAAATATTATCTATTATTATTCTTCTCAATTTTCAAAATTTGCTTTTGTCTATGAATTTTATAATGGTCCTTACTTAATGGGTTTTTTCCAACTACATTATATCTCTCGAAGATTACCAACTTCTATGGGATTACATTACACTAGAGTAACAACTTCTGCTGCTGAATTAATGGAAGGTCACGGTGTTCCTGGATTACACAGTCTTTGGGATACTGTAATTGGCTATTTTATCTATGATTTTGGACGAGTTTTTGCTTTACCTATGGCAGCTATTTGTGGATATTTTGTGGGGAAAATGCGAAATCATTTTGACCAAAAAAGAAATATATTTAGTATAATACTTCAAGTTTTTATTTGCGTAGGAATGTTTATTACGGTTGAATTTTCACCGATATTTAATGTAAATTGGATTTTTCCTCTTTTCTGGCTAATTATTTTAGATAAATTAATATTCAAAAATTTTTGGAAGGAGAAGTAAAATGAAACTAGGAGTTATAATAGTAACATTTAATCGATTGGAATTATTAAAGGAGTGTATTAAAGCTTGTTTAAATCAGTCTGAACCATTTGAAACAATATTAATCGTAAATAATAATAGTTCAGATGGAACTAAAGAATATTTAGATAATCTGAAAAATGAAAAAATAGTGATAAAACATCTTCTGAACAATATCGGAGGAGCAGGTGGATTTTATGAAGGAACAAAATATTTTCAAGAATCAAATTTAGATTTTGTTCTGTTAATTGATGATGATGCAATTTTAAATAAAGATTATAATAAATATATCAAAAAACAAATGGAAAAAGATAAAAATTCGATCTTAGCATATTCTGGCACTGTAATAACAGATAATGAAATTCAATATAATCATCGTAGACATTTAAAAAATATCAAAAAGTTTAAAGAAATGAATAGTCTTCCAAAAGAATATAAGCAAGATTTCTTTGATTATGAATTATCAAGTTTTTGTGGATTGTATGTATCTATTTCATTAATGAATAAAATTGGTTTACCGAATAAAGAATTTTTTATTTGGTTTGATGATACAGAATATTCTTTACGCATTTTAAATTATAGTAAAATAAGAAATATTAATAAATCATTTTTAAATCATAAAACATCAATTATAGAAAATCAATCTTATTCTTGGAAGTCGTATTATGGTCTTCGAAATCAAATATATATATTAAAAAATTATTTTCCAAAAAATCAGTTATTTCGTTTTATCATACCAATATATGGTCATATAGTACACGGAAATATTCTTGCTTTTATAAAAAATGTTAGATATTATAAAGATATCGCAGGATTATATAAAAATGCTTTACGAGATGGGTTAAAAGAAAATTTAGGAAAACATTCGGTTTATGGACCTGGCTATAAAATAATAGAAAAATCGAATAAATAATATAAAATATTTAGAAGGTGAGTTAATGAAAATCGTTTATGTAGGAGATAATCGTACGCGGGGAAATTATGGCTGTCGTGCAACCAGTACAGCCTTATCACAAATAATAGGGGAAGAACATGAAATAGTAGGTGTTATTCATGGAACCTATACCAATGTGGATACGGGAGAATTATTTTTTTCAAAGCACTATCCCAAATGGGTATACAATAAAGTCGGAAAGATGAAATATGCACAATATTTCAAAACAGTAGCGTATATTTTCCATCGAATGTTAAAAAGAGGTAGGTATTATTTTAGTAAATACGATTTTATATCCTATGATTTAGATCAATCAATCGAAAATTTGCTTCGATGCCTCCCAGCTAATCCACATTTACAAGAATTTGATTTAAGACAATACGATTTTGATGCTTTGGTTGTGAATGGAGAAGGATCATTTATTTTTGCAACCCCTCCTTGGAGAGAATGTTTAATAGAGGCAATGATGATGCATTGGGCTCAAAAAATGGGCAAAAAAGTATATTATTTGAATGGTATGCTATCGGATGATCCTTATTTTGATTCGAATGAGAAAACAAAAAAAATAATTCATAATTTATTTAAAAAATCTGAAGTTGTAGCAGTACGAGAAGAATATTCCTATCAATATGCTTTAAAAAATTTTTCAAATATCAATTTAAAGCAATTTCCTGATGCTCTATTTTCATGGTATGACTTAGTAAATGATAATATTAATATTACTAATGGGCGCTACGTCATCGGAATGTCTAATGCTACCGACGCATCATTTAAGGAATTTGATTTTACAAAGCCATATATCTGTGTTTCTGGATCATCCTCTGTTGGCTTAGCAACAAAAAATGAAAGAGAAATTATATCCATTTATTCCAGTTTAGTAAATGAAATAAAAGAAAAATTTGATATGAATGTTTTCTTAGTTGAAGTTTGTGAAGGAGATGCATTTTTAAGAGAAGTTTCTAAAAAAACAAAAACACCCATGATTCCACTTGATACTCCCATTTTAGCAGCTGCTAAAATTTTGGCAAATGCAAGAGTTCTAATATCAGGACGATACCATCCTTCCATTTTAGCTTCGTTAGGTGGTACACCATGTGTTTTCATGTCATCAAATTCACACAAAACGAAAAGTATTCAAGAATTGTTAGAATACGAAAATTGTGTTGAATTTTCCGTATTACCTGATAAAGAAGAGCGTGAAAAAATAATTCAATTAGCAGAAAAAAAATTAGCTTTAGGAGAAGGTTTGAGAACTAAGATTCAATCTAGAGCTAAATGGCTTTCTGAGGAAACAAAAAAACAGAAAGATCTATTAAAATAATTATGAATAAGAATAAGGAATTACTTTTAAATACAATTATTTTAGGGTTTGGTCAATTTATCCCTAAAATAATTGGGATAATTACGCTTCCAATCTTAACAAAATATTTATCAGTGAGTGATTATGGCTTTTACGATTTATTCATTTCCTTTTCTAGCTTATTTATTCCTATATTTACACTACTAATTCAACAGGGAGCATATCGTTATTTAATTACGGAAAAGGATAATCAAATAAAAAAAGAAATTATATCTAGTTCTTTTTTTTCACTACATATGATTTCTACCTTATTATTTTTGATTTTAATGATAGGATGTATTTTAGCACCACTAAAATTTCCAGTTTGCTTATTAATTTTCTTACTTTATTTTAGTGAATCACTATATGATTTTTTAGGGCAAGTAGTTCGTGGTATTGGGAAAAACTTAACTTATTCAATTGGAGCAATTTTATTTTCTGCATTTAACATGTTATTTTTATTATTATCAATCCGTTTTAATTGGATATCCTTATATTCAACAATTCTTATAGTTACCATTTCTTACTTGTGTGCAACATTTTTTTTATACTTTAAAGCTAAAATTCAACAATTTATTTCCTGGAATAGTGTTTCCTTAATGCAAATCAAAAAGTTGTTAAAATATTCTATGCCCATTATTCCAAGCTCTATTTCATTATGGATCGTAAACTTATCAGATCGTCTATTAATCACCATTTTTTTAGGAGCTTCGTATAATGGGATTTATGCTGCAGCTTGTAAAATTCCAAATTTTTGTAATTCGCTTTATAATATTTTTAATCTAGCATGGACAGAGACTGCTGTAAAAACAGTGAAAGAAAAGAATATTGCTATTTATTATTCCAATTTATTTAAGAATTTATTTTTGTTTTTAGTCAGTTGTATTTTATTCTTAATTTCCTTATCACCAATATTTTACAAAATATTAATTGATGAAAAATTATTTTCAGGTTATTACCAGCTTCCTATTTTATTTTTAGGCATTTTATTTAGCTGTTTAACATCCTTTTATGGGGCAATCTATGTAGCATTAGAAAAAACAAAAAAAGTTGGATTATCTTCATTTGCTGGAGCACTCATTAATTTTGTTATCAATTTATGTTTAATGAAATATATTGGACTATATTCTGCATCTTTATCAACGGCTATTTCTTTTTTAATTATTTTTATATATCGAGGAATAGATATTCACCAATATTTAAAATTGAATTATGAAAAAAAAGAAATTTTAATAGCCACTTTTTTACTACTTTTTTTAACAATTTTATTTTATTGGAATAAATGGATATTATTAATAGTAGGATTCATTATTTCTGCGATATATTGTTGGAAATATAACTTTATCTTTAAATATTGTTTAAATAAATTGAAAAAAAGATCATATAAGGAGGAAATTAAATGAAATATGATTATTTAATAGTTGGAGCAGGATTATTTGGGGCAGTTTTTGCTCATGAAGCGCATAAAAAAGGAAAAAATGTCTTGGTAATTGATAAAAGAGATCACATTGCTGGAAACATATATACAGAAAATATTGAAGGAATAAATGTCCATAAATATGGTGCTCATATTTTTCATACGGATGATAAAGAAATATGGAATTATATAAATCAATTTGCAGAATTTAATCGATATACAAACAGTCCAATCGCTAGATTTGGAAAAGAAATATATAATTTACCTTTTAATATGAATACTTTCACCAAAATTTGGCCTGATATTTTTACCCCAAGTGACGCAATGAAAAAAATAGAAGAGGAGAAAGCAGAATTAAAAATAATTGAGCCTCAAAATTTGGAAGAACAAGCAATTAGTTTAGTTGGTAAAACAATTTATGAGAAATTAGTAAAGGGATATACAGAAAAGCAATGGAATCGACCTTGTAAAGAATTACCAGCTTTTATTATTAAACGCTTACCAGTTAGATTCACGTATGACAACAATTATTTTACAGATAGATATCAAGGAATTGCGATTGGTGGATATACAAAAATGATAGAAAAAATGTTAGAAGGAATTGAAGTGAGACTAAACTGTGATTTCCTAGAAAACAGAGAATATTATAAAAATATTGCTTCTAAAATTATTTATACTGGTAAAATAGATGAATATTTTGATTACCAATATGGTGAACTAGAATATCGTTCTCTTTACTTTGATACTAAAATTTTTGATGTGGAAAATTACCAAGGAAATGCTGTAATAAATTATACGGGCTCAGAAGTGAAATATACAAGAGTGATTGAACATAAACATTTTGAATTTCTAACAGGAAGTAAAAGTGTCGTTACATTTGAATATCCAGATGATTGGAATCGTGAAAAAGAAGCTTATTACACTATAAATGATGAAAAAAATAATCATTTATACCAATTGTATGATAAATTGGGAAAAGAAGAAAAAAATATAGTTTTTGGAGGACGATTAGGATTATATCAATATTATGATATGGATGATATTATTAAATTATCATTGGAAATGGTTACAAAAGAAATTAAATAATTAAAAGTACTTGTCATGACAATTACTTTTTTTTTCATAGAAAAAATGCTATAATAAACAAAATGATAGGAGGGACTATATGGAGCCAGTCATGTTTTCTATTGGCAATTTTCAAATTAAGTGGTATTCTGTTTTAATCTTATTAGGAGTAATTTTAGGGTATTATCTTCTTCAAAAAGAAGCTAAAAAACATAACTATCCAAACGATTTTATATTTAACTTATTCTTTTGGGCTCTTATTTTTGGCTTTATTGGAGCTAGAATTTACTATGTTATTTTTAATTGGTCAAATTATCAAAATGATCCATTATCCATATTTAAAATATGGGAAGGTGGACTTGCAATTCATGGGGGACTATTATTTGGATTTTTTGCAATTTTAATATATTGTAAAAAATACAATGTAAATACATTTAAAATAACAGATATGGCAGTCGTATCAGTACTATTAGCTCAAGCAATTGGGCGATGGGGAAATTTCTTTAATGGAGAAGCTCATGGTATTGAGACAACACTTGCTCAGTTACAAAGTTACCATATTCCAAATATAATAATAGAAGGAATGTATATTAATGGTCACTATTATCATCCAACTTTTTTATATGAATCTCTATGGTGTTTAATCGGTGTAATCATTCTTTTAATCGTAAAACATTATCGTTATTTAAAAGTAGGTCAATTAACATGTATATATCTAATGTGGTATAGTTTTGGAAGATTTTTTATAGAATCTCTTCGCACTGATTCTCTGATGCTAGGAGGATTTCGTATTGCACAAATTGTATCAGTCACCTTATTTATCATAGCCTTACTTGTTTTTATGGTTTTAAGTCGAAAAAGTAAATTTGAGGGATTATATAGTGAGCCGAATCATGAATCCATACATTTCTAAGGAGGAAAAAATGATATATGATGCAATCATTATTGGAATGGGCGTAGCTGGTATGAGTGCTGCTATCTATGCAAAACGAAGTGGAAAAAACATTTTAATTTTAGAAAAGAAACAACCAGGAGGAATCCTAAATTCTATTGATAAAATTGAAAATTACCCAGGAGTACTTCCAATAACTGGACCAAATTTAGCTTTAAATCTATTTAATCAATTGAACTTATTAGAAGTTCCCTATAAATTAGAAGAAGTAACGAAAATTACTTTAGAAAATAAACTCAAAATAGTTAAAACGAATCAAAATGCATATCAAACCAAAAATATATTAATTGCTACTGGTCGAAGTCCAATAATGCTTAATTTACCAAATGAAAATGAACTTTTGGGAAAAGGGATTAGTACTTGTGCATTATGTGATGGTGCACTTTATAAAGAAAAAGATATTGCATTAGTAGGAAATAACAATCGTGCCATCGAAGAAAGTATTTTTTTATCCGAACTGGCAAGAAAAGTTTATGTTATTATTCGAGGAAGTCAATTGAACGTGAAAGAAGAACTACAAAATAAACTGAAAATGAAAGAGAATATTATTCTAATAACAAATAGTGTAATAACGGAAATAAAATCCCAAAATAATTATTTATATAGTATTATTTTAAATCAAGAAGAAGAATTAGAAATAAATGGATTATTTTTAAATTTAGGATATACCCCAAAACTAGAATTTGCAAAAGACCTTGACATAACAAATACTGCTGGGTATATTGAAGTAAACGATAATTATGAAACAAACATATCAGGCATTTATGCTGCAGGTGATATTATACAGAAAAAAATTTATCAAGTAGTAACCGCAGCTGCAGAAGGAGCTAGTGCTGCGATACGTTTTAGTAGAAAATAGAAAGGAAAAAATATGGCAACAAATAGAACGAATGCAAAAAACAAAAATACAGAATCCAAAAAAGGAGTTGCAAAAACAACCACCAAAAAGAGCGAAACAAAAGCAACCCCAAAGAAGTCAACAAAAAAAACAACTGCTAAAAAAGTTGCTTCTCCATCTGTAAAAAAAGAAAAGATCGAAATAGAAAAAAAAGTTTCACAAGAAGAAACAACAAAATTAGTTTCCGAAATTCATGTGGAAAAGAAAGAAGAGCTTAAAAAAGAAAAGCAACCTGATTTATTAAACCAAAACCTGACGATACGTATAATACTAGCTGGAATCATCATTTTAGCAAGTATCGTAGGAATGATATATAGTATTGTAAAAAAAGAACAAAAAAGTGAAGAACCTTCCAATAAAATTGTAATGTTGGATGAAGAAAAAGGAAAAATTATTTTAGAAAATATTAAACCAAATGATACTAAAACAATCTATTTTCATGTAAAAAATGACTCAAACGAAGAAAAAGTATATAATGTTGAAACCAAAAATATTAAAAATGAACTGACAGACCCAACAAAATTAAGATACGACTTATTCATTAATGATAAATTAGAAATATCAAATGAAATATTTCCAAGCGAAGATATGCTATTAATTGAAGGTGCTTTAGTTTATGCAAATGATGACTTAGAATTTAAAGTGGTGCTAAATTATTTGGGAGAAAATGAAAGTGAAGACTTGGGAAAAAATGTTTCAGGAAGCTTAATAGTTGTCGAAGATAAAGATTGACAAAAGTCTCAGAATTTATGATAATAAAAGAAGAATATAGGTGAAGATATGGAATCCAAAAAAGAAAGAAAATGGCTATTAATGATAACTTTTAGTTTATCCATATTAATACTAATAGGAATTGTAATAGGAGGCACTTATTCATTTTATTCTACAGCATTTGAAAAAGGTCCGGATTTAAATCATAATATAACTGCTTCTAGTTTAGAAGCAACTTTGTTAGATGGGGAAATGACAGGTGAAAATTTAATTCCAGGAGATGTTATTACAAAGAAATTTCAAATAAAAAATACGGGAACTGGAGAAGTATTTTTTAAATTATTTTGGAAATCAGTCACAAATAATTTTATCAATAAAAATGATTTAATTATAACATTAGAAGAGGGAACAAACTTTTTAATTCATGAATCCGACAATCAAATATTACCCGATACAACCACCTCAGCAACAGTTTTAAAAGACAACATGAGCATTCCTGGAGGAACTACTAAAGAATATACCTTAAAAATCATTTATAAAAACACAGAAGAGCAACAAATAGATGATATTGGGAAAAGCTTAAGTGCTGTCATAACAATTGGAGATTGAGCATTCAATCTTTTTATTTAGGAGTGAAAAAATGGAAATTATAAATGAATTAGCAAAAAAAATGAATATTCAAGAAAAACAAGTAGAAAGCGTTTTAAACTTATTAGAAAGTGGTGCAACGATTCCGTTTATCGCAAGATATCGAAAAGAAGTCACCGGCGCATTAGATGAAGAGCAAATCAGAATCATAGAGCAGGATTATGCCTATTTATGTAATTTAGAAAAAAGAAAAGAAGATGTAATTCGTTTAATTCTAGAAAAAGATTTATTAACGGAAGAATTGGAAAAAGAAATACGAGCATGTGAAAAATTAACCGAAGTAGAAGATTTGTACCGTCCATTTAAAGAAAAGAAAAAAACGAAAGCCAGTGAAGCGATCAAAGCTGGATTAGAGCCTCTTGCTAAAAAAATAATGAGTTTTCCTACTACTGGAAGTTTAGAAAAATTAGCAACCGGTTACCAAATAGAACCAGAAAAAGCATTAGAAGGCGCAGGATATATTATTAGTGAATGGTATAGTGATAATGCCTATTATCGAAAGTGGATTCGAAATTATATATTTAATAATGGGCTCATAACAAGTAAAATGAAAAAAAATGCAGTAGATGAAAAAAAGACCTATGACATGTATTATGACTTTCAAGATCGAATAAAATATATCAAACATTATCGGATACTAGCATTAAATCGTGGAGAAGAAGAAAATGTTTTAAGTGTCAGTTTAGAATATGAAAAAGAAATAATTTTAGAAAATTTAAAAAAGAAAAGTATAAAAGATTCTCAATCCTTCGTCATCGACTTTGTTACTGATGCAATAAAAGATGCTTTAAAGCGATTAATACTACCTAGTATCGAACGGGAAATACGCACCGAATTAACAGAAAATGCAGAAGGCATGGCTATTGAAACATTTAAAAAAAATTTGGAAAATCTTTTATTGACAAAACCTATAAAAAATAGAGTAGTACTTGGATTCGATCCTGCCTTCCGAACAGGTTGTAAATTAGCCGTATTAAATCCATTTGGAGAAGTACTAGAAATCAGCACCATTTATCCGCATGAACCAAAGAATGAAAAAATAAAAAGTTGTGAAATTTTACGAAATTTAATTAATAAATACCAAGTAAACGTAATAGCAATAGGAAATGGAACGGCTTCGAGAGAAAGTGAAATGTTTGTAGCAGAAGCCATAAAAGGTTTAAATGTAAAATATAATATTGTAAGCGAAGCAGGAGCAAGTGTATATTCTGCAAGTAAATTAGCCATCGAAGAATTTCCTGATTTAACGGTAGAAAAAAGAAGTGCTATTTCAATTGGTCGCCGAATTCAAGATCCTCTATCTGAATTAGTGAAGATTGACCCAAAAAGTATTGGGGTAGGAGAATATCAGCATGATGTAAATCAAAAAAATTTAGGAGAAGCGCTTAGTTTTACTGTATCAAAAATTGTAAATGAAATTGGAGTCAATATCAACACGGCTAGTTCCAGTATTCTAAAATATATTTCTGGATTAAATAAGAAATCAATTGAGAAAATTATGGAATATAAAAGTAAAACTCCATTTAAAAATCGCGAAGAAATAAAAAAATTAAAAGGAATAAGCGAAAAAACATTTGAGCAATGTATTGGATTTTTAAAAATTTTTGATAGTGAAAATCCTTTAGATCGAACTAAAATCCATCCAGAAAGTTATCCTGTAGCAGAAAAATTATTAGCGCTATGTCATTTAGAGATTAAAGATATAGATAAACCTGATTTTAAAGAAACATTATCACATATAGACATTGAAAAAATGCAAGAAGATTTAAAAACAGATCACTACACACTGGAAGACATAATTTATGAATTAATTCATCCAGGATTAGATCAAAGAGATGAATTAGAAAATGTGCTACTTAAAAGTGATATTTTAGAAATAAAAGACTTAAAAGAAGGAATGGAATTAGAAGGAACCATTCGAAATGTAGTTTCCTTTGGAGCATTTGTAGATATTGGATTACATAATGATGGATTAATTCATATATCAAAAATGAGTACTCAATATGTGAGCGATCCAAAAGAAATTGTTCATGTTGGCCAAATTGTAAAGTGTTACGTAGACCATATTGACTTAGAAAAAGAGAAAGTAAATTTATCTCTTATTAAAAAATAATCAGAGTTCAAGTTATATTCTGTTTTTTTTAAATCGACACTTTTTTACAAATTTCATAGAATATGATAAAATAAATAAGCATGAAAAACTGACAACCGAAAATAATAATAAAAGGAGTAATTATGAAAAGATATTCACATTTAATTTCATTATATTTTATTATTATTATGTACCTTGAATTATGGCATAGGTCTTTTATTTATGGAAGTATATGGAACTTTAATTTGATTTATACAAGCGTTTTTAGCCTAATATGGGCTACCATATTTACGTTTTTATCTAGTTTAGGAAAGCCAAAAACAAATAAAATTATGATAGGAATCTTCTTAGTAATATTATCTATAGTTTTCTCTGGTAACTTTATCTATATGAAATTATTTTCTGTTCCATTTACAATTCGTGTTACCACATTAGCAAGTCAAGCTTTTGAATTTTTAAATATTTTCTTCTTGGTTTTAAAACAAAATATTGCCGCTTTACTTATATTATGGTTACCATTCATTTATTACTTATTGCGAATCAGAAAAATGAATTTTGAAAAAACCTATTATTATGAAAAGAAAAAAATTTTAGTAATATTTGGAATCTCAATTCTTTGCTCTCTTCTCATTTTATTTCCATTTAAAAATCAAGAAAAATCAGCTTATCGTCTTTACTGGAAAGAAGATGATTTGATGAATTCAATTCGCACATTTGGACTACTAACAAGTGAAATAAAAGACATTAATCGTGCTATTTTTGGGTTTGAAGAGGAATTGAACTTTAATAAACGAGGAGATTCTAAGCCAAAAGAAATAACTTATAATGAATTAGATATCGATTTTGAATCACTAACAGAAGCAGAAAAGGAGCCAATTAATCGCTCTTTATATGAATATTTTAATAATGAAATAGCTACCAACAAAAATGAATATACAGGACTATATACAGGAAAAAATTTGATCTTTATTTTAGCAGAATCATTTAATTCATTAGCTGTATCAGAACAATTAACGCCTACTCTATACAAATTAACTAATTCTGGATTTCATTTTTCGAATTTTTATTCACCAGTATTTTTAAGCACAACTGGTGGAGAGTTCCAAGCTATGACAGGTTTAATTCCAACCATGGAAACTTTAAATGAATGGTATAAAGGAAAAGTAAGCCTTCCATTTTCTATTGGGAATGCATTTGGAAAAGTTGGTTATCAAACTCATGCTTATCATAACTGGGAACATAATTTTTATGATCGAGATAAAACCATGCCAACGCTCGGTTTTCCAAATTATTTAGCATGTAACAGTGGAATGGAAGAATTAATCGATTGCAGTTGGGATCTAAATCCTCCAAGTGATTTAGATATGATGAAAAAAACGGTTCCGAAATATATACAAGAAGAATCATTTATCACCTATTATATTAGTGTAAGTGGACATTCACCATATAACTTAACATCTAAAAAAAGAAATTATGAATTGGTAAAAGATTTACCATATAGCGAAACAGTAAAGGGTTATCTAGCAGCTCAAATTGAATTAGATCAAGCAGTAGAATATTTGCTAGAACAATTACAAGAACAAGGAAAATTAGATGACACAGTAATTTGTTTAGTCGGAGATCATTATCCGTATGTAATTGAAGTAGACAAATTAAATGAATTATCCGAATATCAGCGAGATGAATTATTTGAAATTCATCACAGTGAGTTTATTATTTGGAATAATGAGGAAGAAAAAACAACCATTTCGAAAACGGGAAGTCAAATAGATGTCTTACCAACCATATTAAATCTATTTGGATTAGAATATGATTCACGCTTAATGATCGGCCATGATTTATTAAGTGACGCTGAAGGTTTAGCCATCTTTTCAGACATGAGTTGGATTAGTGATTCGGGAACATATGTTGCCAAGACAAAAACGTTTACTCCAAAAAAAGAAGTGGAACAAGATTATTTAACAAATATGAATAAGTGGATTAATAATAGTGTCATTGTAAGTAGAAGAATTATTACAGAAGATATATATCGTAAAATTATGGAAAGTATAGGTGAATAAAAATGTGTGGTTTTACTGGTTTTGTAGGGGATGAAAAAAAGAAAAAAGCAATTATAAAAAAAATGACAGACCGAATAAAGCATCGAGGTCCAGATGGAGAAGGATATTATATCGATGATTTAATGGCAATGGGTCATCGAAGATTATCTATTATTGACATTGCAAATGGAAATCAACCAATGTTTAACGAAGATGAATCGTTAGTAGTTGTATTTAATGGAGAAATTTATAACTATCAAGAATTAAAAAAAGAATTATCTCACCATGAGTTTAAAACAAATGCAGATACAGAAGTACTTCTTCATGGTTATGAAGAATGGGGAATTGAAATGCCAAAAAAACTCCGTGGAATGTTTTCTTTTGTAATATGGGATCAGAAGAAAAAGATTTTATTTGGAGCAAGAGATCCTTTTGGAATCAAACCCTTCTATTATTATAAAAAAGATAAAACATTCTTGTTTGGCTCCGAAATTAAATCATTTTTTGAACATCCTTGTTTTGAAAAAAAGTTAAATGAAGAAATTTTAGCTGGTTATTTATCTTTTAGTTTTACACCAACAACCGAAACTTTTTTTGAAGGCGTAAATCGCTTAGATGCAGGTAATTATATTCTTTATAAAGATGGAATTATTAGTATAGATAATTATTTTGAATTAACCTTTGATAAAAATAATGATACTTATGAAGAAAGCGTAGATAAAATTGCGCAAATCATGAAAAATTCTGTTGAATGTCATCAACTCAGTGATGTTAAAATCGGCTCATTTTTATCGAGTGGAATAGATTCTTCCTATATTGTTTCATTAGCCAAACCAGAAAATACCTATACAGTAGGATACGAAAATAATAAATATAGTGAAATAGAACTAGCGAAAGACTTAGCAAAAAAATTAAAAATAAAAAATAAAAATAAAATAATTACAAAAGAAGAATATTTAAAAGCCATTCCTGATATTATGTATTATATGGATGAGCCATCCAGTGATCCAGCAGCTGTCGCTTTATATTTTGTTTCAAAATTAGCCAGTAAAGATGTAAAAGTAGTACTTTCTGGAGAAGGAGCTGATGAATTCTTCGGAGGTTATAATTTTTATCATTTTGATTTCAAATGGTATAATAAAATCCCTTTTTGTATCCGTCATGCTATCGCCTCATTTTGTAAGTTATTCCCAGAAATAAGAGGAGTCAATTTTTTTATTCGTCGTGGAGAAAAAGTAGAAGATTATTATATTGGTGTCAATCGGGTTTTTGGTACCAAAGAAAAGAAAAAAGTATTAAAAAATCCAATTACGTTAACGGATAAAGAAATTACGAAATATGTTTATCGTGAATACGAAGGACAAGAAGATATTATAAAAATGCAAGCAATTGACATTAACTTTTGGTTAATGAAAGATATTTTACAAAAAGCAGACCGAATGACAATGGCTAATTCAATTGAGGGACGTGTTCCGTTTATCGATACCGAAGTTTTTAAAGTGGCAAGAGAACTACCTTTAAAACATAAAGTATCAAAAGAAACTACCAAAGTGGCCCTAAGAGATGCTGCCAAAAGAGTTATTCCAAATGAATCTTACAAAAAGAAAAAATTAGGATTCCCGGTTCCTTTACGTGATTGGATGAGGGAAGAAGACTTTTATGAAGAAATTAAAAAGACTTTTGAAAGTGCTAACGCCACTGAATTTTTTAATCAAGAATACATTTTACAATTATTAGAAGAACATAAAGAAACAAAAAAAGATAACTATCGGAAAGTATGGACAATCTATTGCTTTTTAAAATGGTATGAAGTATTTTTTAATTAAAGAAAGGAGTGTTTATGGAAAAAAACATTACATCTCTTGTTTTAGCAGGTATTTTCATTCTTTTTTTTCTAATAATATTATATTTTGTTATCTTTAAGAAAATCGAACAATTTGATAACTGGTTTTATAATAAAATTGCAAAAAAAATAAACCACACCAATACAAAAAGAATGAAGTTTATTACTTTTTTTGGAAGTATGATGGGAATTTCTGTTGGAATTATAATTAGTATTTTTTTCATAGATTCTCAATTTGATCAAAGTTTTCTTTTTTGGGGTATGGTAGGAGAAGTCATCTTAAATAATTGTCTAAAATTTCTAATTAAACGATTACGACCTTCCATTAATCCCATCGTGAAAGAAAAAGGGTATAGTTTTCCAAGTGGTCATACCATGGCTGCCACAACTTTCTTTAGCTTTATTATCTTTTTTATCCATCATTTCCTATTGTCCTCTTTTTTTAAAACTTTATTAGTAATTAGTTGCATTATAATGATAATATTGGTTTTATTAAGTAGAGTATATTTAGGAGTCCATTATGCAAGTGATGTATTAGCAGGACTTTGCTGTAGTATAGCTTATGTATTAATTTTAACTTATTTTTATCCAAGCATTAAAAATTATTTTACAAATATCGTAATGTTTTAATTCAAATAAATGTCAATTAATTAGTCCTCAAATTGACCAATTTTTCAAAAGCGAATATAATGTAATTATAGAAAGATGGTGGTTATCCATGAAGAAAAAAACAGTAGTTTCTCTTGGTATTGGTGCAGCACTAGGAGCAGGAATAGGCGTATTATTGGCACCAAAAAGTGGAAAAGAAACACGAAAAGATTTAAAAAATAAAATTGAAGAACTTCGAAATAAATTAAAAAAAATAGATAAACAAGATATCAAAAATTATGTTGAAGAAAGAATAAACAAAATTGAAGAACAACTAAAAGATTTAGATAAGGAAAAAGTAATTAAAATAGCGAAAGAAAAAGCTAAAAGAATAGAAAAAGAATGTAAGGAATTGTCAAAATATATCAAGACAAAAAGCGAACCAGTCTTAGAAGAAGCCATAGAAGCTGTAAGAAAAAAAGCTGTGGAAGCTACAAAAAAGAGCATTGCCAAATTAGAAGCATAACGATAGAATCCTATCGTTTTTTTTTGAAATTTTGATAGTAAAAATATTCTTAACATAAAAATGTACAAAAGTGTAAATAATAAAAACAGGTGATTTTCATGCCAAATATTCACAGTAATATCTCTTTTGCATTAGTAAATATACCCGTTGTAATGAATCCTATTATTAAAAACAATGATACAGCTTTCAATCAATTGCACAAAAAATGTCTCCACCGTGTTTCCTATGTAAAATATTGTTCTCACTGTAAAGAACCATTAAAAGAACCAGAAATTATAAAAGGGTATGAATATGAAAAAGATTCTTTTTTAACTTTCGATAAACAAGAATTAAATAATCTTAGACCAGAAAATGAAAAAGAAATTGAGATTGTATCCTTTATTCCATTAAAAGAAATTGATCCTAGTTATTTTGAAAAAAGTTATTTTTTGCAAACAGAAACAAAATCAAAAGCATATCTTTTATTTTGTGAAGCTTTAAAAAAAACCAAACAAGTTGCTTTAGCAAAAACTGTAATTGGCAGTAAATTTTATTATTGTATTTTAAGATTTTCGGAAACAGGAATTATTATGACAACTCTTTTTTTTGAAGAAGAAGTGAACATTCCCAATCAAGAATTAAATGGAAAACTAAATGAAAAAGAACTCAA
The DNA here is from genome assembly GCA_022791775.1 of Bacilli bacterium. Taxonomy (GTDB): domain Bacteria; phylum Bacillota_I; class Bacilli_A; order RF39; family UBA660; genus MGBC162267. The sequence goes on from JAAVZT010000016.1 coordinate 44,165, forward strand.
TTTAGCAATTCAGTTAATTGATTCGCTAAAAGGGACCTTTGAACCAGAAAAATATAAGGATGAATATCAAGATAATATAAGAAAAGCAATAGACGATAAACTAAATGGGAAAAAAGTAAAAGCCCAAAAAAAGAAACCGCATCGCCAAATAAATGATTTGATGGAAGCTTTAGAAAAGAGTTTAAAAAAGAAGAAATGAACATATGGAATAATCGAACATGGCATCCAATGCTATTAGAGGAAAGTGAAAAGCCCTTTCATAATCAAAATTATATTTTTGAAATAAAATTTGATGGCTACCGAGCAATTCTTTTTGCAACCCAAAAAGGTATTTCTATTAAAAGTCGAAAGGGTAGGGATTTAACCCATTTATTTCCTGAGTTACAAATGATTAAAAAATGGATAAAGTACGATACCATATTGGATGGAGAGATCGTATTATTTGATAAAGGACGGCCATCTTTTTCTAAATTACAAACTAGAGCGAAACAAAAAGAACCAAATAAAATAAAATATTTATCCAAAAAAGAGCCAGTTGTATTCGTCTGCTTTGATATTTTATATCAAAATAAAGAGTTAATAAATAATCCTTTGTGGCAGAGAAAAGAAGTATTAAATCAAATACCTGACTCAGAATATTTTATCAAAGTAAAATATATTAAAAAGGAAGGAATTCAAATATTTCAAGAAATTAAAAAACTGCAATTAGAAGGAATGGTCGCCAAAAAAATAGATAGTCTTTACAAAATAAATACAAGAAGCAAAGAATGGATTAAAATAAAAAATATAAAAAAAGAATATTTTTGGATATGTGGATATATTGATAATCAATTAAGTTCTTCTATAACATTGATATTAGGTGAAAAAAAACAAGGAAAATATTATTTTAGTGGAAAAGTTTTATTAGGTAAGAAAAGAGAACTAGCTAAATTAATCCAAAATCTTTCAAAACAAAATAAGAATAATTTAGAAAACATAACCGAAGACTATATAACAATTCCCATTATATATCAATGTGAAGTAAGCTATACAGAACGTACCAAAAATAATTTTCTTCGTCATGCTAAATTTGAAAGTTATCGAAAAGAATGAATGAAAATAATTAGAATAAGATATAATTATACTGGTGAAAAAATGAAAAAAGTATTATTATTTGGTGGAGGTTCAGGCTTATCTAGTGTTATGGAAGGATTGAAAGAATTTCCATTAGACATCACGGCAGTTGTCAGTGTCGCCGATAACGGAAATTCCACTGGAAAACTAAGAAAAGAATTTCAAATACCAGCTGTAGGAGATATTCGAAAAGTTTTAACCCATAGTTCCAAATTACCTAATCAAATCAAAAATATATTAGAATATCGTTTTCAGACAGAAAGTGATCTTGATGGGCATGCAGTAGGTAATTTAATATTGACTGCTTTTCTAAAACAAACAGGAAGTCTCCAAACCGCTATCGATTATATGAGAGAATTGTTTCAAATCAAACCTAGAATTCTTCCTTTATCGGAAGATTATTTAATTTTACAAGGAGAGACAAAAGAAGGGATTTTTATTCAAGGAGAAGAAGAAATTGCAAAATTTCATGCTACTCAAAGCCTAAGGTATCAAAAAGAACCTGTAGTGCTAATCGAAATAATAGAAGCTATTCTAGACACTGATTTCATAATAGTTAGTATGGGAAGTTTATATACAAGTATCCTTCCGAATTTCATCAGCCAAGAAATACAAAAGGCTCTGCAAAGAACCAACGCTAAAATAATATATCTTTGTAATGCTTTAACCCAAAAAGAAGAAACGTCAGATTATCGTGTAAGCGATCATTTAAATGCTTTACAAAAATATTTAAAGAAAAAAATCGATGTAGTGATAGCGAGTAATACAACAATTGATAAAAAGATTTTAAATAAAGAAAAAATAACAGCAAAACTTGTGGAAATAGATCAAGAAAACATTTTAAAAATTGGAACTTTATTAATAGAAGAAGATTTAACTATAATTGATAATCATGAGGTAAAATATGATAGTATAAAATTAAGTTCTTGTATTTTTCAGTATGTAATATTACATTAGTTTTTAGTTGAGTCCTTTTTCTTGATTTGTTATAATAAAAAACAAGGAGTGAAAAAATGAAAAAGAAAATTGGTATTTTTTGCATCTTTATGATGTGTATGTTAATTACGGGGTGTGGAGAAAAAAATATTGAAGGAACATTGCCTGAAATTATGGATAAACTTTATGAAGGAATTTCCGATGAAGAAAAACCTATGATGTTAGAAAATGTAGAGTTAACCGAAGAAAACTTTGAGTATTATGCCTTTTCAACTAAAGAATATCAAGAAGCAATTGCCAGTGAGGCTATGACTGGAGCAACACCTCATTCTGTTGTATTAATTCGTTTAAAAGATGCTAAAAATAGCGAAGAAATGGTAAATGAAATCAAAGAAAAAGCAGACCCACGTAAATGGATTTGTGTAGAAGCCGAAAATGTATATGTGTTATCAAAAGGAGATTTAGTTGTTTTAATTATGTCAAATGACATAGCTCCAAAGATAAAAGAAAATTTTGAAAATTTAAAATAGGAGAGAGTATGTTATTTTCTAGTATAAGCTTTCTCTTCTTTTTTTTACCGTGTTTACTTCTTTGTTATTATATTTGTCCAAAAAAATACAGAAACTATGTTTTGTTTCTTTTTAGTATTTTATTTTATTATTTGGGAGAAAAAAAATATCTTTTCTTACTCCTTATAAGCTGCTTTATAAATTATATATTCGGAAAAAAAATCTACAAAACGAAAACCAAAATATTTTTAATTCTTGGTTTATTATTTAATCTCGGTTTGTTATTTTATTTTAAATATGCAAATTTCTTTTTCGAAAATATAAATTATATTCTTCCTCATAAACTTCCCATTTTAAACGTAGTTTTACCATTGGGTATTAGTTTTTTTACATTTCAAAATATTAGTTATTTAATAGATGTTTACTTAAATAAAATAGAGCATGAAAAAAATATTTTAAATTATTGTACATATATAACATTATTTCCACAATTAATAGCAGGTCCGATTGTAAGATATCAAGATATTGCAAAAGAATTAAAAAAGCGAAAAGAAAATATTACAGATTTTAGTGCAGGTATTATTAAGTTTGTGATTGGTCTTGGAAAAAAAGTATTGATTGCGGATACCTTATATAATTTATGTATGAATTTGATGACAATTCAAACATCCATGGTAGCAATTTGGATCTTAGCACTCGGTTTTACGCTTCAAATTTATTATGACTTTTCTGGATATTCGGATATGGCAATAGGTCTTGGAAAAATGTTTGGATTTCACTTTCCAAAAAATTTTAATTATCCTTTAATTTCCTCTTCTATAACAGAATTTTGGCGTAGATGGCATATGACACTATCTAATTTCTTTAAAGATTATATCTATATTCCATTAGGAGGAAATCGTTGTTCTATACCAATCCAAATTCGGAATCTTTTGCTGGTTTGGATTTTAACCGGACTATGGCATGGAGCTAGCTGGAACTTTATTTTTTGGGGCCTTTATTTCTTTTGTTTTTTAGTATTCGAAAAATGGATTCTCAAAAAATATTTGAAGAAAGGTTTCATTTCACACATATATACATTTTTAGTAATTTTAGTAAGCTTTATAATATTTAATATTACAGATTTCAATCAAATGGTTATTTTTTTAAAAGGAATGATCGGAATCGCTGTCCCTATCATAAATCAAGATATCATTTATAATTTATCAAATTATTTCGTCATATTGATCCTTGCTTGTATTGGGATTGGCCCTTGGTGGAAAAAATTAATATACAAATTACAGAAAGGAAAAGAAAATAAGTGGATCGATTTTGTTTCAGTGAGCTATATTCTAATATTATTTATCTTATCAATAGCAAAAATAGTATCTAATTCATTTCAGCCATTTATTTATTTTAGGTTTTAATATATGAAAGAAAAATTACTATCGATTTTATTTGTTGGGATACTTTTCCTAGGTGGAATTTATATTTTAATGAGCAAAGATCAAGAATTTTCAACCTATGAACGTCGTAAGTTAATGACGAAACAAGAACTAAAAAAAGATATTTTTCATAATTTAGATCCATTCTTTCGAGATCAACTTCCATGGCGAAATCATTTTTTAGCTTTAAATTCCTTTGTAGAACGCAGTTTATTACAAAATAAAGAGAGCAATCAAGTTTATCTCATAAATGATTTTATGATTGAAAAAAATGATAATATCGAAGAAAAGAAACTCAACGGCTTTATTAGTAAAATAAATAAAATACAAAATCAATATTTAACAAATCATAATATATTTTTTAGTATCATACCAGATAAAAGTTATTTTTTAGATTCTCAAAAATATCCTAAAATGGATTTTGATTATATGATTCAGAAATTAAAAAAAGAAATAAACATTCCTTATATTGATATCATGAATGATTTTCAATTAGAAGATTATTACAAAACAGATATTCACTTAAAACAACCTTCTTATTTGAAAATATTGAATAAATTAGAACAGCACTTTTCCTTACTAAATCAAAAAGAAAATTATCAAAAAAAACAATATGATAATTTTCAAGGCTCTTCTTTTTCCAAAGCTCCATTGTATGCCTCTCAAGAACCACTTGTTTATTTAACAAATGAAACAATAGAAAAGGCTAAAGTCAACTATTTAGAATATAATGAAACTCCTGTATATACTTTGGATAAATTAGGAACAATAGACTCTTATAGTGTTTTCTTAAATGGTCCAAGTGCTATTTTAAGCATAGAAAACTCAAATGCTGATTCAGAAAAAGAACTAATTATTTTTCGCGATTCCTTTGCAAGCAGTCTAGCTCCATTATTGATACCTTATTACAAAAAAATCACTTTAATTGATTTAAGATACATTGATATGTCATTAACAAATCAATATATCGATTATGAAAAGCAGGATATATTATTTCTCTACAGTACGCTAATTGTAAAGGAAAGCAATTTACTAAAAGTCACATAAAGCAATTTTTTAGTATTCTAGAGAAATGATCCAAAAACTTCATATAGGTGAAGTTTTAACATTTTATTTTAAAATAAGTGTATATTTTTGTTATTGGGAAAGCAATTATTATAGTGCGTTATTAAATATTAATAAGTTTTAGAATAAAAAGTAGTTATTATTAGTAAAACCTTTATTTATAAGCGCGTATGCGAGATTTTAAAGATATTTTACTACTAATTTACTACTGTATATATTTTTTCAAATAGAATATTAATTTGTAATTTTATTGTTTTTTTATTAACATCTTTGTTGGAGCATTAGGAAAAGGCATAACTAATTTATATTTTTCTGCAAGTTTATAAAGATCATTACCTAGAAACTCATTCGCTATTGCTGGTTGAAATAATTCCATACTTTTTGTTGTATATCGGAATCATTTAAGTTAATTATAGAAAATATTTCATCTAAGGTAACTATTCTACCAGTCTCTGGATTTATTCTATTAACTGCAGCCAAATTAATTCCAAATACATCAACGAAATATAGGAAGATTGCACTTTTTATATCTAATTCTTTTGTGAATAAACCAAATTTATAATCATAGTATTTTTCGCTTAATACTTCCCTAGGTGTTCCTAAAAAATCTGAAAAACCTACTGCTGGCATTTGTTTTATTTGTAAACCATCATAGTCTATGAAAAACACTTTACCATCAGCAGTAATTCTAATATTTTCTGTTGTACACAAATCCGGGAAAACTATTCCGGTATTATTTCCAGCTTTTATGTTATTTTCAATTTGAGAGTGAATGTTTGCGTAACTAGCTAAATCAAATATATTTTCATAATAATCAGTAAAATCAACGCCTGGAATATATGGAATTGAATAAGCTTTAACAATATTTTCATCCTCGAGCATCATAGTTGGCCAAGAGAAATTAGCAAAACCAGTTAAATTTTTTACTTCATTTAGTCTAGTTTCTAAATTGTAACCAGTATTAGATATTATTTTTAGTAACTCATCATCGAGTATTTTTAATAATTCCCCATTAGGAAATTTTATTATTGTAGTATCTTCACATCTTTTTAATATTTTATATCTTTTGTTTTCGTTTAAAAATTCTTTTAAATTTAACTTTGGTATTCCCATAATAATCCCCCCTTTTTGCTAAATATATTATTCTTTTTTTAAATGTTTGTCATCCTCCTTCTCTTGTTATAATTATTTCTATTAAAATACAAAAAAATTGTACTATTATAATAGAATTTAGAAAAATACTATATGATTAAAGTATAGATTATTGATGACTATTGTTTTAAATAATAGCAAATTAATTTACAAAATTTATTTGCTACATGCTTCATGCTACATAATAAGAGGTAATACTATACCTTATTATGGCGAGGACTTAAGTGGCTACGCCACTAAATCTTGCTTTTATAAATAGATATTCTTATACTGTTACTGTGCAATGTCATAGTATTTTTTAAATATTTAAAATTAATACTTTAAAAGATTTCAAAATTTTTACTACTAATTTACTACTTTTGAAAGTGAAAATATAAGAAATTGTAACAATTTATAAGAATATCATTCAAAAACAAAAATGCCGTAAACACTTATAAATAAAGGTTATAATGCTATTTAAAAACTTATAAAAAGATATTCCCAAAAATACAATATTTTTGTATTAATAATTAATAAGGTGATTTAAAATGCAATTAGAAGATTTAAACAAAGAGTATGATAAATTACAAGAGAAATATGGAGCAAAAGAATTAAACTCTATTTATAATGGAGGATGCAAAAATAATCCGAATATTTGCTTTGTTTTTATGAATCCAACAGGTAAGAGCGTTGCAGCTGCCAAAACATGGAAAGGGATAAAATCGCCTTGGATTGGAACAAAAAATATTTGGGATTTATTTTATGCTGTAAATTTATTAGAGGGTGAAATTTATACCAAAATTAAAAGTATAAAAGGATCAGAATGGACTGAAGAATTTGCAAGTATTGTTTATAATGATATTGAAAAACATAAATATTTTATTACGAATCTTGGCAAATGTACTCAAGTAGATGCTAGAGAGTTACCAAATGAAGTTTTCAAAAAATATCTTCATTTACTTGAAAAAGAATTTGAGATAATAAACCCAAAAGTAATTATTTTATTTGGAAATCAAGTGAGTTCTATCATATTAAATGAAAAGATTGCCGTATCACAATGTCGAAAAAAGATGTTTGAAAAAGAGATCAATAATAAAAAATATAAATTTTATTCCGTATATTATCCAGTAGGCAATGGAAGATTTAATATTGACAAATCAATTGAAGATATTAAGTGGATTATGAAAGAATTGGCATTAGATACTTAAAAAAATGAAACCTGTTGAGTATTTATAAAAAAATAATAAGAAGAAAATTAATTGAAAAAGAATAGTATTATGAAAAAATTATTAATTGCTCAAGTTCTTTAACCATAAAAATTTATAGCTTTGAAAAGGAAATAAAATTGATAAAAAAATATTTTATTTATTTTAAAAATGATTTTGAATTAGAAAAAGATATCAGTGAAAGTAATTTAAAAGAATTATGTGATTTTTTTGAAAAAATAAAAGTGAGTATAATTTAAAGTATGATAATACACATATTTTTGCTCCTAGTGTTTTTAGAAACTTTATCCAGGAAAGAAAAAGCTTATTAAACTATTTAATTAATAAGTTTGACTTAAATATTAAATATTAGTCATAGCAATGAAAACTATTATTTAATCAAAGCTATGGAAAATGACTACAATAATAAGAAAGTTTTAATAATTAATGTAGCTGGAAGAATACTGAGTTGGTTGGAATTAAAATAACGGATACTAAAAATTTAACCATTGGAGTTGCTGAAAAGTTAACGAAAAATAGAGTGGCGATAATGTCGAAGAAATGAAAAAAATTGTTGCAGAAAGATTATATTATAAAATTAGATAAGGATTATGATAGCATGATATTTGGGTGAAGAGCGATTTGAATTATTAATAGGATTTAACCTAATATATAACACCTTATTTTATGATAATATCATAAATATATGTTAAGTTTAAAAGATTATTAAAAGTCATTAAAACCGTTTTTAATAATATTTTAATGTATATGCTTTAATGTTATCATTCCTTTAATTTTATTTAAAAAGCAAATGTAAAATAAATGTTTTCATCTGATTTAAATTTAATACAAGGTGTAATGAATGATTTAAAATAGATTAATTTGACTAAAAAATGCTAATATATCACATCTGTTTATTTGGAAATTTATAGTAAGTAACTTAATTGAAAAAAAAATAGCTTAAAATAACGAGATAGAGTTAAGAATTTCTATACAATTGTGTAAGTTAGTCATTGATTAAAATGAAAAATAGTCAAAAGATCAGCAAAAATTGTTAAGCAAGATTCAAAAAAAAAGAGAATAATAATAACTAAATTTGTGCCAAAAAGGAAAATAAAAAAAACAAAAAAATTTTATGTACCAGACATTTTAAATAATATATGATAAAATTAATATTGCATTAGGAGGTTATATATGATAAGAGTAGCAACTGTTTTTAGTGGAATAGGTTCTATTGAACATGCATTAGACAGATTAGAGATTCCACACAAAATTGTATTTGCTTGTGATAATGGAGATATACCAGTAAAGTACGATGAAGACAAAGAATTAAAAAATATTAAAAAAATGAAATCTAAACGAGAGAAAAAAGAATATGTCGATAAGTTATATACATCACAAAGCACAAAGCAAAATTATGTAAAAAAAAGTTATATAGCAAACTATAAAATTGATGAGGATGATTTTCATTTAGATATAAAATTACTGGATGGTACAGATTACAATGGTAAAGTAGACCTTTTTGTTGGAGGTAGTCCATGTCAATCTTTCTCAATGGTAGGAAAAAGAAAAGGATTAGAAGATTCTAGAGGTCTTTTAATATTTCAATTTTGTAGATTGGTTAATGAAATTCAACCCAAAATGTTTATATATGAGAATGTAAAAGGAATACTAAATCATAATGGTGGAGAAACGTGGAAAACTATAGAAAAAGAATTTAAAAAATTAGGATATAAAATCACAAAACAAATTATGAATTCCAAAGACTATGGCATACCTCAAAATAGAGAAAGATTATTTGTAGTTGGATTTAAAGACCATTCCGTTAAATTTAAGTTTCCAAAGCCTTTAAAATTAGAAATAACTATGAAAGATTTACTTGAAGATAATCCTGATTCCAAATATTATTTAAATGATAAGGGAGTAGCATTCGTTACTAGTGAAAAAAATATTCAGAAAAGATACACACAAATAAATGGAGATATTGCTTTGTGTGAAAAAGCAAATCAACAATTTAATTGGCATGGTGATTTTATTTGTGAAGGACCAAATAAAATTGATGATAAATATTTTTTATCAGAAAAAGTTGCAAAGTATGTAATGAAAACGGGAACGAAAAACTTTTACTCAAAGCCTGAAATTGACTTAGATATTGCAAGACCCTTGTTATCTACTATGGGTAAAATGCATCGAGCAGGAGTAGATAATTACATTTCAAAAGACAATAGAATACGTAAATTGACACCTAGAGAGTGTTTAAGGCTAATGGGATTTGATGATAGATTTAAAATAGTAGTTAGTGATACGCAAATGTATAAACAAGCGGGAAATAGTATAGTTTCCAATAATTTTATAGAGATTTTAAAACAATTAAATATGTCTATGTTTGAGGATGGTGAATGTAATGAATAAAATAATTATTGACAATATAGAATATGAAATTGTAGATACAAAAGAAACTATAACTATTCCTGATTGTTTTGTAAAAGACTCTAACAAAACTGGAAGTGGTCATGGAGAGGCAAAATTTTATGTTGGGCAAACAACTGATAATTCAACTTTAGATTTTTTTGAAGATTTTAATGGAAAATGCTTAATAAAAAAAGATGACTTACTAAAGTATTTGATGGATTGTAAAAATGAATATTTGCATCCTGATCAAGAATATAGAAATAAAGAAAATATGCCTTCAATATACGCTAAACGTTTAGAATTAATCTCAAGTATGTTGGAAGAATATTTATATTTCAATATTTATCGAGTAAATGTTCAGCCTCCAAGAATTTATATACACTCTAAATCAAAGGCATATGAATTAATTAGAGAAATTGCTTTACCAAATATTTCTTATATTTCAATTTTAAAATTAAAAAATGAAAACAATTTGTTATATTATTTTCGACCATTTATAGATTATAATTTAGATTCTTTACAAGAAAGCGAAATTGAAGCCATTGAAGAAGATTCTAATATATCAACCTCCGAAAGAGAAACTATAATAAAATCTAGAGTTGGACAGGGAAAATATAGAGAAAAGCTTTTAGAAGAATGTCCTTTTTGTCCAATAACTATGGTGAATGACGAACGTCTTTTAATAGCGTCACATATTAAGCCATGGGTAATGTCTAATAATTTTGAAAAAACAGATCCAAAAAACGGTTTCATGCTAACCCCTACTTACGATAAATTGTTTGACAGAGGATTTATTTCATTTGAAAATGATGGAACTTTGCTTGTTTCTCCATGGATTTCACCAATGAATCAAAAAAGACTGGATATATTCAATGGTAAAAAGATTAAGATGATCCCTACTAAAGGACGAGAAGAATATTTGTCTTATCATAGAGAATTTGTA
>JAAVZT010000017.1 GCA_022791775.1 Bacilli bacterium
CATTTGATTCGTTCCATTTTGTTCTTGATATACACTCCAATATGCATAAGAAATACTTAGAATCAATATCATAATACAACCTATTATTCCATACCAATACTTCTTTTTCATAATTCACTTCCTATGATAAAAATGTATCATGGTTTTCTTTTTCAAATCTTTTTATTGATGTTATAAAATTCATAAAAAAAAGATTTCTATTTGAAATCTTAATAATCGTCTCTACTTCTTAAAAATGGTGGGATATCATACTCTGAATCTAAATCTCCAGCAGGTCTTCTTTTTGGTAAAGTTTCATTTACTTCTTCATTTTTTCCATCAAATCCAGTTGCAATTACAGTTACAATTACTTCATCTGATAAATTGGAATTTTGAATCGCTCCAAATACAATATTGATATCATTATTAGCAGCTTCTCGAACCGTTTCAATTGCATCCTCAATTTCAAATAAAGTTAATGTGTCTCCTCCTGTAATATTGATAATTGCATCTGTAGCCCCATCGATAGTTGTTTCCAAAAGTGCCGTTGATACAGCTTGATGAGCAGCTTCTACAGCTCTATTTTCTCCAATTCCCATTCCAATTCCAATTAAAGCGGTACCACTTTTTTCCATTACGGTCTTTACATCTGCAAAATCTAAGTTAATAATTCCTGTTACAGCAATTAAGTCGGAAATAGATTGAACTCCACGATGTAATACATTATCTGCTTCTTTAAATGCGTCTTGAAAACTAGTGGTTTTATCTATAATATCTCTTAAGCGATCATTTGGAATAATGATTAAAGTGTCTACATGTTTTTTTAATTCTTCTAAACCAATCAAGGCATTTTCCATTCGCTTTTTTCCTTCAAAGCGAAAAGGTTTTGTTACGATTCCTACCGTTAAAGCTCCCGCTTCTTGAGCTATTTCAGCGATAATTGGGGCAGATCCAGTTCCTGTTCCTCCTCCAAGGCCACAAGCAACAAAGACCATATCAGCACCCTTAACGGCTTCTTCAATTTGAGCCTTACTTTCTAAAGCTGCTTCTCTACCAATTTCTGGATTAGATCCTGCTCCTCGGCCACCAGTAATATTTTCACCAATTTGTATTTTATTTTTAGCTTTTGAAACATTTAATACTTGTAAATCGGTATTTACAACATAGAATTCTACGCCTTGTACCCCTTCTTCAATCATTCGATTTACAGCGTTACATCCACCACCACCACAACCAAATACCTTAATTTTTGCGATTGGGTCTAATTTTAATCCGTCCATATTACACTCTCCTTAATTGTCAAAAAAATATCCAAATAGTTTTCCCAAAATAGAATCTTCTGAAAAATTCACTTTCCGCCCATAACCACTTAATTCTTCTTGTTCTTCTAAACTAAAAATAGAAAACTCTTTTTTACGTAATTGTAATTTATTTTCATAATACTTCATTAATCCTACTGAAGCAGAATACTTATTATCTCGTGCTCCAAGTTCGGCAACAGATGCAATTTTTGCATGATGACCAAAAATTTCTTCAATCAATAATGCAAAATCTGACATTTCCGTTACTCCTCCCGTTATCATTATATAATGAATTTCTTTCTTTGTTAAGAGGTTTATTTGTTTTTTCACCAACTTTAATATTTCTTCTAGACGACTATTGATAATACTACTTACTTCATATTGATCGACTTTAATGATTTCGCCTTGTTTATTAGTCACTTCCATTTTATTTTCCGGATTTGCTAATCGGTTATGCGCTAAGCCAAGTTTTTCTTTTACATGTCTTGCGTCAGATAAGGTAAGTTTATATACATAAGCAATATCATTATCTAAGTTTCTGCCACCTAATTCGATTACTGCAGTATTTAGAATAATACCTTTATTAAAAACGGAAACGGTTGTAGTATCTTGGCCTATGTTGATGATTGCACCAATATCATTTTTTAAAGAAGAATTTTGAAAACAAGCATAGTCTCCTAGTGAAGTTGGAGCTATATCGATTACTTCTACTCCAATTTTTTCAATACAATCTATTAAAGAATGAACATTTTTTTTGGGAACAGTTATGAGTAAGGTTTTTACCTCAAGCTTTTCTGCATTTTCATTGATAGGATTTAGTAAAACTCGTTCTTCATCAATTTTAAAACCAATTGGTATAATACAAGCTAATTCGTCATCTTGTTTGATTTTATTATAGCTTGCTGCTTGCATGGCTCGAACTATATCAATACTTTTTACACAACGGTCTTCATTTGTAATGGTGGTTTTGCCTTCGCTTATTTCTAAAGTGGCGTTTTGACTTGGAATACTTGCTACTACTTTTTTTATTGGAAGACCGATCATATCTTCCGCTTTTGCAAATACTTTTTTTAAAGCTACTACAACTTCTTCTTTATTTATTACTTTGCCAAATTGAATTCCGATACTTGACTCTTCTGCTACCGCTAAGATGTTTAATTTATTTCGTAAGAATTCACCCACTACTAGCTTTAAACTATTCGAACCCATATCGATACTCGCAATAATCTTTCTCATAGCGCACTCCTATTTTTCATTCTAATAGTAATTATACAGAAAAACAAAAAAAACTGCAAGTGAATCTATCCGTATAAAAAAAGAAGATGGCTAGTCTTCTAAATAATAAGGAGAAAATTCATTTGGATTTAATACTTCTGCTTTTATTAATTTCACTTTATCTTCTTTTTTCTGATAGGTTATGATTAATTGCCCTACTTTTTCTTTATTATATTGTTTTTTTAACTCCGTATCTGTAATTTGATTATGGTTTAAATAGTCTTCATCTTTTGTAATTTCTTGATAATTTATAATATAGATGGAATAAGTATCTGCTTTTTCATCATACGTTATTTTATTTAAAATGGGATAATATGGGAAACATCCACCATCTGGTAACATTTGAGTATTATAATAATCTCCATAACCTTCTAAAATTCGTTCTGGTAGAAATTCTTCCTCTTTAATATCTATTTCAAAGAAATTTTTAGATTGTTCTTTTAAATATTCTTTTTTGATTAAAGCCTCTGCCATGGGTCCGCTTTCCTCATTATTATGATGATATTCTATTATGGAAGTAGCATCAATTTTTCCCACTGATGACTCAATAAATAGATGATTTCGAATAAATTCCAATCGTTCTTCTAGATTTTGATAGTCAAATGTTCTTTCGTTAAATGGAGAAAATAAATATTCTATTAAGCAACTGTTTTCTTGTAAAGTATAAGCAATTTTATTTTTTTCTTCTTCACTTAATGAATCCTCTTCTTTTTGTATTGCTGTTTTTTTAGATAAAGCAAATATCATTACTATTAAAATGAATAAAGCTGTTCCTCCTGCAATCCATATTGCTTTTTGATTTTTTATTCTTTTCATATTTATCTACCTTCTGTTTTTATCTTAACAAATTTTAACTTGTTACGCAATACTTAAACCATAAAAAAATATCTCGTTTGAGACATTATTTTAAATTGGAAATTAATTCATCTTTTTTCATAGAGCTATAGCCTTTTAATCCTTGTTCTTTTGCAATTGCTTTTAATTCTGTCAAGCTTAAAGTACTATAGTCTTTTTTGGATTCTTTTTGCTTTTCTTCTTTTACAGGAGCTATTGTTTTTTTCTCTTCTTTTTGAATTTTAGCTGCCATCTTTTTACCAGATTTTAAAGATTCTTTTGCAATGTTTACCAAATCTTGAAATGCGGTTGGATTGTCAATTGCAAGTTCAGAAAGCATCTTACGATTGACTTCAATTCCTGCAATAGAAAGGCCATTCATGAATTTCGAATAACTGATGTCATTCATGCGGCATGCCGCATTGATTCTTGTTATCCATAATCTTCTAAAGTTTCTCTTATTTTGCTTTCTATCTCGGTAAGCATAAGCTCCACTATGGAATAATTGTTCTTGTGCTGTTTTATACAATCTATGTTTTGATCCAAAATAACCTTTTGCTTGTTTTAATACTTTACGACGTCTATTTTTTGAAACAGACCCACCTTTAACTCTTGCCATTATTTCTCACCTACTTAGATGACAGATTTAATTCTGTCAGCTTCTCCTTTACTTAAAACTCCCTTAGTTCTTCTTTGTCTTACTTGTTTAGAACTGTCTTTATTTGTTTTATGGTTTCCATTTGACAATTTATAAGTCAAAGTTCCATTTTTTTTCTTTTTAAATACTTTGCTACTTGCTTTATGTGTTTTTTGTTTGCCACCTTTTGCCATTTTAAACTTCCTTCTTTCTTTATTTTTTTGGTGCTAAAAGCATGTACATAATTCTACCCTCCATTTTAGGAGCAGTTTCAATGGTACTTACTTCATTTAAATTCTCTGCAAATTTATTTAATACATCACGACCTAATTCTGGATGAGCCATTTGTCTTCCTTTAAATCGTACTTGAGCTTTCACTTTATGACCCTTTTCTAAATACATTTTTGCATTTCGAACTCGTGTTTCGAAATCGTGAATATCAATTACAACAGAAAGACGATATTCTTTTATTTCTTTATTAGTTTCACGTTGTCTTTTTTGAGCTTCTTTTTGTTTTTTTTGTTTTTCGTATTTGAATTTATTGTAGTCCATTATTTTCCCAACAGCAGGATTGCTACTTCCACTCATTAGAACTAAATCAAGTCCAGCGTAATTAGCTAATGTTAAGGCATCATGAATGCTTTTTACACCCATTTGCTCCCCGTTTGGACCAATGACCATTAATTCGCTTACTTTAATTTCTCCATTCACTTTTAAGTCGTTTTTATTATTTGCTATGTGAATGCACCTCCATACATTATAAAAGGTAGATCCAAGATCCACCTTCCAAGTTTCAAATTCACACTTAAATTTTGACTTTTGGCATCAACCCATGCTTAGTTGGCATCAGGTGAATGGTGGAATCCATTGCTTTCCTTTTTCATAACGATATTCATTATAAATTATTTTATGCTAGTTGTCAAATAAATTATAACCTTTTTTTTCTCTGATGCGATTGAAGCTTTCTTGATCTACTAATTTTTCATCCGCATTCAGCTTGAATATAAGGAGAGAGCGATTATGATATGCTTCTACTATTTTTACGCATAACATTTTCATTTTCTGAAAATGATTGATTCGCATTTTAATGTAGGTTATTTCACTTGAATGATTTAGAATAGGAATGGTTATTTCCTCTTTGTCTAACTCATTTAAAACTTTTTTTATTCTTTCTATCACTTCTCTTAATTCATAGCGATATTTTTCGAGTAATTGATTGGCATTTTGTAACATTTCTAAATGGTTAACTTGATAAGTTTCTATCATATCTTCATTCATTCGAATATGAAAACACATTTCGCTTTTTTTTCGCCCTTCCATTACAGAATTTTGTAAAATCTTCCAGTCCTTTAATGTCATATTTGGATGGGTTAAGATATAATTTTTGACTTTTTGATAAATTTCTTGTTCTTCTTCATGATATTTTTCTTCCGATTGAATGTTTACTTGATAGTTTTTCTTTGAATCTAAAATTTTATCACTATTTTGATTTAGAAGTTCATTTTGTTTTTCCATCTGTGTAGCTAAAAACAAATACATTTCTAATAATTGAGATAGCTTCACAAATTTAATGTCCATTTCTTTTGGAATGATGCTATGATAGAATTCTTCAAACGAATTGGACTCCATTTTTTTGACTTCTTTTTTTCTTTTAAAAAACATTTTTACCACCCTTAGTAGAAATTAATTTATTCGTTTTGAATGATTTTGTCAAGATGTTTTTGTCTCTTTAAGAAATAAATATGTAAAAAATGATATATAATAAAAAGGAAAATACCTAATCCTAAAAAGCAAATGCTACTTTGAAAAAAAGTATGTTTTAATTCTTGATGATTAAATGGGAAAAATTCAAAAATATTTTGAAAGGCTTCTAATTTTAAGATAAAATATGTAAGCCATAAAATGATTCCATTAAAAATACAAATTCCTCCGAATGAAAATAGAAATTCGATTCGATATAAAATAGCCATTATCATCATAAATAGGAATAAAAGTATGAGAAAACTGTAGTAAACTTTGTCGTGAAATAAAAAACGAATCCAACCAAAAAAGGACATATTATTTTGTACAATTTGGAGTATTTTTTGTAGTTTGGGAATTAAACTTGCAACAATCTCTTTTCCTTTTGCTACAGAAATATTAGCATGATATTTTTGATTGTATTTTTGAATTCCTTTTTCCAATATTTCTTCTATTTTTTCTTTTGGAATTTCAGGAATATCTTGACCATTTTGAGTTGAGGAAATAAATGTTTCAATATACTGATTGATCACTTCATTTGGCTCTTTAGAGTCCATGATTTCATCTATAATTTCAATTGGTAAATTATTTTGTTTTAACAGATCATCAAAAAGTCCATGGATATCTGTATTAGAAAATTTGGTAAAATGGTTTAAATCTTCAATAGAAATATCACCTAATGTTTGGGCATTTACTTCGCTTAAGAATAAACCACGAATAATCGTTAAATATGAAACTATTACCAAGCAGATAAATAGAAGAACATTTAAAATGGTTTTTCCGATTCTTTTCCACATATTTCATCACCTAATTTTCTTTATTTTAGCACAAAAAATTTTGCTAAGCTAGTTATCCTCTTTTTTTTAAATCGAAAAAAAGATAAATTATTTCAATTCATCTTTTATCCTTTCTAAAATCTGTTTGATTCCCTTGTAAGGGAGAAAGGCACAATTTTTCCGATTATTTTGCTTATAAATCTCATTATATGCTAGCGCTTCTTGTAAGATTTCTGCATTATATTCTTGTTCGTTTATCATAGCTTCAAAATTCGCGATGTACTCTTTGGCTTCTAGAATAGTTTTTCCAATTAAATTTGTGATCATTATGGAACAAGAGGAAGTACTAATTGCACAAGCTTCACCTGTAAAGCTCATATCTTCAATTATATTTTGATTTATTTTGATATAAATGTCTAAATTGTCGATACAAGATGCATTCCTTGTGTTTACTTTTAAATAACTATTATCTAGACCTTCTTTTTTGTTACGAGGATTTTGATAATGTTCCATGATGATTTCTCTTCTAATATTTTCGTCCATTATAACATCTCTTTCAATATTTTTTCTTTATCTCTTAATAAGTCTACTAAAGCATCAATTTCTTCTTCGGTATTATAAAAATATAAACTAATTCGACAAGTATTGGTCACGCCAACTTCTTTTTTTAATATTTTAGCACAATGGCTTCCAGCTCGAACGCAGATATTATATTTATTTAAATAATACGCCACATCTTGACTGAAAATTCCTTCTACATTTAAAGCTACAATTCCACTATCACTTTCTAAATTGATGATATCTAAATGAGGAATGTCAATTAATTTATCGATTAGATAACGACGTAGTTTTATTTCATAAGCACTAATTTCTTCCATACCAATTTTCGTTAAATAATCGATAGCTGCGCCCAGTCCAATTACTCCAGCAATATTTGGTGTTCCAGCTTCCAATCTAGTTGGCAGTTCACTTAAATGCACTTCATCAACGGAATCGAATGATTCATTCATTCCACCCCCCATATTTAATGGTTCTACTTGTTCCATCAAAGCTCTTTTTCCATATAATACACCAACTCCTGTTGGTCCACACATTTTATGAGCAGAAAATGTTAGGAAGTCTACATCTAAATCTTCAACATCGGTCTTTCGGTGCGCCACACTTTGTGCTCCATCTACTACTACAAATATATTATGTTGATGGGCAAATTCACAAATTTCTTTTATAGGGCGAATATCCCCAATCACATTGGTTATAAAAGCTAGAGCAATGATCTTTGTTTTGGGTGTAACTGCTTTTTTTACATTTTCTAAAGTTACATAATGATTATCATCTAGTGGGATATAATTGACTTTACATCCATATTTTTGAGCTAAGCGAAACCAAGGTAAAACATTAGAAGCATGTTCACTTTGGGTAATTAGAATTTCATCTTCTTTTTCAATAATATTTTCAAAAAAACCACGCACTACTAAGTTTAAGGATTCTGTATCTCCACTCGTAAATACAATTTCTTCTTTTTCTTTGGCATGAATAAAATTACGTACTTTTTCACGAGCGCTTTCATATGCTTCATCTACATGATAAGAAATATCATAATCTCCCCGGTGGGCATTGGCACAATAATTCGAGTAATAATCTACGATTGCATCAATTACACTTTGTGGCTTAAATGTTGTTGCGCCATTATCTAAATATATAATATCTTTTTTTAACATTGGAAAATCTTCCCGATTCATTTGGTCACCTCCTCTATTTTAGAATTCACTTTTAAAAATCCAGCAATGATTAAATTGATTGCATCTTGCTTACTTAATCCTTTTGATTGTAGGTAAAATAATTCATTTTGATTAACGGTTCGAATCGTTGCATTATGGTGCGCTTCTACATCATTAGAATGCACGATTAAGTTGGGTAAAAATGTTATTGTTTTTTTTTGAATTGCTAATCCTTTTAGTTCCTCTTTAAATTTATTGTTTTTGGTATTTGGCAAAATCGTTCCATGGCTCTCAATATAACAAGATCCTTCTTCTTTATTTACAGCTCGTATTATCATTTCTGTTTGATTATTATTTCCTTTTATTTGGTTATCTATTTTTAAATGATAATCCTCATTTGGGTAAATAGCTAGGTTCCATTTTAGGATATTATGATTGTGACTATTGATGATAATCGTTCCCATTTTATTTTGGGTTGTCCATGTATCTTCTAAAAAAAATGTAGCATGATCTTGTAAATCAAAAATCAATTTTCCGCTTTCTGGAAATTTTAATTGTGTAAAATAATTTTTCCCACTCAGATGGATCAAGCATTTATCACTTTTTACTTCAAGTAATCCACTTTGGTTTACTAAATTTTCTTCTTGTCCATCTATTTGTATTTTATTCATTTTGATCCTTCTCACTTAATTCTTTTGACTCATACAAACCGTTGAAACCAGCTTTTTCAATTTGATGAGCAAGCGAAATATCTCCACTATGAATAATGTGCCCATTTTTTAATATATGAACATAATTTGGAGTAATTATATTTAAAATTTGAGGATGATGGGTAATCATTAAAATGCTTGGTTTTTTTTCTCTATAATATTCCATAATGGACGTAGCTACTGTTTTTAAAGCATCCACATCTAAACCGGAATCTATTTCATCTAATAATATGACATTTGGCTCTAACATCCATAAATGAAGCAATTCATTTTTTTTACGTTCTCCGCCACTCATTCCATCATTTATTGAACGATGTAGGAATGTTTTAGGCAAATTTATTTTTTCACATATGGCATTACACTTTTTATTAAAAGCAAAAATATTTATTTTTTCGTCCGTTTTCGCATTTAAAGCCATACGAAGCATTTCTGCATTTGTAACGCCTTCTATTGCAATTGGATTTTGACTTATATAGAAAAAACCGGCCTGACTAATTTGGGTAGTATCTAAATTAGAAATATCTATTCCATCTAATAGGATTTGCCCATTTTGTATTTGGTAATCTGGACTTTTCATTAATACTTTACAAATGGTGCTTTTTCCTACGCCATTGGGTCCCATTAAAACATGAATTTCACCCTCTTTTATGGTTAAATTTAAATTATCTATTATTTGTTTATCATTTGCATATACACTTAGGTTTTGGATTTCTAACATCATTTCACCTCTTTTTTATTGTAACATAACTCTTTTGTTTTCAAAATATTATAGCGTTTTTTTCTAAAAAATCCAAGTTTTTTAGACTTTTTTTGTTTACACAATTTGACATTTTTGCTTTTTAGTGTTATAATTAGCGTAATAAGAGGGGTTTTTATGAATTTATTAGAATTGTTACGGCAGGAGATAAAAAAACTGCCAATTCAAAATGATTTAATAATTGCGAAATATATCTATGTGCGGACTGGAGAATTATTTTGTTATAATCCTCAGTGGATTATTGCCACTTCTGAAGAACTTCAACAAATTAAAAAGCAAACAGTTGATATTCGTAATGTAACTTCTTTTGAAATTATTTGTTATAGTTGGGCACAAATGTATCAAGAATTATTACAAGAGTTTGGAATTTCTGCTAAAGTTATTCATGAATTTTGTCATGATTATGTTGAATTTTTATATAATAATGAAATTGTCCATGCCGATTTAACAAAGGATTATTACGATATTACCTTTGCTAAGTTTGATCCTTCACTATTACAAAACTTTTATATCGGATCTCCGAAAAGAATCCAATCCGAAATCCAAGCAATTGATCATCTTTTGGGATATGAACGTCATTCACTTCGTCTTTCCATTTTGAAACAAGCGAAACGAAATTTACAAACAAATTTTTCAAACAATTCGAATGAATATTATTCGACTTTTTTCCAAACAGTAGAACATATGCTAAATTTTATGAATCAAAATGTTGATTATATTAGTGGCCGTAAATATATTCAATATCTTTTTCATGAATTTTTAGATAGAACTCAATGTTCTTATGAAATCTATCATGTTTCAAATCATAATGAGCATTTCTTTGCTGAACTTTATCTAATAACTAT
Organism: Bacilli bacterium; assembly: GCA_022791775.1. Lineage (GTDB taxonomy): Bacteria > Bacillota_I > Bacilli_A > RF39 > UBA660 > MGBC162267. The sequence goes on from JAAVZT010000017.1 coordinate 10,573, forward strand.
AAAAGGACAGACTTATTATTTTACCTATCAACCTATGAATCAAGGAGCTTATTATTTTCAAGAAGTTTCTAAAGGAATTATAGATTACTTTTTCTTGTTACCCACTTTTAATGTAAAACAAGCTGCTTGTAAAAAGGCTATGGACGGGAATTTAAAAAGAGTAAAATGCTAGATTAAAGCAAATTTACTCTTTTTAGTAATTCTTTTACAGAATTCTTTTGATTATCAAATTTCATATTTTCCAAAGGATATGGGGTGATTTTTCGTATAGGAAAACGTAAAAGTTCAATATTTGTTAATAAATCTTTTTGAAAAATATCTAATGTTAAACGGACATTATCTTTCGGAATTTGTTCTATATGATTTAAAATTTGTTCTATATGTCCATAATCATTTATTAAACTGGCTGCTAGTTTTGGTCCTATTCTCGGAATGCCAGAAATAGAATTTTTGTCATCCCCTACTAAAGCTTTATAATCGGCATAAAATTGAGGCTCTATTTTCCATTTATTTTTAATTTTTTCTTTTGTAAACCAGGAACAGGTACAGTTTTTAAAGGACAATAATTTAATTTGACTAGTTATTAAATTAAAATAATCATATGAAGAAGCTCCAATGGTAATTTCTGCATCCTTATGAAATTGATCACAATAGGACTGAATGGCGGATGGAATATTGTTTTTTGTCACTTCGATATAGGAAATTTTCCATTCTTGTAAAATAGCTAAAAACCACTCTTTGCGCTCAATATCTTGCCAATCTTCTTCAAAAAACAAAAGAACATGTGTTGGATTTACTTCTTGGATCATTTTTTGAAGTATTTTCGTAAATCCCCATATGTCTTCGATATTTTGGCCATTTTTTCCTTCTATTTTTTGTGGCAATTTATGATCTGTCTGCCAAATTAAACTTTGGCCATCAATAAGTAATAATTTATTTGGCATAATAACTCCTTAATTAAATTTATATATTTTTTGAGCAAGATGATATCCAGGGACTGCCAAAACGCGTGGTAGACAGGCAAGGCTTGCTAAAGAGTGATATCTTAAACGGCGATAAAGCCTCATATCGTACTCTTTTAATTCATTCCAAAGATTTTGTATTTTTTTCTTACTTCCTACCGTATTCTTTACCTTTAATAAAATTGTACAAATACTTAACATGATAGCTAGATAATGTAATTGATATTGCATTAATTTTGGATTTTCCTTTTGATAATCAAGCGGATTTTTAGCGTGTAACATTATTTGGGTTACCTTTATTTGTTGATCAATGCGTTCTATCATAATTTTTTCATTCACTGATTGATCCTCTCTCCCAATAAAATAATGATAAAAATCAGTATTTAAGTAATACATATTTTTTACTTCGAATAGTGGAAGATAGACAAAAATATTATCTACATAAAAAGTATGTTCTGGTAAATGAATTTTGGTACTTCTTAAAAAATCGGTACGATAAAACACGGAATGCATTAATAAGTATTCTCCAATTTTGAATGGTTTTATGTCTTGCCAAGTAAACAATTTATTTTCTGGTAAGTTTCGATATCGTATTGTTTTTTTTTGGTTATCTTTTTCATATACATAATTGGCGATTAATAAATCTACTTTGGTTTGTTGTTTTTGAAATTTTTTTATTTGATTTAATATTTTTTTTACAGATTCTTCGTCGGCCCAATCGTCACTGTCTACTACTTTATAATATAATCCACTAGCAACTTCTAATCCTTTATTTACTCCTGAACCGTGCCCTCCATTTTCTTTATCAATCACTTTAATGATATGGGGATGTTTTTGTTCATACTCTTTTGCTATTTTTAAAGTATCATCTTTGCTTCCATCGTTGATGATTATAATCTCTACTTCTTCTTTTCCTACTAATAAAGAGTCAATACAATGATTCATATATTCTTGAGAATTATAACAAGGTATTGCAAAACTGATTAATTTCATATAGTTCACATCCTTTTTTTAATTATAATAAGAAAGTATGCTCGATGCAATATTATTTCCAATTTCTTCGCGATTTTCCATTATCCATTTTGCATCTTCTAAATTATCGTGATAAGCTACTTCAATTAAAGCTCCGCAGGAAAGAAAAGAATCATTAACTTCTCCAAAAGCACCTCTCGCATATTTTATACCTCTATTTGTTTCGGGGATTTTATTTCTAGGATAGATTTGATACAAATTGTGATATATTTTGTGCGCTACACTTAAAGCACAACTTGTTTCTTGATCAATATAAATTTCTATTCCTTGAGCTAGTTTACTTTTAGAAGCGTTCGAATGAATGGCAAAGTGAAGATCACTTTTTATATAATTACTTTCATTAATATAATCATTAATGGTTGCATTGGGATGATTACGATAAACTTTGACTCCATTTTCTTTTAAAATTTGTTCCACAACATCAGCTAATTTATTCATTTCTATCATTTCTGTTTGAAATCCTACTTCTTTTACGCCATAATTCATTCGTTGATTCGAAGGACTTAAATAGATTACTAATTGCTTTTCTTTTATTTGAAAATTGTACGTATTTATGGCGCTATCATAACGATTATTACTTACAGCAAAGGTACGGATGGTTACATTATCTTCGATTTTAAACGGAGTTTTATAAATGAAACTTTCTTTAGTAGGCGTGCTTCCATCTAGGGTATAATAAATCGTTGCCGAAGGTGTGGTCGTATTCAGAGTAACTTCGGTCCCTTTTTTAATAAAAGAGGGATTATGAGAAACAAAAACAGGTTCCGTTGTTTCTTTTTTTCCAACATAAAATGTAACTTCATCTTTTTCAGTTATTTCTTGATAATCTAAGTAACGAGCTTCTATTTTAATTTGGTAATTTTTTTCTTCCGTTAAAAAATTAGCTGGCAAACGATATTCTTTTGTTCCTTTGGGAAGAATAATGGTATTTTCTAAATTTCCTTCCTGATAAATTAATAAGGCCAATTCGGTAGCATTCTCTCCTCCATTTATATTAAGAAGTATATCATTGTATCTCGTTTTTTTACCATTTACAGGACTATGTAAGTTTACTTTACCGACGATTGGGGTATTTAAAAAGAAATTATAAGAACTGATTAAAGTATTTTGTTTTGTATATAGTTTGGCAGAAATTCGTCCCGCATATCCATCTAATACTTCGTATGGGATAAATATGCTATGATCTTTCACTTTTTCTTCATATATGGTTTGATTTAAATATTCTAATTTCAACTGATACGATTCTAAGCTATCATAGCCATAAATCATTAAGTTTAATCCAGATTCAGCATTAATATAACGGGTATTATAATTTACTAAACTAGCATTTTTCCATTCTATTTCTAATATTTCGTCTGCTTCTTTTACCGTACCATTTTTATTTTTGGCTGTTACTTTAAATTTTAATTTATCATTATAGTTAGCTTTTAAATGAATTAAAGGAATAGTTTCTTCTTCTGAAACCGCAGTTAAAATAGTTTCTCCTTGCTGATTTATGACATTTACTTCGTAGTGAGTTGCATGATTGGATGGTTCTATTTTTAAATAAAATTGACCATTGGACTCTATTATTTCTAATGGTTTAAAAGATCCTAATTTCGGTTCTAAATAGTTTTGATACCCAAGCCAAAAGCAAAAAAAGTTAACCAAAATTAGAATGAGAATGCAAATAATAATTAAGCTTCTTCGATATGATACTGCCATATAATACTCCTATTCTTACCTATTATAAAGCAATTATCTTCAAAACAAAAGACTTTTATTGGAAGCATTTAAATGATATTTTAAAATATTTTATAATTTCCAGCAAAAGCACTTTAGATAAGAAAAAAGAGCCTTGATTAACAAACGCTCTTATTAAACTTTTTTAGTTTTTTTGATGCATGGATTTAAATATTTTTTTCCATAATTTTGAACTGCTGTAATTTAAAATTCCTACTTTGTAAATGCGAAGTCCGTAATAGAAGAACAGGATACAAAACCCAATACTAATTATTGTTGATAGTCCTAGTTCCCATAAAGCCGTTTGGCCAAGCATATAAATTACTGGTGCTACTAAGAAGGACAACATTGGAATATAAGATACGATTTTCACAAAGATTGCACCATCAAATTGAGAAGCCATTATTGCAATGTAATATCCTACTAATAATATGATCATTAGAGGAGTCTGTAGCTGTTGATAATCTTCAATACTTGTTGTCATACTGGCAAGTACTCCTGCTAATATCGCATATAATAGGAATGAAACAATAAATAAAATTAGTATAAATGGTAACCCTTTTAATAATAATTCTAAAATACCTGTTTCAACAACGGTGTTCCAAATGCTACTAAAAGTTTCTGCAATTTCTCCACTTACTGATATTACCCCAGTGGCAGAAAGAAGTCCTCGAATCACATAAGCAGCGATACTATAAACAATTAGTAATAACCCTTGAATTAAAACAAACAAAGTTGATGCTGTAATTTTAGAAATAAAATGAATTTTGGGAGAAACATTTGAAATGATGATTTCCATTCCACGAGTCGATTTTTCATCGTTAATTTCGGCTCCTATCATTTGTGTTAACATAGTGATTAAAAAGAAGAATGGAACAATAAATACTAGGATGAGTCCAGAAGAAATCATATCTTTTGATTCAGCATTTTTTGCTTCTTCATTGGTTACCGTTTTTAAAATATTTACGGGACTGGTGAGTGACATAATTTCATTGGCGCTTAATCCACTTGTTTCTAGAACAATACTACTTTTTACTTGATTTAACGCAGTTAATACTAACTGATATGTAATGGTATCAACTGGATCGAAACTAATCATTTCGGTGGTGATATATTCATTTGGGTCTTGTTTTAAAACGATAATAATTTGATCATTATCTTGATTTAGTTCTTTGGTTATTTTATCTAGAGAGTCGTTACTCTTTTTGATTTCAAAGTTTTTCATTTCTTCTACACTAGTGGCAATATTATGAAAACTTTGTTCAAATATATCATATTTTCCAAGTTGGTCTAAAACTACAATTTCTCTTTTTTCTTCAAAATCTCCACCAAATAAAGTGATAATTCGATCAATATTAGCTATCCCAATAATACAAATGGCTATTAAAATATTTGCTACTTTAAACCATTTTGTTTTCATTTTTTTATCTAAGCTTTGTTTGATTAAAAATTTTAATTTAGTTTTCATATACAACACCTACTTTATCTAGGAAAATCTCATTTAGGGTTGGATCTTCGACACGAAACTCAGTAACATTTTGACACTTTTTTACTTCTTCAAATACCTTTGGAATATAATCTTCTGAGTCCACTTTAATAATCATTTCTTCCGCATTTTGTTCCACGCTTACTACACCTTTTAATTTTTCAAATTGTTCTTTCTGAGCTTCTGCTTTTACATGTATGTTCTTTTTTTGATAAGATTTTTTGATTTCTTTTAAAGAACCATTTAAAACACTTTTTCCATGAACTAGGATGACTAATTTTTCACAGAACATTTCTACATGTTCCATACGATGAGATGAAAAAATAATACTTGTTTTTTTCTTTTTTAATTCTTTAATTACTTCCATAAATTGGGATACATTAATCGGATCTAAACCTGAAAAAGGCTCATCTAAAATTAATAATTTTGGTTCATTTATAATTGCGGTTATAAATTGAATTTTTTGCTGATTTCCTTTACTCAACTCTTTAATCTTTTTTTCTTTATAATCGCTAATATGAAAACGAGCTAGCCAATAATCTAATCGTTCTAAAATGGTCTTTTCATCTAAGCCCTTTAATATACCATAATAAATCACTTGTTCTTTAACTGTTAATTTAGTTAATAAACTGCGTTCTTCAGTTAAAAAGCCAATTTGATCGGTTTTCGTATAATCAATTTTTTCCCCATTTAAGGTGATGATTCCTTCATTTTTTTCTAATAAGCCAATAATCATTCGGAAGGTGGTAGTTTTCCCTGCTCCATTTACTCCCAAGAGTCCAAAGATTTCTCCATCTTGAACTTCAAAAGAAAGATTATCGACGGCTTTAAAGTCTCCATAATATTTGGTGACATTTTCTACTTTTAACATTACCTTGTCCACTTCCTTACATTTATTATATCGTCTTAAAACTTAAAATAAAACCATTTTTTTTCATATTTGTGTTATAAAGTTTTATTTTGCTTATTTATTTGATTTAGTGCTTGTTACAGTTTAAACGTTTGATTGGTTCATTTAGCATAAAAAAAGAGAAATTATCTTCTCTTTCTTATTTATTATTTTAATTCTGGATAGCCTTTTGAAGAAACTATATCTAAATTCCATATACTTTCATCAAAATGAAGCGTTTCTTTATAGAATGCCGCTGTATGAACTTGGGCTTCTGTTGCTTCTTTTATTTTATTAGCTGTTACATCATTAATGCTACTAGATCCTTGTGATTTTGCATATTCATAACAATTGTCCATCGTTGCAGTTATATTAGCATCGGCTGCTCCAGTTACTTTAAATGGTATTTTTTCTTCTCCATTCGCATTCGTAAATCCCTTCATATTTCCTAATGCTAAAGAGTTTTTTATTACTGGATTATCATAAATATTTCCAATAATTCCTCCATTAAACTCACTTTTTTCAACTGGTGTATAAGTATTTCCTGTTTTATGAATGTTTACTTTTGATATTACGTTTTCTAACGTTCCTCCTTTTTGGAATGCTCCAATAATTCCACCATTTTCAGTGGTAGTTATTTCTAAGGTTCCTTCCACAAAAACGTTACGAACGACTCCACCGTATTTTCTACCAATGAATGTAGAAACGTAAACTCCACTTCCTTTCACATTTGCATTTTTAACGGAAATGTTTTCAAATGTAGAATTAGCATTGTCAAAAGAAGCCACTACTGAAACTCGATGTCTACCTTCTAAAGTAATATTTTCAAATTTTAGATTTTTTAAAGTTGCACCATTTGTAAGTTTTGCAAAGGCTGTAATATCATCTGAAGTTACAGATCCTATATTTGTAAAATTATGAATATTTAGATTTTCGATACTTCCAGTAATACTATTAAATAATGATAAATTATTTAAATTTGAAATCGTATGGCCATTTCCATTCAATTTACCAGTGAACGTGTTCGTTATAACTGAGCCATTTCCTGTGTAGCCAGTAAAATCAATATCGCTTTCTAAAACAAATATTCCTCCAGGATTTTCATTTATTTTTAAGAAATCCTCTTTACTTGTTATTTTATTTTTTAGCGTATCCACTTCGATACTATCACTTAATGTTGTGCCAACAGCACCACCGATCAAGCTTAGATCATTTCTACCTCCAAAGTTTAGTTGTAACTCTTTTGCTTTTACACTTTCGATTACACTATATTCGGTTCTTACTGATAATGCCCCAACATTTGCTATATTCATTGGGATATTTGTTCTTTCTAATATCAAATCTTTTACATAACCAAATCGTATTTTTTGAAAGATTGGAATTTTATTTCCAATAATTTTATGGCCATTTCCATCCAATTTTCCCATAAATGTTTGGGTTATATTTTTTGTCATCCCGCTAAAGTCAATGTCATTATCTAGAATGTAATATCCGTAAGGTTTGGCATTTATCTTATTTACTAATTCTTCTGCTGTTTTGATGTGTGTCATTTCTAAATTAGTTCCTAATGGATCATCTATAAAATCATTTGTTACTCTTTTTAAGTAATGATAATAAATTTTACGTAAATTGGTTCCACCAGTAATGTTTCGATTGCCATTTTTGGCATCACTTCTTAAAGCGTTTACAAATTGCTCTATCATTAAATCTATATTTACGTATTTGTTGTCTTTTTTACTTTCAATTTCAGCATAACGACTCATTCTGTATTCTTTCCAGTTCATCGCTTTTCCTGTTTTGGCAAGGGTAATTTTTTGAATTGCATCTAAGTCAGAACTACTCATTTTACTTCCAAATGTGACATATCCATCGACTCCAGCATAACCTAGCATTTCAAACATGTTTTTCTTATTTGAGAAGGCATCAGCATAACCATTGTCGTAGTGCCCCATATACCAACGAGTTACCCAAATTGATTCATAGCCATAATCATTGGCACCAATACTATTGATAGGTACAAGTCCTCGAACGCTCACTCCCCAAGCATTATTCGGTCTTAGCATAATTCGATTATCATAAAGGGATTCTAATGTTGTTAAGTTCATCGCTTCGGCTTGTTCTTTGGTAATGGTACCCCATGTACTCCATCCAGCTGATGTATTCATTCTTGTTGCAATTTTTGCTTGTTCTTCTGGAGTTAATTGAATGAATGCTTTTGCGGATACGTAATCTAGAAGTTCTAAGGCGTCAAATTGGCCTTTAAAATAATTTTCTAATTTTTCTCTCGTATTGATTCTTTCTGGTGTTAAATTTTGGGTTGCCATACTTTCTTTTCCTAAAGTAAATCCAAAATTGAAGTAATATGGTCCGACATCGAAACCACTAATATTATTGTTACTCCAAGTTTCATTTTGTTGAACATTTCCTTCTGTATATGTTTCTAGTTGTAATCTTGCCCCTTTTCTAAACAACATGATTTTATCGTAAAGGGCATGTTCAAATTCATGGGTCCAAGTGTCGTAGTTTGTTAGTCCTGGTCTTGCAATAAACCATAAGAATCCTGCAGTATTACCAACTCCTGCTGCAGAACCGTATTGCCATGCTCCTACCGCTTCGTTAAAGTTTTTATGGAATGGTTCCGTAGTACTTCCTGCTCTATTTTGAGTAGTTATCGGTGTTGTTCCTATCGGAATATTTGTTCCTGGGAAATAAGACGTTTTGTACCCTGTAATCGTTTTTACCGTATCATAAACCATAATCGTAAAACTGTTCCAACTTTCTACATGGAAAGACCCAGCCATCGTATCAAATTGTCTTTTAATCAAAGCTGAATGATTCTTTACATGATTTCTTACAGTATTTTGTCCAGATGGTGTTGTTGGATCAGCAATATAGACTCTTTGTGCTCCAACTTGGAATTGTGCTGGTCCAGAGACAATATATCCTGCATATTTTGGTAATGTAGATAACGGAAGGATAAAGTTAGGAAATCCTTTTAATCTATCCCATGCACGATATTTTACTTCTGGATGATTTTCAACTGGTATCTCAGATAAAATTCCAATAGAAGAGAAATGTTCAGTAAACCAATCGTTGATATCTTCGTATCCACCAATATTTTTGATTACCCCATCTAGATAATAAGTTAGAGCAGAACTTCCAGTATATTTACTTAAGCTATTTGCAAAGAATGTATGTGTTGCATTTGTCCCTAGATTTCCTGTTAATACTTCTTCTGTTAAGTTGTCGATCGTCATGGAGTCTTTGTACATTTTTCCTTCAAATAATAATATATCTGATACTTTAGCCCCACCAATTTCAAAATGATACCATCTATGATAATAGTTATAAGCATATAAAATTTTGTTTAGTCTACCACTATCGATTAGTTCTTGTTTTATTTTGTTATTTAAGATTTCATTGTCTAGATTTAAAATGCTATTACCATCATTTTGTAATAATTGTAAGGCAATTATTTCCGCTAATGGTTTCATTTTTTCATTATAGTGATCTCGGTATAGTCTACTATCTCCTGAAGCAGTTAGTGGATCAAGTGTTGTTGCATAATCAACCGAATTTATATAATTCTTAATTGTTTCTACTATCGTTGCGCTTTCTTTAATTGAATAATTATGGAAAGCATATTCTAAATCTAATCCATTTATAGTATACATCGCAATATTTTGCTTTGCTTCGTTAAAAGTCACTTCATAATCTTGAATCGTATTATCATCAAATACTACTTTTATTGCTGTAATTGCATTCTCATTTTGAGAAGTTAAATAAGTAAGTAATTTTCCATTACTAAATGGCAAAATATGTTTAATAATTTTGGTATTTAAAATATTATCATTTTGAATTTTTAAGCCATCTTCAATTAAATATTTGGCATCATAATAAGGCATTAATTTATTAATGTTATGATACAAAATATCTTTTTCATTCGTATATCCGTTTATTTTTTTGATACGACTGTAGTCTGGAATATACAATTTATTATTACTAGGACTATCGGTCTCGTTTACTTCTTCTGTTGTTTTGGTTACCTGAAGAACTGGCGGATGGTCATAAGAAGCATTTGAAAAATCCCAAATTGTTTCATCAAAATTTGCATTATTTTTAAAGAAATCGGCTGAAAATTCTTCTTTTGAAACTGATGTTACACGATTCGGTGCAGCATTACTAACAAGACCAGAGTCTTTTAACTCATAATTATTTATTGAAGAGGAATGAACGGTAGAACCATGAATACTATAGAAATTGTTTCCGGTTGATAAACTAACATTATTTTTTAATACCGTGTTATTTTCTAGTGCTAAACCAATAATATCTCCATTTAAACGAGCACTAACATTATTAGCGTAAACTACTTTTGCGATACAATTTTCAATTGTGATAAGTTCTTTTCCGTCTCCTGTACCTAAAATTCCACTGATTCCATTTCCATCTTTATTCTGAGTTGAATTTAATTCTCCTTCTACATAACAATTTTTAATAGAACCACCAATCATATTTCCAACTAATCCACCCACTCTTATATGAAGAGAAGTTGTAATTTTAAAATTGTTGACACTACTTTGTTCTATTGTTGTAGCAGTTGTTTCTCCAAGTAAACCTCCAACACGACTAGTACCTGTAATTAATGTTAAATCTTTAACATGCACATTGCGCACTGTTGTATTATTCGCTGCATTGGCAAGAGTTCCACGACTGTTTACTCCGGATAATTTTGGATTTTCTAAGATTAAATTTTCAATCGTTGCGGATTCTAGAGTTTCAAATAAAGGTTTCGATAAATTATAAATTTTATGGCCATTTCCATTTAATGTTCCATTAAAAGATGAAATGAGTGAATTTGAATTTTTCGTAATAATAGATGCATCATAGTCACGAGTTAATGTAAATGTTCCAGTTGGATTTGCTTCCATTTCGCGAATTAAACCTTCTAAAGTAATATTTTTAGCAACTCCATTATTCATTGTTCCAAAAACGACTTCTAATTTATCTTGCTTATTATCTAAATTATATTGGACAACATTATTAAAGTCTAATGTTAACTTTAATTCATTTGCTTCGATCCGATAACCCGTAATTTTGGTATAGAATGTTGGCATTTGTTTCATAAATACTTTTGCAATGTAATTATTTAAGTTTGTTAAGTCACTTTCTCTTAAAGTACTGACTTCCTCTACTCCATTTTCTGTTTGTTTATAAATAGAAGTTCGAATAATATCTTTTAGTTCAAATTTGCGATGACCAAGGGTAATTTCAGCTTCTAATAGTGTAACATTTTTATATTCATTTGCATCTTCTTCTAATATATTCATGTCTAAGTCATAATTAGCTATTACTTTTACAATATAATTTTGATTTTCTTCTGGTTTAAAATTAATGCTATTTTCATTCTTTTCTAAATTTTGTTCTTTCACAATGGTGCCATTTTTTAGAATCATTACTTTTCCATCGGTGATTGCTTCTTCTTCATCTATAACTTTGAACGAAGAAGTGATAGTGGCATCCATATTTTCTTTGTATCCAAATTGTTCTACAGTTGGTTTATCTTTTAAAACGGTAACTTGAATTTTATTATTTTCAGTTAACATTAATTCTTTGGTGTTACTTAAAGTTATTTTTTCTATCGTTGCTGTTTTCAATCCAGACGTTCTTTCACTACTTATTGTTAAGAAATATGCATTATCTTTTTTAGTTAATGGATATTCTACTCCATTTACCACTGCTTTTACTGGTTCGAATGTAGTTACATTGCTACTTTCAAAGCTTATTGTAATAGGTTCTGATTTTCCGAAGTATTTTGTTTCTCCCTTATCGTTGTATGTTTTTATATTACCTATTTTTAATTCGTAATCGGCAATTAATTCAATTTCTTTGGTTGTTAATGTTTCATCTACAATTCGATTATCTTCATTTGGTGTTCCTTCTAAAGTATTGCTATCTAAATCGTAAGTAGCATTCAATTTTAATATATATTTTTTTCGAGGTTCTACTTGGAATGTTAATTCATTATGACCTTTTACTATGTCTTTTTCAATGATTTGATCATTGTACGTTAAAATGGCTTTTCCATTTAAGAAACTGTTTTCTTGATCTAAAACGTCAAAACGTAGGGTTACTTCATTCGTATTAATATTATCTAATTGAACAAAATTTATAATTTGTGGTTTTTCTTTTAATATTTCAACCTGAATCGTTTTATCTGTTGTTGCTGTTGTGTCATCACTATATGTTAATCGTGTGGTCGTTAAAGAATATATCCCACTATTATTTGAAGCATTTAAGGTTATTTCATAATTTCCGTTATCTAGTTTGACAGCGATACAATTTATGTTATTTACTAAAATTCTTGTAATATCTTCTTTTTTATTACTTTCCAGTTCATATGTTAATTTTATAAGGCCACCTTTTGACACATAATTACTATTTAATGTAATATTTTTTATGTTTACTCTTGGATCTGCTTTTACTATTTTCTCTGCTGCTAATTCATCCGTAACACAATTGTCGTCTTGGTCGGTTAAGTTGTAGCTCATTAGGACTTTTACTTTATATTGACTGGTCATTTTAGTTTTTAAAAATTTATTAACGGTTCCATCCTCTTTTACTTCGTTTCGAGCCATTTTTATCCGATCAAGTTCTTGATCATTTTCATCCAAAACAATCAAACTTATATCTTTCACTGTCACATCTGGATCATCTAAGTGAAACATTACTTTTAAACTATCCGTTTCTGTCATTTCAGTCGTCTCAAGGTCTTTTATTTTTGGTTTTCGTCTATTTACATTAATTGTAATAGAGTTGTTTTCTTTCAATTCAAATTTTTTACCATTTGATAAGATGATTTCATCAATCGTTATTGTTTTGCTACCTAAATCTGTTAGCGCATCTAATAGAACAATAAATTTATTATTTTCGCTAGAAACTTCATATTCTTTATCGGCAACTTTTATCTTATCAGGCACATGCTTTGTATTATTACTACTCTCAAAAACAATTTTTACTTGATCTTCTTTATCAAATTCCGTTGTTTCTTGGTCTTCTTTATACGTTTTTATATTGAAAATAGACAAATTGTAATCAATTACTAATTGTAAATCTTTTTCGTAATGTTGAACGCCTTTATGAGAAACATCTTCTTCATGGTTGCTCAAATTATAATTTAAAACAATATAGGCTTTGTATTCCACTAATTCTTCTACCGGAATTTCAATTCTATTTTCTCCTATCGTAAGTTTTTCTTTGATTTCTTCCTTTTGTTCATCTCTGTATACTTCTAAATATCCTGATTCTAGGCTGTTGTTGTCATCAACTAGATCGAAAACTATAGTTAATTTTGATTCATCAATATTCTCTTCTACCCTATAATTTTGAATAGTTGGGATATCTTTTAGAACATCTACTTCAAAAGATTCCTGAATTTTAATCTCTTTATTATTGTCTAATTTTATAGAAGTAATATTATATTTTTTTATACCATACTCTAAACCAACATTTATTATAAATGTATAGTCTTTCGTATTTGGATTACGAAATACTTCATATTCCATTTTATTTATCATAATGGACTTTATACTTGCCCCAAAGCTTACATCAGCATTGAGTTTAATAGTTAAATCTTGATTTTTATTAGGATAAAAATTTTCTGGTTCAATATGTGCTATTGTTACTTCATAATCCAAATTATTTTCTAATTTCTGAATAAGCAAACTTAAATCGGTTATGGTAATTTTACCATCCCCATTCATATCAGCATTTCCTAATTTGTCTTCATCTAAATTGAATAAATTTACTAAATGCAATTCTAATAAACTTGCATCAGCATAATTAATTTCAGAATCACCATTTAGCTCTCCTTTTAAAGCAAAATTATAAGCAAATACACAAGATGTTCCAATAAACTCGGTTATAATAATTCCCATTAACATTAAGAAAGTATTTTTGTTATTATTTGGGCTTTTTTTACGTCGATAATAGATTATAATTACAATAATAAGTTGAATTAGAATAAAAATAAGTAGCCATTTATAGATTGCAGCTGTTTTTGTGATTTTTACTTCCTTATCCTCTTGTTCCTCTTTTGGTTTTTCAGAATTATTCACATTATTATTTTGATTATTATTCTCATCATTCTTATCATTTGGCTCTTCTGGTTTTTCTGGGTTGGTTGTCGTCTCATCATTATCTTCATTGTCATCCTTTGGATTCGTTGGGTTATTGGTATTAGACCCATTATTATTTGGTATGGATGGTTTATTTACCTCTGAGTCAGGATTAGGTGATGATGGAATGGTTGGTTTTGTTGGAATCGTTTCTTGTTCTTTTAATATATTTAATTCGATTTGAGCATCATTTAAATATATATCTTTTTTTCCTTCTGACGTAGTTAAATTTTTTATTTTGACAATTGTCTTAGCTGCTTCTACATTTTTTTTTACTTTCAGGGTTACTTTAACGACATTTTCACCGACTAAAGTTCCTACTTTTCGAATTGCAACAATTTCGTTTGTTTGCGGATTATATTTTAATTCCTCCCAATTATTTTGGCATGCAAAATCACTTTGAACAATTTCTTCAAAAATATTTTTATCATATTCTAAAGTTCCTTTATATGCATTTACCCCTTTTTTTATTTCTTCAAAATTATCAAATGCTAAGGTTAGTTCTACTGTATTTCCTTCTTTTAATTCTATAATGTTAGAACTAAGTTTCGTATCAATTTTTGATAAGGCATCAATATTTGGCATGATGGCGAAACAAACAATCGCCAAAAAAATTATTTTTATCACTACTTTTTTCATATTTTTATTTCTCACTCCACATAATCTAAAAACTAGTACTAATATATTATTATAAAAACCTGCTTTTTTCAACACTAATTTAAGAAAATAACATCTAAAAAAGATACTTGTGGAATAAGTCTAAAATTATGATAATTTTTAGAATTCTTTTTAAGAGATATACCACTTTCCTTAAAAAGGTTTCTTTCATTATTAGTTCTTATATTTTCTCTTTTATTATGACTTTTTTTCTATTTTGTATACCTTTAAGTTATATTTAAACTTTTTGTTATTATTTTAAAAAAAACAGTTTTTTTCAAACTGTTTTTCATTCTAATGGTAGTCTATACGGGATTTGAACCCGTGATTCCACCTTGAGAGGGTGGTGTCTTAACCACTTGACCAATAGACCATAAATTTTTCTTAAAAATCATGATTATTTTATCACAAGCTTCTATTTTTTACAATAGTTTATATTCTGTTCATTTAAGCATTTGCTACTCTATTATATAATTAGGTATTAAAAAAAGTAGTCAGTTTCAAAACTACTACTTTTTTTGTAATTTTATTATTTTTTTAAAGCATTTTTTACAACTAAAGCAATAATACAAACAGTTAATGACATAATTCCTACTATAACATAGTTTAAATATGAAATATTTTTTTCTTTATTATTTTGATCGTCTTGTAATTTATTGTCATTTTCTTTCTTTGGATCTTTCGTTTCAGTTGTTGGCTTTTTATTAGGTTCTTTATCAAGTTCATTTTCATTTTCAGATTTTTCATCGCTATCTTCTTGATTTTCATTATTCATATCATTTTGATTTTGATTATTATTATTATTATTATTTGAATAATTTGGTTTATTTAAATCAATAGGTTTATTAGAAGTTCCTGGATTTTCTGGTTTTGTTGTTGGTTCATCTGGATTTGTAGGATATTCTGGTTGACTAGGTGTATCATTTTTAAATATCCAATCTACTTTGGCTGTGGCGCTACCTTTATTTCCAGCTTGATCTATAAACTCAAAAGTAAACTCTCCATTTTCGGTAAAGGTATATTCTTTCGAACCATTATTATTGGTTATAATAATTTTTTCACTTTCATTAATTAATGTGACTGTTACGTTTAGATCCGTTTTCTCTGTTATATTATAGTTTATTTCTGCTGTTGGATCGATTTTATCTATCCAATCTACTTTCGCTGTTGCTGTCCCTTTGTTTCCAGCTTGATCCATAAATTCAAAAGTAAATTCTCCATTTTCTTCAAATGTATGAGTCGTATTTTTAATTACAACATTTTCTTCATTAAATGTAATGGTTGCTACAACATTTTGATTAGTTGGATCTGTTGTGGAATAGGTTATGGTTCCAATTGGAGCTTCTTTATCTATCCAATTAACGCTTGCTACTGCTCTTCCCTTTTTTCCATCTTTATCAAAGAATATAAATGTAAATGTTCCATTTTCTTCAAAAACACGTTTATTTGAACCTTCGTTGTTACTGATTCTTACATTTTCTTCACTAAATGTAATAGTTGCCACTACATTTTGATTAGTTAGAGAGGTTGTAGAATAAGTTATGGTTGGAATTACACTTGTTTGTTTAATATTGTTTACGATAGCTGTTGCAGTTCCTTTATTTCCCGCTTTGTCCATAAATTCAAAGGTAAATTCTCCATTTTCTTCAAAGACATATTCTTTCGAACCATTATTGTTGGTTATGATAATTTCTTCACTTTCATTAACAAGGGTTGCTATCACATCTTCGGTTGTTAATTCTGTAATGTTATATTTGATTTCTGCAGTCGGAGCAATTTTATCTATCCAATCTACTTTAGCAAGTGCAGTTCCTTTGTTTCCAGCTTGATCTTCAAATTCGAAGATAAACTCTCCATTTTCTGTAAATGTATGAGTATTTTCTTTAA
Organism: Bacilli bacterium; assembly: GCA_022791775.1. Classification (GTDB taxonomy): domain Bacteria; phylum Bacillota_I; class Bacilli_A; order RF39; family UBA660; genus MGBC162267. The sequence continues at coordinate 27,382 of JAAVZT010000017.1, forward strand.
TTTTTACATCTTTTTCATTAAATGTAATGGTTGCTACAACATTTTGATTAGTTGGATCTGTTGTGGAATAGGTTATAGTTCCAATAGGAGCTTCTTTATCTATCCAATCTACTTTAGCTGTATAGGTATTTGAATTGCCTGCAAGATCTTCAAATTCAAAAGTAAACTCTCCGTTTTCAGTAAAGGTATACTTTTTAGAACCTCCATTATTAGTCACTTTTATCTCTTCATTTCCTATTAATACTGCTGTTACACTTCCATTTGTTGGACTGGTGGTAGAAAAGCTTACTACAGCTTTTGGAGCTGTTCTATCTATCCAGTTTACTACGGCAGTAAAAGTTCCTCTATTTCCTGACTTATCAGAAAATTCAAACGTAAAACTACCATTTTCGGTAAAGGTATATTCTTTTGAACCATTGTTATTGTTAATTTCTACTCCATCTTTTACTTGAATTGTAGCCTTTACATTTCCTTTAGTTGGTTTCGTTGTACTATATGTTACGGTTGCTGTTGGAGCATTTTTATTAATCCATGTTACTTCCGCTGTTGAGGTCCCTTTATTTCCAGCTTTATCTACAAATTCGAAGGTAAATTTACCACTTTCGGTAAAGGTATACTTTTTAGAGCCATTATTATTTGTAACGGTCACTTCTTCGTTTGTAATTAATGTTGCTATAACATTTTCACGGGTAACATCTTTTGTACTGTAACTGATTGTACCTACTGGAGCTACTTTATCAATCCAATTCACTGTCGCAGTAATTGATTTTTTCTCACCTGTTTGATCCGTATATTCAAAAGTAAATTTACCATTTTGTTCAAATGTATAAGTATTTTTACCATTATTATTTGTTATGGTAATATTTTTATTTGAATTTAATGTTGCTGTAACATTTTGGTTTGTTAAAGTGGTTTTATCATATACAATATTTACTTCTGCGGCAGTTTGGCTAATATCTTCATATAAATTGATCATGGATCCTGCTACAAAGATATTATCATATGATTCCATTACTAATTTTACGTATTGTCCATATACAGCTTTTTTAAAGCTTACATGTTTTATGCTGTCATCTTGAGCTACATTTTCAAATCTTGCAGCTTCTTGCCAGGTTTCTCCATCTTCACTTACAAATACTTGACCATTTTTCATAAATCCATAAGTTTCTTTTGTAGAATCTAAATGCGCATAATCAAGACCTGAAAAATATCTTGGTGTATCTGTTTTTAATGTAATATATGCTTCTTTTCCAGCTACAGAAACTGCAAAGTCTGAATGCCATTGAGTATATGGATTTGCATCTATTATGTTTGGTGCATAATATGGTCTTTTTGAATCTTTTGATTCAGAAATAAACCCATGAACTGTTAAATGTTTGACAGGAATATATTTCATTGTATCTAGTTGATTATCTTCTGTAAATTCAAATTCTTTTGCTTCACTTGGTAAGGTTATACCAGTTGCCTTTTTTCTAACTTGTAAAATTTGATTTCCTGTTACAATTGGTTCTTCTTTCGAATAAGAAGTCCATTTATCACTATCTTTCAATTTCCACTCTAAAGAAGATATATTTTCTAAACCAATTAATCTATTTTCTAAATCGTTTACATATGGATTTAATTCTAAAGGTTCAGAGGCTTTTAATGTAATGGAATAAACTTTATCCTCATCACCTAATTTAATTTTTATTCCATTTTCAGATGTTATTTTATTGATTTCTTCTAGAGAAAGAACGTGACTATGTTCTGAGCCATTAATCCATTCTTTTCCACCATCTAAAGAATATTTCCAGTTATTATCGTATTTTGAATCAACCAATTCAATTTTGCCACCATTTTCTTCCGTAAAGGAGAAGTTTGCTACAACTTTTATTGTAGTATCTTCATAAAAATTAAATGCTCTTGCAGCAAACCAGTTTCCGTTGCTTCTATTATTCACAATTTTTATGTATTGAACTCTTTGTGGAACATCAATATCAAATGATTTAATATTTGCTATTGCGTCTTGAACGTTATTTGCATCATTCGTATAAGTCAATCCTTTTTGTTGATTTAATACAATCCAATTTTCTCCGTCTAAGCTTCCCCAAATCGTACCATCATAAATTTTACCATTTCCTCCACCAGCAGGGACAAATTCTACTGCTGAAATATTATAAGGTTGATCTAATTTTACGGTAATAAATCTTTCTGTATCGCTTCCATTCCATGCACTATGATATCTAGTATTATAATTTGCATCTAATGCATAGATTGCATTTCCTTGTTGACTGGAACTAGTAGCTTCTGATGAAACTTCGACTAGACTTAAATGAGATACTGGAATGTATTTTCTTTTCGCATCAATCACATCTTCCGTAAATGTATAAGAAGTACTAGTATTTGATGATAGATATGTTCCTGTCGCACCCATTCTAACAATAACAGTTTTATCTCCAGTTAATTCTGGCTGAGCATTTTCATAGCGAGTCCATTCGTCTTCTTCTCTATATTTCCATTCTACTGAGTCCGTTGCACCTAGTAATTTATTTTCTAAATCACTTGCAAAAAATGATGCAGGTAATCCAGCAGATTCTTTAATATCAATTTTATATAAGTTTTCTTCTGAATAATTTACTCCCACGATGTGAATATATAAATCTTTTTCAGAAGTCATAGCTGCTATTTCTTCTTTTGTTAATTGTAATTTATGTTCTTCTTCTCCTGTAAAGCTTACTTCTTTGAAGTTTCCTTGTTCTTTTCCATTAATACTGTAATCCCAACGAACTCCATTTCCATCAAATCTACTTGATAAAACAATCTTTCCAGCATCTTCTCCATCAAATGAGAAGGTAGCGATGGTAGTATCTAAATTTCCTAAGATAAAGTTTGCCATTAATTTTGTAACACCAGGTTGAAGAACTTCAGTTGAATTGTTTGGAATAGCGCTTCCTTCATTTAAAATTCTAGTTTGTAATAATGTAAATTTATATGAATTTTCAATACTAGTTAATTTAGGCTTAATTATATTAGTCATTTGATACATTGGCAAAGGATAATATTTTAATGATTCTGCAATTTCTTTTGCAAGTTCATAATATTGTTCTTCAGTTTTACTTTCAGAAGCATTATAAGCTAATACTAATCCATACCATGCATTTAAGTTTAATGGTTGAATTTCTAATGCTTTTCTATACATTTCTTCTTTTTTTGCTAAATCTGTGTATGAATCTGCAAGATAAACAAACTTTTGACTTTGTTCATATATATCAAAATGATTAACAACTTCTTGCGCTAAATGAATATATGTTCCAGTATATCCACTAGCATATGGAGCATTCGCCCATCCTAAAAGTCCTGATGATCCTGTGTATGCCCATCCACTAACATCGTTATCTATACCCCAAAAGCCTTCACCATTACTATTTTGAAAATAATTTATGTGTGCTGCATGTCCTGGTTGTCCGACAACGGCATCAGGAAGTCCAAGAACACCTCTAATATTTGAGCCAGTCTTAGAAATACCTCCACAAACTGCACCTGTACCAAATTTATTTCGCATGTTCATCCAAACTTTGTAAATTTTATTATCTGATGTTCCCCTTTGTATTTGTAAATTATATTCTGGTACATCCACTCCACCTGGAATGGTAAAAATAACATCCCATAAGCCTATTCTTTGTCCTTCGTGTTTTTCATCTGGAATAGAGAATAATTCATTAAAATAATCTTTATTTTCTTCTGCGTAATAAACAGGATTTGCATAATTTGGCCATACATATGCTATATATCTATGTGGCCATAAACGAGCATCTCCCTCTTTTTTTAGTAATTCTCGTACATATGCATTTAGCCATAATATTGATTCATCATCAATGTTATTTGACATAACATAACGCATTTCTTCTACAGTATAATTTTCGAACCATGAGTTATAATCCATACCACTTGGTCCTTCAAATAGATTATTTTTATGCATATATTTCATAATAGCGTATCTTCTAACAGAATCTGATTGATTTTTTGGAGAAGAATTATCCATCCATAACCCAACAACACCAGCGTGAGTTAATGATAAAGATGTTACCATTCTTAGATATAAATCTCCAAGTACTGTACCATATTTGGTAACTTCAGTATTATTAAAATCATTTTTATAGTTTCTATATAATCTAGAATACTCTTTTAAACTTTTATAATAATTATTACTACTAGGTTTACCACCTAAAATGTAATATCTTAAAGCTTTTGGATTTGACATTAAATAATCTAAAGCATTTTTATTATCTTCACTTTCATTATAAAAAGAATTTATTGTAAATTTACCTACATTTTGAACAAGTTGTCTTTTTAATAAATTAAATTCGATTTCACCAGTTAAATCCATTTGATTATTGTAAAGATTTTTGATTATTTCATCATATTCTTCTAGTGTTTTAAACGCAGAATTGTCTTCTAAACTATTTACTAATTTTGCATCAGCATAAACAGAATGATCTGCTCCATTTCCATCAATTTGATCGGCTATTAATCTAATATATTTTGCATTTCCTAATTCTATTTTGACAAAACTTGCCTCAGTATTTGGAAGTTTCACTTCATCATGCTTTGCTTCTCCCCAGTTTGTTCCATCTTCAGAGGTATAAATATAGAATCGAACTCCATCTCCTCTATTTGATGTGGTATTTAAACCTATAAAAGTAGTAAAGTATTTATAATTATAATTACTGATATCATAAGTTACTTGAGAATTTGCATGTGCCCAAATACCTTTATTAAATGAAAAGGCACTATTTTCAATTTTAAGCGTGATTTTACTGCCGTCATTTACTTCATCATATCTAATCTGATCATATTTTGTATAAGACTGATTTTTAATATACTCTATATCAGAAAGATATATTCCTTCTTCAGCTTTACTGTTGAAATATTGATAAGTTTCTACGTCAGTATTTAAAACTTCTGTAGTATCCATAAGGAATATACTCGGAAAAGACATTATCAATGTCATAAAACTCAAAATAACTATTATAGTCATTTTTAACTTATTATTTTTCATAATTTTCCCCCTTTAAAATTTCGAAATATATTATAAGCATCTTTTTTCATAAAATCAAGTACTTTTTACAGAACTTGTTTTTTTATTATTTTTGGTTTAAACAAAATTTGATATTATTACTTTTTTAGATACAAAAGAATAAAAATAAATATTAATCAATCTTTAGGTTAGATTGATTAATTTTGTTTATTTTTTAGAAGGAGGGTGTCAAAACAATACGGAAACTCCCATAATCAATGCCAGCACCTGTAGAACTATCAAATGCAAATATACCACCTTCTGTTCCATTTTTAAAATAACCTCCGCGTACAATCCATGGTTTAATTGGGTCAATAAAATAAGCTCCATTGACGTACCAACTCCCTACATGTCTTGCTAATATTTCTTGATGAATGAAAAAGGGGCCCATTTCTTTCATAAAATCTCCTAAAATACTTCTTTTAAATTCTGAATTTGTTCCAGTTAAATATTTATCATAATATTTTGACTCTGGAAATTTAGAGCCATTTGGAAAAGAGTTCCCATCTCCAAGTGGTCCTGCAAATCCTGAATTTAAAGTTTTACTATTACCAGAATATACTATTCCATTTTGATTACTTAAAACTCCCATCACGTATTCTACGTCGCCACCATTCATATCATATACTCCAGTAATATTTCCTGTCGTCGATGCGAAAGAACCAATTTCTGTATTATAGGGTTTCGTAACATCCGAAGTATTTCCGTATTTATTACATTCTCGGTTATCTCTTGTATAACCACAGCTAGGTTCTTTGACTGCAGCAAAGCCCGTTTTATATTCACTGTTATTATTTATTCGAATTCTTGATGGATATCCGTTTTTACTATGGGATAAAAATGCGACCGCTCCCCATTCGGTATTTTTCGCCATATGACTATCTAATTTTCTTTGATAGTTATAGGAGCTAAAAAATGCTTTTGAAACATTTATATTTCGCCAACTAATTTGATTTGGCTTTATTTCTATTCCTTCAGGATTAATCGAATTATTCGGCAAATTATTGCTCTTGCTTGTTTCAAATTTGCCAATCCAAAATCCAGTAGACGGGATACTTAAAAATGCTGGGTGAGTCATAAAATCTCCAATTTTACAATTACCGTTCGTTCCACTTTCCATCGGTGTCGTACATTCTTTGTTCGTGGAATCTTCTGTATTATAATCCCCAAAAAGAATTGGAATCGGATGAACTTTAGCTTCATCTTTTATTGTTAATTCATTATAATTTCCTAAATCCCATAATTGATATCGATACTTTGGAATCCACACAAAATAAGACTCTATTTTATCCTCAGGAATTACATCCTCATATATCTCTTCTTCATTTTTTAAAATAACAGCATTGGCCCATTTTTGTTTTTCATAACTATACCATTCTTTTTTCGTATCTGCTACATGAACTGTTCCGTCTTCATCCAAAGTAACTGGTATCAAATTATTCTTTAATACTGGGTCAGCGCCATTTAAAATACATTCCGTATAAAGAGAAGATGTTGAAGTAAGCTCAACGTTTATATTTCCATTTAGCTGGGATGACATTACTTCATTTTGATTTTCTTTGTTTAAGAATTCTATTACTACATAATAGTATCTAGTTTTATTTTGGTTTTCCTTTCTAATTAATAACGTATCACTTCCAATTTCAATTTTTTCTTTTCCTTCAGTTAAAATTGTTTCTTGAACTAATTCTCCTAAGTTTTTTTCTTCACATTCTTCAAAGAATTTTGTATTCTGATCAGTAGTTTCTGTTTTTTTTTGACAAGCAAAATAGTTATTGGTCACAGAAATTTTTTCATCACTTTTATATACACTTACTTTTATATTATTTAATAATTCATTTTCTTTAATATTATAATGAAATTGAAAAGATGTTTTGGCACCAATATTTCCACTCGCTGTGACAGAGAAACTGGCAACTTCTTTGTGTCCAGGGTAAATATCGGTAATGTTAAATTTTCCTACCGAATCTAGAATATTTGAGATCGTAGTAGCAGCTGGTATAAAACATGTGGTTATTTTGGAATTTTTGGCTTCTTCATTTCTTTCATCTTTCAAACTTGCCACAAAATAAGCATAAGTTCCTACACTAAACGCAGCGAGAATTATGAATCCTATCGTTAATATCATTAGTATCGTTCTCTTTTTCATATTATCAATTCCAGTCTTATTTTTTATTATTATATTAGTAATAATATCATATTTTTTTAAATACTAAAAAAATCATATAGTAAAATCGTAAAACGTTCTAACTGAAATTTCATTTGTTTTTTATTTCTTTTTTCTTTTCTTTATTATATAATACGTTTATTTAGAAAAGAGATTTTATATGTTACCACAAGATTTTCTTAAAATTACCTATTACCAATTTTTTCATCCCATGATATTACACCCTTTAAAAATTGTTGCATTTGGAGATTTACATTTAGGTGATAATGTTTCGCTCTCAATGACTAAGGCTCTTTTTTGCCAAATTAAAAAAGAGCAACCCGATTATATTTGTTTATTAGGTGATAATTTTGATAGTCCAAATAAAATAAAACAAGTTGAAAAGCAAAAGCAGTTTATTGATTTTATTTTATCTTTAGCAAATCTTGCTCCAGTTATGATTATTTTAGGTAGTCACGATTTTGTAGGGACTTATGCAAGTCTTGATTATTGGAATGAATTTTGGCAAACTATTTCTCAAATAAAAGGAGTTTTTTTATTAAATAATCAAGTTTATTTCGATCATCAAATTTTATTTATGGGATACTTTGAAACTTATGATTACTTTTTTCCTAAACATCAAAAACGGGAAGATACAGAATGTCTATACCAAGATTTAAAAAAAAGAAGGTATTTGTATGATTCTTTACCTTCTGCTCTTCCTAAATTTGCTCTTTTTCACTCTCCTGAATTTGGGAAAGATGATCGCATTATAACTTTACTTCAAAATTATGATTATATTTTAAGCGCTCACTATCATAATGGTTGTATTCCTGCTTTTTTAGATGATATTTATCACGGTCCGCGCGGAATTATATCGCCAAAGCGGGAAATCTTTCCTAAAAACGCACGTGGTTTATCTCTTTTATCCGAAAAAACAAAATTGATTATTAATGGTGGTATTATCAAATTATCGGATTGTTCCCCCACTTATTTGCATATTTTGAATTCACTTTGTTATCCTGAATTGGATGTTATTTCTCTTACAACTGATTCTAAACAAGTGGATTCTATTGTGCGAAAAAAGATTTTTTACAAAAATAATTTTTAAAGTACTATCACAATAAAAAAAACTTTTACTCTATTTCTAGTGTAAAGTTTTTTTGATTTACTTAGATTTATTGATATTAATTTTTAAAAAGTTAGGACAATACGATAAGCTCCTCCGCTATTTCCACCTCCATAAGTACCATGAAATTGAAAAATTCCTGCTCCTGTTCCATAGGAAATTAATCCTCCTCTGATAAAATAAGGATACCAATGGGAAACAAAACTTCCTTCATCTCCATGCCAGGAACCGAGCTTTTGATTTATCGTTGTATCAGTTTGAAATGGACCCATTTCTCCTGTCGCATCTCCTAAGATACGTCTAGAATAAGTATTAGTATTCTCGGCATAACCATAAGAATCATAATATTTAGAATCTGGATAATCTATTCCTGTAGTTAAATTTGTTATAGTAGCATCCCCTTCTCTACAAGATGGACAGCCGAATATTCCATTAAAACCTGAATGGTATATATTATTTAAACCACTCATGGGATTGCCATTTTGGTCTTTCATTACTCCCATTACATATTCCCATCCTGCGCCACTCATATCATAAATTCCACTTATATTTCCTGTGGTACTTGCAAGCGCACCAATTTCGGTATTATATCGCGCAGAAATGGTATCATAAAAGTTATTTGCATATTGATTACATTCTTCATTTTTTTCAATATGACCACAAGTAGATTCAGTTAAACTTGCAACTCCTGTCATGAAGGTATTATTAATCCGTATGGCATCTTTTATTCCATAACTACTATGGGATAAATAAGCAACCGCTCCCCATTCGGTATTCTTCATCATATGGGAATCATAGGCTCTTTGATAGTAATAGCTTGTTTGAAAAGCATTTGAAACACTAATTCCTCGCCAACTATATAAATTGGGCTTAATTCGAACCATGTCAGGGGCAAATTTATTTATTTTACTGTTATCATATTCACTACCATTGGTTCCGTAACTTGTTTCAAATTTTCCTACCCACATTCCATTGGTATTAAAAGCTGTAAAAGCTGGATGTGTTAGCCATGAACCAACGCTATTTCCATCTGATATGGTCTGACTTTTTGTTTCGAATTCTATTTCTATTGTTTGAGCTTTACTAGGCATTTTTCCATCTTCAAGTGTTCCTGTTAAAGTATCATAGTTTCCCGTATCAAATATTTTATACTTATATCTCGGAATCCATACGAAATAGGATTCAATATTTTCTTCTGGAATAATTTCTCCCTCTCCATATTGAATTCCTTGATCCTGTAATATTACCGCATTCGCCCAATTCTTCTTCTCGTAATTATACCATTCACTTCCTAAACTTGCTTTTTTCACTGTTCCATCATTCTCAATTAATATCGGTATTAAATTATCTTTTAGTACTGGATCTGTTCCATTTAGGATATTTTCCTTATATTTGGTTTTAAAAAAGAGCTGACACTTTGTTTTCGTATTATTAAGATTTTTTACCTGAATACTCCAATTGATATAATCCCAAGTTGCTATAGCATTATTTGTACATTCAATTTTCTCGATAGCTTTTCCACTCTCTTTTCCTGGAATTTCCGCTTGAAATTGGCCATCTATAACAACTGATACCTTGACATCATAATCGCTCATAAAGCTTGGTATATCTCCTTTAATTACATCATATTCATTTATTTGCTCATACATGGCGTAACTTTGATAAATAATAATTCCTACTAAAAGTACGAATGTACTGATTCCCGCTATTATCATAATTGTTCGCTTATGTTTTTTTTCTTGAAATGCTTTGAATTCCACTATTTCACCTATTTCTATTCTTTTTACTACTAACTTGTATTTACTCTTTTTAAATCAAAAACCTTATTCTTTTTCTAGTTTAAAGGCTTTTTGGTTTACTTTTGATTTATTGATATTATTTTTTAAAAGCTAGGATTTTCTAAATTTTTATTCTCATTTATTACTCGAATATTTTTGCTTTAAATAAACACTAAAATAAATATGAAAACTATTATAAGTTCGGTAGATTCTTTGCAAAGGTCGAATTAAAACTCATGAGTCACTGAAATCAGATAACTAGTTGTTAAATTTATATCTCCACTATTAATTCTAGCGTTATCAAAGCATGTCGTTCGGGTCATTCGCCACGTTTTACATGGCTATTCCTTTATAAATGATATAGCTGTTACTAAAGTATTAGCTTTTGCATTCCAAGTCAAAACCGCCATTTTATTTTTATAAAATCTACTTTTCAAGCAAAAATAATACAATTCACCTAACATTATTATTATATCAGTTGTTCTTCATTCGTCAACTCCCATTATTAATTTCATTTGGAATATAATCGCAAATGACAATTCGAATTCTTTATTTCCTTTTGGAATGCTGCTAATCCTATTCGACATAATTCATTTGCATTTTATTACATATCACTTCTACTGTAACTTTGATACAGGAACAATAAATACTAATATCTATGATTCTAAAGACTTATTATCCAATATTTTTGATATTTTAAAGGTCACAATTTTTCTAAATTCATAAAATATCCTTTTCTATTTTATATATGTCATATTTATAATAAGGATTTTGTTTTTTTATCACTTAAAAATCATTAAAGTGAGTTGAATATTTGGTTCAAAACAGATAAAATGGGAATGATAGGAAAAGGTGATTTCATGAGAAATGAATGGAAAAATTTTAAAGAAGGTATTTGGACTACTGAAATAAACGTTGCTGATTTTATTCAACATAATTATACTTTTTATAATGGAAATAAGCAATTTTTAGCATCAATTTCTTCTAAAACTAAAAATGTTTGGGAAAAATGTACGACTTTGTTGCAAGAAGAATTAAAAAAACAAGTTTTAGATATTGATGTGGATCATATCTCAGGTATTAATGCTTATGATGCTGGTTATATTGATTTAGAAAATGAAGTTATTGTTGGACTTCAAACGGATGCACCGTTAAAACGTATTATAAATCCATATGGTGGAATCCGCATGGTTTATTCAGAATTAGAAGCATATGGGTATCAATTAAATAAAGATATTGAAACACATTTTAAAACTTATCGAAAAACTCATAATGATGGCGTCTTTGATGCATATACGAATGAAATAAAAAAAGCTCGACATGTAGGATTATTAACAGGACTTCCTGATGCTTATGGACGTGGAAGAATTATTGGTGATTATAGAAGAGTTGCTTTATATGGTATCGATCGATTAATAGAAGAAAAAAAGAAAGATTTGACTTCTCTTACAGGAGAAATGAATGAATCATTAATTCAATTAAGGGAAGATGTTTCGATGCAAATAAAAGCATTAGGAGAAATCAAGGAAATGGCTAAACGTTATGGTTTTGATATTAGTCTGCCTGCTAGTTCTGCAAAAGAAGCTATTCAATGGACCTATTTTGGATATCTTGCTGCGATCAAAGAAAATAATGGAGCAGCTATGAGTCTTGGAAGAGTGGATGCTTTTTTTGACATTTATATTGAACGGGATTTACAAAATAAAACTTTAACGGAAGAAGAAGCACAGGAGCTGATTGATCAATTTGTTATTAAATTAAGATTGGTAAGACACTTGAGAACTCCTGATTATGATGAATTATTTTCTGGAGATCCAACATGGGTTACTTGCTCAATTGGAGGAGAATTAAAAAATCATCAAAGCCTTGTTACAAAAACTAGTTATCGTCTTTTACATACCTTAACTAATTTAGATCCAGCTCCAGAACCAAATATTACTGTTTTATGGAGTGAACATACTCCAGAAAATTTTAAAAATTATTGTGCCTATATGTCTATTCAAACGGATGCCATTCAATATGAAAATGATGATATTATGCGACCTTTATATGGAGATGATTATGCAATTGCTTGTTGTGTTTCTGCTATGAAAATTGGCCAAGATATGCAATATTTTGGGGCACGTTGTAATTTAGCAAAAGCTCTTCTTTATTCCATGAATGGTGGATTTGATGAAATCAAAAAAGAATGTGTGATTGCAGGTTTTGAAAAAATGGATGATGAAATATTAGAGTATTCCAAAGTAAAAGAATCTTTCTTCCGAATGTTAGAGATAGTAGCTAAAATTTATTCCGATGCTATGAATATTATTCATTATATGCATGATAAATATGCATATGAAGCAAGTCAAATGGCTTTACATGACTCACATGTTAGAAGATTAATGGCTTATGGAGTAGCAGGATTATCCGTGGTGGTAGATAGTTTATCTGCTATTCAATATGCAAAAGTAAAACCTATTCGAGATGAAAATGGAATTATGATTGATTTTCATATTGAAGGAGATTTTCCAAAGTTCGGAAATGATGATGACCGCGTGGATCAAATCGCTGTTGAGGTACTTCAAAAAATGTATCAAGAACTTTCCAAGCATCGTTGTTACCGAGATGCTTACCCTACCTTGTCGGTTCTGACGATTACGTCAAATGTAGTTTATGGTACAAAAACTGGAGCCACTCCCGATGGACGCAAATCTGGTATTTCTTTTGCTCCTGGTGCAAATCCAATGCATGGGAGAGATGAAAATGGTGCGATTGCAAGTTTAAATTCTGTCGCTAAAATTCCTTATGAGGGATGTTGTCAAGATGGAATTAGTAATACCTTCTCGATCGTTCCTAGTTCACTTGGCCATTCTTTAGAAGAACAAATAGAAAACTTGGTCAGTTTATTGGATGGATATTTTATTCAAAAAGCCCATCATTTAAATGTAAATGTAATTAATCGAGAAACTTTAATCGATGCCATGGAAAATCCTTCTAAATATCCCTTACTTACCATACGAGTATCTGGTTATGCGGTAAGATTTAATCGATTAACAAGAAAACAACAAGAGGAAGTAATTGAAAGAACTTTCCACGAGAAGATATGATGCGAGGATATGTTGCTTCCATTGAATCTTTTGGACTTTTGGATGGTCCAGGAATTCGGACTGTCGTTTTCTTAGGTGGGTGCCAGTTAAGATGCAAATACTGTCATAATCCTGAAATGTGGAAAATGGGAACACCTAATTATACGTCACAAGAATTGGTTCAAAAAATATTACGAAATAAACCTTATTTTAAACGCAATCATGGCGGGGTTACTTTTTCAGGTGGTGAACCTCTTTTGCAAATTGATTTTTTGATCGAAGTATGTCAACAATTAAAAAAAGAGCAAATTCATATAGCTCTTGATACAGCTGGAGTTGGTTATGGAAAATATTCTGAATTATTTCCTTATATTGATTTAGTTTTATTAGATATTAAACATATCCATCCAAAAGATTATTTTTCTTTAACAGGGCAACCAATGGATTCTTTTTGGGAATTTATCAAAGTCCTAGAAGACTGGAATGTAGAATTATGGATTCGTCAAGTCATTGTACCAGGAATTCATGATAATACAAAATATATTCAAGAATTAGCACAATTTTTAAAAGCACTCCCTCCTATTTCAAAAGTAGAATTTCTTCCCTATCATAAAATGGGAGATCATAAATATCAAGAATTAGGAATTTCAAATCCATTTCTTCATCAACGAGAAATGGATCAGGAAGTATGTCAAGAATTATTTCAAGAATTTCAAACCTTCTTTTTATAATTCTTTTTTATTTGAATGATGATTTATTTTTTTCTTACGATTCGATTCAATCATTAAACTTAGGTCACACAATTTACAAATACTTTTTATCGTTTCAATATCAATTTTTAATTCACCCGCTTCGTATCTTTGCACGGTTCTAACACTTTTTCTTAAATGCTTAGCTAAATCTTTTTGGGTTAAATTAGCATATTCTCTTAAAAAGCGAACAATATCTCCATTTGGATAATCTTTTGTATTCATTTTCATTCGTTCAACCACCATTTCATTTGCAATTATAAAGGGAAGATGATATATTTAATTTGAATGACGACAACTTTTGTCGTTTATAAAGAGGTAAAATATGGAAATAAAAACGAAAAAGTTAGGGAAAGAAAAGTATCTTTTGCTGAGAGATAACGAAGCTATTACTATTTTAACGGATACACAGGCAGAAATGGCCATAAAAGTTTTGTGTAAAAATAGAACGTTATTTGTTGACTTTATAGAATTAGAAAAAAACAAGGATTATTTTCATGATTTAGACAAAAAAAAGCAGTCTTTTTAGACTGTTTTTTATATCCAAATTTGGAAACGCTCTTTGATTCGCTCTTTTCCTAAAATTTTTAAAATATCATAAAGATTTGGCGTTTGTTTTTTGCTTGTAATCGCAACACGAATTACTGTGCTAACATCGGCCACATTGCCTTTAAAACTTTCGGGATTTTTTTTATACTCTTTCATATTGCTTGCATAGCCAAGTCGATCACATAATTGTTTCATTTTATCAAACCAAATTTCTTCTGAATCAGATTCATCAAAATATTCTTCTAAATATAGTTTTAAAATAGAAGCAATTTCACTTGGATCTTGAATTTTAGCAAATTCATATTGCTCTTTGGAAATATGAAATTTTTCATCATATATATACCAAATATTATCAAATATATCACGATAGGCACTATAGTCTTTTCGTGGTTTTTCACTTTCTCTTTCAATATTTAACATTGCAAGAGAGTCTTCTTTATAATTTTTTAATAATATTGCAAATGCTTCATCATATTCAAGCGCCCAAGTCAGAACTCGCTCATATAATTCTTCTTTGGTTAAGTGAGAAATAAAGTTTTTGCTTAAATTGATAATCTTTTCCATATCAAATAAGGCTCCACTTACATTCATTTTATCAAAAGTCACTTTAAATTGATCAATGTCAGAATTTTCATTTTGTTCAAACCACTCTTCAAAATTAGAGTTAACTACGGTCATCAAGTATTGTTTGATCACCTCAATCGGAATTCCTCTTCGTTTAAATTCAAACACATTTGCTTCTGGATCTTTTCGTTTACTTATTTTTCGCCGTTTTCCATTTTCTTCTTTCATAATTGGAGAAATATGAGCATATTTTGGGGTTTTAAAGCCAAGCATTTCAAACATTTGCAAATGAAGTGGTAAACTACTTAACCATTCATCTCCTCTAGTGATATGAGTTGTGTGCATTAAATGATCATCAATTACATGGGCAAAATGATAAGTAGGAAGACCATCTCGTTTTAATATGACATGATCAATATCATTTTCAGGCATTTCCACTTTTCCTTTTACTAAATCATGAAATACTATTTTGTTATCAAAATTTCCAGGAGATTTTAAACGAAAAACGTATTCTTCCTTATTTTTAACTTTTTTTATGACTTCTTCCATAGAAAGATTACGATCTGTAGCATATCTTCCATAATAACCAATTCGACTTTTTGAATTTTCTTGTTGAGACCGCAAATTTTCTAATTCTTGTTCTGTAGCAAAAGAGGGATATGCTAAGTCTTGTTCAACCATATATTTTACATAAGCCCCATAGATATCACTTCGTTTACTTTGAATATATGGACCATAATTTCCTTTTTCTTCTTCTTTGGAAATGGGCCCCTCTTGATATGAAATATTGTAAAAGCGGAAGGCTTCTATAATTTCAGCGATTCCATTTTCTACCTCTCTTTTTTGATCAGTATCTTCAATTCGAAGATAAAAAACTCCTTCCGAATTTTTAGCTAGATTATGGTTTAATTGGCCTTGAAAAAGAGTTCCAAAATGGACAAATCCAGTTGGACTTGGAGCTACTCTTACTACAATAGCATCTTCTTTTAAATCTCTTTCTGGATATTTTTTTTCATAATATTCTACATCATGAATAATATTGGGTAATAAAAAATCTGCATATTCTTTTCTTGTCATTTTATTCCTTCTTTCTAAAATAAAAAGATGCTACCACAAAGGACGATAAAACTCGTGGTACCACCTTATTTTTACTCATTTTGATAACGGTCTACACCGGAATATCTTGTATACAATATTCAGCTCCAAAGTTTCTTCCAAAAGTTTTCTTACTTGTTTGCACCAACCACAAGTTCTCTTTTAAAGATTCCTATTGTACTCTTCTTTTTCTTTGCTTCTAGTTCTAGTTTAATCAAAGTTTTGTCATTTGTCAATTTTTTTCTGTTTCATTCTCCATGATGGTTACAAATCGAATGCTCAAAATTTCAGGTTTCTTTACTGGAGTTTCTCCATCATTTGCGACTTTTGTACTGGCTAATTCATCTAATGTTTCATATCCTTTTATTAGTTTTCCGAAGGCTGCATAATTTCCATCTAAACTTAAAGCATCCTTATGACAAATAAAGAATTGACTTGAGGCAGAGTCCATATCTTTGCTACGGGCCATAGATATGACTCCTCTTTCATGTTTTAAATCATTTTGGATGCCATTTTCTTTAAATTCTCCCTTAATTTTATCTTTAGATCCTCCCATACCTGTTCCATTAGGATCTCCTCCTTGAATCATAAAACCTTCTATAATTCGATGAAACGTCAGATTGTCATAAAACTTTTCACTAATTAATTTTTGAAAATTTTCAACCGTAATTGGCGCAATTTCTGGATATAATTCTAAGAGCATTATCTCGCCACTCTTCATTTCAATTTTAATAAAATTACTTTTTTCTTCTGTTTCTTTATAAGATATATTATCTATGGTTCCTTCTGTATGAGGAGTATTTTTTTTACATCCTCCCAAACATAATATCATTAAAATACTCATACTAATTATAATTTTTTTCTTCATTTTTCCTTCTCCTTTTATATTGTAATAATCTATCTTTTTCTTCTTTTGAAATTCGATTTGATTCTCTTATTTTAGAAATCGTTTTATTTATTGTAAAATCATTCATTTTAGCAGTCTTAATATATTCTTCTGTCTCTTTTGGATATTTTATATACATTTCAGCTAGCAACCAAGCCATGGCCATATTTACATAATAATGGTTACTTTTGATTCGATCTAATTGATTTTCTATTTTTTTTAAATACGTTGGTAAGAGATAGTAATCTAGTAAAAGAATTAAACCAACGCGGATCGTAAAGGGCTCTTTTTGATTTAATAAAACTTGTATTCTGGGCCAATAATATTCTCTTTTTTTAGCGATTCTCTTAAATGAACTACAAACGCTATCGCAAATCGCCCAATTATCAATTTTGGGCAAAAACCTTTTAAAGTATGCCCAAAAGATTTCTTCTTCTAAAATAGTTTCCAAAACAAACCCTTCAATCAATATTTCTTCATAATAGTTATTTGGTGCTCTATCCAAAAACGCTAAAACATCTGTTTTAGCAATTTCTTTGGCTATTTTACGGCAGATTGGCACACGTATTCCTAAAATTTCATATTTTGTTTCAGTTAATCGTTTATGAAAATTACGATAAGAAACATCTTGTCGTTCTTTTAATTTTTTTTCATATTCCTTATAATGTTCTTCTTGCCATATCATTTTATCTTTCCTTTAAAGTACAATATTAGTATATCAAATGAAAAGATAAATTCAATCTTTAATTAAAGAAAACTCATCCAAATTAAGCAAATAACTCCTATTATTAAGGAAAGCATTTTCTTCCAATTCATTTTATCTGTTTTACATATGACAGAAATTATGACAACAAAAAATAACTGTAGTTTCATAATTAACGTAATCATAATCGGAGTTTGATCCATATATGCTAACATATATAATATACTGGTAAAGGCATAAATGGATCCTAACAGGAAAATGTTTTTCCAAAAATACTTTTTTTGAGAAAGAGTCATAGGAACTATTTTACGTTTTTCTTTTTGATAAAGCAAGAAAAAAACGGGAACAGCAATCAGATAATATACTAAATTTATTCCATATTCATTAGCTCCTTTACTATTTGCTAATTTAATAAAATATGGTTCAGAAGCATAAAAAATCGTCGAAGTAATTAAGATACATATATTTTTTAAATCTATTTTTTTATTTATGACCTCTTCTTTTAAGCGATTTGTTTCATAAGTAAAAACACTTACGGCACAAAAAAAGATTCCAAATAAAACAAAAAACAAAAAATTTGGTTTAATATATCCTAAGCAAATATCACAAATTAAAATAATAAATAAACTTCCTGCATCGATTAAATTGGCTAACCCAAGAGGTAATGTTTGAATGGCTTTGACATAACAAAAATCTCCTCCTATAATAGCAAAAGCATAGAAAATTAAAACGATAAAAGATATCCAAGAAAGCTCAATTCCACCCAATAAAGAGAAAATGACAATCATAAACCCTGTAACGAGATTTGACCAAAATAAATATTCACTTTCATTAAATTTTAATAATATATTTTCTTCGATTGCATCTCCAATAGAATGCAGAACACTCCATAAAAATGCTGATTTTGTTCCTTTCATATGCTTCACCTATTTTTATTATAATTTATTTTAGATTCCTTCGCAAATTAGAAAATACCAAATTCTGTCAATTGTTTTTTGTTTCTTTTTTTGTTATAATAAAACAGAACATTTGTTCTTGCTGGAGGTGCTTATGGAACGTCATATATTATGTATTGATTTAAAATCTTTTTTTGCTTCTTGTGAATGTATTGAACGAAATTTAGATCCTTTTTCGGTTCCTTTGGTTGTAGCTAATAAAAACCAAGGAAAAGGAGCAATTACGCTTGCTGTTACACCTTATTTAAAACGTCAAGGTATTAAAGGAAGAACTAGACTTTATGAAATTCCTAATCATATTTCTTATCAGATTGTTCCTCCACGCATGAATTTATATTTGAAAAAAAGCAGTGAGGTGATTGGAATATATCTTGATTTTGTAGCTTCTGAAGATTTACATGTTTATTCGATTGATGAATGTTTTTTAGATGTTACTGCTTATTTAAAAATGTATCATATGACCGATGAAGCATTAGCAGAAGTTATTTTAAAAACCGTGGAAGAAAAAACAGGGTTGACAGCTAATTGTGGGATTGGACCGAATTTATTATTAGCAAAAGTTGCAATGGATTTAGAGGCAAAATGTTATAAAAATGGAATTGCAAAGTGGACGATGGATGATGTTCCCCAAAAATTATGGCCGCTCACTCCCCTTTCTAAAATGTGGGGAATTGGTCCTAGAATGGAACGAAACTTAGAACGTTTGGGAATTCATACAATTGGAGAGTTAGCTCATTTTAATGTCCATTTGTTAAAAGATAAATTTGGAATTATAGGAGTTGAGTTGTGGAATCATGCCAATGGGCGGGATGAAGCTTTAATTCAAGAATTTCGAACTCCTCCCAAAGAAAAATCTTTTTCTCATAGTCAGGTATTGTTTCAAGATTATTATGGAGAAAATGGAAAAATGATTCTTCGTGAAATGGTAGAAGTGATTTGTATGAAACTTCGAAAGTATCATATGGAAGGATTTGTAATTGGTCTTGGTATAAACTATTCTAAAACTGTAATGGGTGGATTTTATCATACTATGAAACTAGACTCTCCTACTGATCAAGAACATGTTATTTTTAAAAGTTGCGAAATTTTATTTGATCGTTATTATGAAGAAATGCCCATTCGTAAAATTTCCATCTCGATTGGCAAACTTCATCGTAAAACAGGAGTTCAATTATCTATTTTTGAAAACTTTGAAGAAAAACAAAAATTAGAAATGATTTCTGAAGCTTGTGACGAAATTAAATTAAAATTTGGGAAAAATAGTTTATTAAAAGCATCTAATTTGCTTCCAAATTCTACTGCACGAGAGCGAAATTTAAAAATAGGAGGACATCGAGCATGAAAGATCGAGGAATGATTAAATGGCAACCATTTGATTCTGTTTTTTCTAGTAAAAAAATGATTCAAAATATTCTTATAGAAAAAAACAAGGTTATAAAGCCTTGTCTTTCTGAAGAACAAATGATGGAAATAGAAGCAAAATTATGGGAAGGATTTCATAATCAAGTTCCGATTTCGATTCGTTATTTTTTTCATAGTCAATATTTGGAGAAACAAAATGTTATGATCTCAGCAATTCAAGTCGCTCAAAAAAGAATGTTATTATCTGATCATTCACTTCTTTATTTTGATCAAATTATTGATATTACTATGGCTTAAACTTTTCCTTCATAGGAAATTTTTTTTATTAATTTTTGCTGATTCTTTTTTTGGATATATTCTTTTAATAGAGCATATAAGATGGAAGATAAAGGTACGCTAATTAGCATTCCTAAAATTCCAAAGCAACTTCCTCCAATTGTTACTGCCATCATGGTCCAAATAGCTGGAAGTCCAACGGAATTTCCTACAACACGAGGATAGATTAAGTTTCCTTCTAATTGTTGCAAAATTAAGAAAAATATGAGAAACCAAATGGCGGAAGAAAAACTTGTAATGCTGATTAATATAAAGCCGATTATCATGGCAATAAAAGCTCCGAAAACAGGAATTAAAGCTGTTAAAGCTACTAATACCGAAATGGAAAGAGCATATGGAAATTTAAAAAATTGCATTCCAATAAAACATAGCATTCCTAAAATACAAGCCTCTAAGCATTGTCCACTGATAAATTTACTAAATGTTCGATTGGCAAGAGCAGTGATTTTAAAGAAGCTTTGAACGTATTTTTCTTTCATAAAAGCTCGCAATAAAATTTTAAATTGCTTGGATAGTTTTTCTTTTTCTGCTAATACATAGATGGCAAAGATAAAAGCAATTATAAAATTTGCTAAGCCACTAATAATCGAAACTACCACGTTAAATGAAGTGGTTAATATCCCTGTGCCAAATACTTCTAGCCAACTTTCAAATTGGGATTTAATTTTTTCTGGATTTAAATCAATTTTACTACTCCATTTTTCTATGGCTGGATAATTTGTGGCTAGTTCTTCCATTTCATTTTCTAAATTAGTAATCATATTCGGAATTTCATTGACAAATGAAGTTATGGTTTTGCCTAAATCTGGTATGATTAAAGCTACCACAAAAAATAAAATACACAATACAGCTAAAATAGCAGTTGTCAACGAAATTCCTCGTTTGAAATGTTGATTTTTTAATTTTAATTTTTTTTCAATCATATTCATGGGAACGTTTAAAATAAATGCTATTCCAAGTCCAATCAAAAATGGGGAAAAAATCGATAATATTTTTATAAATATCATTAAAAATAAACTAAGATGACTTAATACAGCATATAATCCAATTCCAAAAGCTACTAATACTAGTCCATTTAATAATTCTTGATTCATTTTTGGTTTCATGATATCTCCCTTTTCTTGGGAAGTTATTATACCATATCTTGTCAAAAATAAAATATTTTTTGAATAAATCTTTTGTTCTTCTAAATTGTTATGGATTTAAATATTTTGTCATAAATAAATATTATATCCTCACATTTCTGATTTTTCTTAAACATTAATTCTTTTCATATATTCAAAATATTTTAAAATTATCTTTCTTTAATGTTATTTAATTAACTATTCTTTTTGATATCTTAGGACTTTTTTTATAATCATATGTACTAAATTTCATTCATAATATCATACATGTTTCGTAATTTTAGGCTTAATAAAACTCGAACTCATCATAAAATAAAAGTTCGAGTATTAATCAATCTGGTGGAGAATAAGGGATTCGAACCCTTGACCCCCACGGTGCAAACGTGGTGCTC
>JAAVZT010000018.1 GCA_022791775.1 Bacilli bacterium
AGAGAATTTGTATTTAAAAAATAATAAAAGACAATGTTTAGATTATAATAATATAAAATTTGTCTTTTTTCTTTTTGTGTGTATTTTACCAAAATTATTAAGATTATTTTATATAGATTCAGATCGTTTTTTTATTTCTTTACAAAAATTATCAATATTTGTGAGGATTTTTTAATTTGATTTTTTTTGTAATATTATACATTATTCCTAAATTTTTATTGTTTCTTAGAACTTTATAATCGATTTAGAATTTATCAAAATTTTCTTTTATATAGTTGATATTTGTGGGAAATTTTTCATTATCCATATGAATAAGTAATACTATTTTGCTCTAACTCTTTAGTAAATAATAATGCCTCAAACAATGACATAGTAAGTCTATATGCTGTTAGTGGTAGAGCAACTACATCTGATTTATAATCATTGTTGAAGAAAATAGTATCAATAATATCTTGCTCATGAATGTGAATAAACATGTCAAAACAGTCGATACAAAATAAATAGCCAAAGTTTTCTAATTTCTTGTTATTAATATTGATTTTGTAATTATGATTTCTTGCCTTTATTAATTTCAATAATAGCAATATATTTCTAATAAACCCATATTTTGTTCTTTTGCAAAATTATTCCATAGTCTATTCTTTCTCACATAGTAAGATTTATATTTTCTAATTGAAATAGATTATTATAAAGTCTTAAATCATCTTTATGATTTAAATTTTCATTAACATTATTCAAGTTATTTACCTTAATTTTTGTTTCTTCAATTTGCATTTTAATACTTTATTCTTGAACATCCAAAATAAAACCAAACCTAGACTGAACCTATGTGCTGACACGAGGATAAATCCCTTCAACAAAGTTCTGCTTTTCTCCGTTCATATTTTTTCTTCTCTTTTCTTTAAACGACAAAAAAACACAAGAAAAATTCTTTGTGCTAAGAACTATAAAAATACATAAAATATACAATTGCTTAGAAGTTTCATATATTACTATATAACACATTTTAACAAGAAAGTAACCGAACACCAAAATTATTTTCTGTTCGCAAACCATTATAAATAAAGGGATAAATAAAATTTCAAAAAATTGATTTTTTACAATATTTTTAAAATCAAAAATTTTATAGATTTAAGAGAGATAATTTCTAAACTATCTTTCAGATATAAATTATTATCATTTGAATAGGATTGTAAGATTATACAAAATGAATCATTACTAATAATTATCTTATGAGGTTCATTAATTGAAAGGTTAGTTTTATCAAAATGAATATTTTTCCCATTTACAAACTCAATATGTAGTTTTAATATTTTAGGTATCTTCATAAGTTTTTTTTCACATATAAAGAATTTCTAAAGGTTTATAGTTATTTTTATTTGTAAATTCTCCTTTTAAACATGAAAAAGTCCCATATCAACAAATGATATAGGATTTTTTTATAATACAAAACTCACACGAGGTGTGAGTCATTCTCTCAATGGAGCAGATGATGGGATTTTACATCGATAACAAGAATTAATAGTGTAATAAAGCGCAATAAGTAATTCGATTGGCGTTTGGCGCAACGTAACCGGCGCCCGCCAACGAATTATTATCGATTAATTATTGAAGACAAATTTATTTTTATGGAAAAAGGGGTACCAGTAGTAAAAGGTGAGCTTACAAGGGAAGGCGAAGCCTTTCCTTTACTTGATAGTAAGCTCATATCTAGGACAAATTTGAAAAAGTATAACGTGAAAATAGTCGATGTAGGCGAATATCTCCAGGTTTATTGTTATCAAAATTCGAAGTTTGTTGCTCAAAAAGATTCAACAGACTTAGAATTGAAAAAAAACAGGTTTTCTAGTTATCTAGAAAAAGAAGATTATACCGAAAAAGAGCCGAAAGAATTTAGGATCGAAGACAGAAATATCATAAGAAGTAAATTAACTTGCCAAAGAATAGCAAAAGCTAATATAGATAAATGGGAAACATTTATTACTTTAACATTTGAAGAAAATATGAAAGACATTGAATCAGTCAATAAAATGTTTAATAATTTTACAAAGCAAATAAGAAGGCACAAGAAGGACTTTGCATACATAGCTATACCAGAGTTTCAAAAGCGCGGTGCAGTTCATTATCATTTGTTGTCTAATATAAGTATGCTAGATCAAGATTTGATTTACAGTCAGAAAGATGCACCAAATTTCAAACACGTCAAATATTGGCGTCATGGTTTCACAAGTGTCGAGATTATGAAAGGAGATATTAAAAAATTGATAGGTTATATTTCAAAATATATGACTAAAAACATTGATAATAGATTATTTAATAAGAAAAGATTTTTTTATTCTCAAAATTTATCAATGCCTATAGAAAGCTATGTAGATACTAGAAACAAGACGGAAGAGGAGTTTTACAAAAAAAGAATTCAAGATAAAGAACTAATTTACCAAAACGAATACGTTAATCCGTATGATGGTTCATCAGTAATCTTTCTTGAATTCACTTCTTCCAACAAGAATATTGTACTATAGATTTTCTAAAAATAAAAGAATTTCTTAAAACTGTTAGAGGCATAAAGACAAATGTCAATGAAAAAACGGAATAACGGAGCGAATAGTAGATCCTGTTAGCGAGTATATGCCGGCTTTGTAATTGATTTTTGGCTATGCCTAGATAATGGTTTAACTATCTTCAAAAACAAATTCCATTTTTTTTGAAGATTGATGCCTTAACGGCGAGTGAAAAAAATATATATTGGAGGGTTTAATTATGTATAAAGAAATTGAGGTTGATGGTAATTTATTTTATTTGGAAAGGTTGTTATTTAGTTTAGATTATTTTAGGTTTGATGATGAGATTATAGAATTATTAAATAATTTAAAATCATTAATAGACAAAAAACTTTATTCTAATTTATCTTTAGATAATTTTGATATTTTGGAAGAAAAGGTAAAAGTTGGATTTTTTGTTGAAAAAAATATTGACAGCGATTGTTGTTGATGATATGATGATAATGTCATTAGACAACAGCATAAACTTTTAGAATAGAAGATTGATAATATTATTCAAGAAAGGTGGTTGGATATAATGGCGATTAATAGAAATAAGATTGAATTAAAAAGAGTAAATATTAATTTACCAGTTGATTTAGTTCAAAGAGTCATTGATTATGGCGAAAGCATGGGATTAAAAGCAACCCCAGCTTATATTGTTTTATTGAATCAAGCTTTAGATCAGAAAGATACAATGAACAATTTACCAGCTTTGCTAGATCTTTTTAAATCTGAGATGGCTAAAAACAACGATAATTCTGAAAATAAGGATTAAGGTATAATTCACTATTCTTTTTATTTCAAAAAGTAGAAAGGAGAGTGAATTTTTAATTGTCTTCTAAACATCGTTTTCTTGATGTTTATAGTGACTATTTAGCTTATGCAAGAAAAAAGCAAAAGAATCAAAGTTTCACGGTTATGAAATATAAATTTGATTTACATATTTTGCCTTTTTTTGAAAGTATGAACTTAGAAGAAATTACTAGCAAAACGATTATTGAATGGGAAGACTTTATTTTGTCTAAACAGTTTTCAAATAATCAAAATAGAAGTCTTTATTATTTCTTAAGTGGATTCTTCGAATATTGTCGAGTATTTTATCATTTTGATAAAACAATTATTAGCAATGTAGGATGTTTTAAAAAGAAATACGAAGAAGATAAACATGATTTTTATAATATTAAAGAATTCAAACAGTTTATTAAATACGTTGACGATGAGATATACAAACAGTTTTTCAATTTAATGTTTTTTACGGGTTTGCGTCCTGGAGAAGCTATGGCGTTAAAATTTAAAGATTTAAGTGATGGATATATAAATATATCCAAAACATTAAATAGCCATGGAAAACGCGAAATAAGCACTCCTAAGACGTTTTCTTCTAATAGGGTCATACGTATTGACAAAGTGCTAGAACGTGATTTATTGGCTCTAAAAAAACTTTATAAAGGCCAATGTGCTTTTAAGGAAGATTTATTCATCTTTGGGGGAATGAAACCATTGTCCCCGACTACAATTAACAGAAGAAAAGAAAAAGCATGTAAAATGGCTAAAATAAGGCCAATTACGTTACATCAATTTAGGCATAGTCATGCAACGTTATTATTACAACGTGGCATAATGATTAATGAAGTTTCAAAACGGTTAGGACATAGTAAAGCAAGTACAACACTAGATATCTATAGTCACACTGATTTAACACAAGAAAAAAGAGTGCTAAACACTCTTAATTCAATTAGATTTAATTGTTTCACGGTTATGAAATATAAATTTAAATCTATATTAAAACGTTTTAAAACGCTCTAATATCAAAATATTGGAGCAGATGATGGGAATCGAACCCACGTGGTCAGCTTGGAAGGCTGAAGTTCTACCATTAAACTACATCTGCAACTAATTACATTTAAAATTATAACATATAATAAATAAATTTCAACAATTTTTTAAAAAATATTGAAATAAGAAAGAAAAATATTATATAATAAAAAAAATAATTTAATTGCTGAAATAGCTCAGCTGGTAGAGCAACGCCCTCGTAACGCGTAGGTCGCAGGTTCGATTCCTGTTTTCAGCACCATATAAGATTATAAACTGAGCCAAATGAACTCGGTTTTCTTTTGTCAAAAAATTAGTAAAAAAGAAAAGGTGTTAAAGTGAGTAAAGTAGAGTTAGTTAAAATAGTAAAGCCATTAATAAATTGGTATCAAAAAGAAAAAAGAGATTTACCTTGGCGCCGAACAGAAGATCCATATAAAATTTGGATTTCTGAAATTATGCTTCAGCAAACTAGAGTGGAAGCCGTGAAAGAGTATTACAAAAGATTTATAAAAGAAATTCCTACTTTAGAAAGTCTAGCAGATATCGATGAGGATAAATTATTAAAATTATGGGAAGGCTTAGGTTATTATAGTCGTGCTCGTAATTTAAAAAAATGTGCTCAGGAAATAATAAAGAATAATATGAAAACGCTACCAGGAGATTATAATTCTTTAAAATCCTTGCCAGGAATAGGTCCCTATGCCGCAGGGGCAATTGGATCCATTGCTTTTCATCTGAAAACGCCTGCCATTGATGGGAATGTAATGAGAGTAATGAGTCGTATACATGAAGATGCACGAGAATTGAATTTGAAAGTTCGTCAAGAATATTACCAACGTTTACAAGAAATAATGCCAAATAATACTAGAGATTTTACAGAAAGTTTAATGGAACTAGGAGCACTCATTTGCCTTCCTAATGGAAGTCCTTTATGCAATAAATGTCCTCTTTCTTTTTTGTGTCAAAGTTACCATCATCATACTATGCAAAATTTTCCTACAAAGACGAAAGAAAAAGAGCGTAAAATAGTTGAAAAAACAATTTTAATCTTTGAATATAAAGGAAAATATGGAATCCAAAAAAGATCAGATAGTGGTTTGCTAGCGTCAATGTACGAATTTTATGCGATCGATCAAAAATTAAATTTAGAAGAAATAATAAATAAGCTTTCATTAAAAAAAGATGAAATTAAAATATTAGGGTCTGCCAAACACATTTTCTCTCATTTAGAGTGGCACATGGAAGGTTACCTCATAAAATGCAAAGAAGCTCCAAATCTTTCTTTAATGTGGGCGACGAAAGAAGAAATAAAAAATAAATATTCTATTCCAAACGCTTATTTAAAATACATAAAAAAACTTTTTTAACATGATAAATATATTATACAATAAATCACCTTTAACATAAATAATGGTAGGAGGTGAAATATGAAACATGGTATAGATGTTTCGAGCTACCAACGTACAATCGATTGGGAAAAAGCAAAAGAATATATTGATTTTGCAATTATTCGCTGTGGATATGGAAATAACATTCCTAGCCAAGATGATGAACAATATCATCGTAATATTTCAGAATGCAATCGCTTAAATATTCCAGCAGGAACATATTTATTTAGTTATGCAACAGATATTGGAATGGCTCAAAGTGAAGTAGAGCATACATTAAGATTAATTAAAAACTATCAATTTGAGTATCCGATTTTTTTGGATGTAGAAACAAGAGAACAATTAGCATTACCAACCGATAAATTAGTAGAAATAGTAAAATATTATTGTGAAAAAATAGAAGAAGCGGGATATTATGTTGGTATTTATGCTAGTTTAAATACTTTAAATACCAAATTAAATTCTAATGAACTAAATCGTTATGATAAATGGGTAGCCGAGTGGGGAAAAGATTTTAATTATAAAGGCAGCAGTGGATTATGGCAACATACAGATAATGCTTCAGTATCAGGAATTAACACTCGTGTTGACGGAGATATTGCATTTTATAATTATCCTAAAATAATACGCGATAAAGGACTTAATCATTTAAAACCTATCCCAAAGCCTGATCCAATTGAACTAAAATATCACGTAGGAGATGTATTATATTTAAATGGAGCAGTTTATAAAACAGAGGAAGCCAAAGAGGAAATAAAAGAGTATAAAAATCAATGTGTACAAATTGAAAAAGTAAATACTTCTAAAAAAGTAGCAGCTCCATATTACACAAATTTAAATGGTTATGTAAAAGAAGAGAATTTATCATCCGAAATTTTGACAACACCGACAATTTGTGATAAAATAATAACATTCCTAAAAAGGGTGTTTAAAAGAAGTGAATCATAACTTCTTTTTTTTAAAAGGTGAAATAGATTAATGAATGAAGAGAAAAAAATAGCTGAATACATGGAAAAATGCCAGTATGCAAAACAAATGTTAGAAACTCAAATAGATGTAATGATAAAAGACTTTACGTTTCATCGTGGGTATAATCCAGTAGAGCATATTAAAGGGCGAATCAAATCAATAGAAAGTATTAAAGAAAAATTAGAAAAATATAATCGTGATTGGAATGCCAACAACATCATAAAACATGTTAAAGATATAGTAGGAATTCGAATTATTTGTTCTTTTTTATCTGATGTTTATGACATTGTTTATATTTTAACGCATTCTAAAAATATTATTATAAAAGAACGGGAAGATTATATTCGAGAACCAAAAGATACTGGATATATGAGTTATCATTTACAAGTACTAGTTCCAATTTACTTACAGGAACATGTTGAATATATTGAATGTGAAATTCAAATTCGAACTATGGCCATGGATTTTTGGGCGGCTTTAGATCATAAAATGGCTTATAAATTTCCTATAGAAATACCAAATGAAATAAAAAATAAAATGTATGAATATGCAAAAACGATTCAAGAATTAGATAAAAAAATGATGGATTTAAACAAAGTAGTACAAAAATACAGACAAAACTTATAGTTTTTGGAAATTATTTCAATCTTTAAGCAAAAATCCATAATTTAATGAAGTAAACACTTTCTTACAGTAATTTAGAGCACGATGGAACTTTAAAAATATATTAGTAATTATAGTAATATAGGAGAATGATGAATAGTTAAAAAATAGAACATATTTGTGAAATAAATCATATAAATATAATATAAGAAAAAAGTTGCATAAATTTATAATATTTGATATATTTATTGTGCAATGCAGGTGTAGTACAATGGTTAGTATACGACCTTGCCAAGGTTGAGATGGCGGTTCGATCCCGCTCACTTGCTCCAAAAAATAAAATCGTCGCACCAAGTGACGTTAATGATTAAAATCAATCTGAAATATGATTGATTTTTACATTTTCAGTAAATATAATTTTTTAAGCGACTTATAACTCCTGTTATAAAATTTACTGAAAAACTTTCATCAACAATAGTTAGATATAGTATAATATATTGCTATTATCTTTCCCATAATCTTTTTATAGAAATTAAGTTTAGGAATTTAATAGATGGAGTGATATTACGTTCATCAATTCTTTTAAAATAAGTATTATGCCTTTTATTGTATTTTATCAAAGTAGAAGACGTAATTATTTAGTGTATGATCATACTGATTCAAATGATCTGCTATTTTATCTAGCCATTCGACAAAAAAAATATATTGATACTATTATATATTAAATAAAGAATCAAACAATTATTTAAAGTAAAAAACATCAAATAGCTAATCGCATGTTATGTAAAAGTCGAGAATAGTAAATGGGAAGATTTGAGTTAATAAAAATTTTTTCTTTATAACATTATTTTAAGTCATATGTGGACTTATTGATACATATTAAGGATCAATAGATAAAATAAATATAATTTTTAAAGAATAAAAAAATAAATTGTCAAAATCACTTGAGCTTACATAATGAACATAATATAATAAAAAAATAAGATGAGGTTTAAAAAATGCGAGGAAAAGAATTAATATTTATAAAAATAGAAATAGAAAATAAAGCTCATACCGATGTTTTATCAGAAATTACAAATGAAACATCATTTTTGGGCGATTTATCACAGTATAATTTAAATCAATCCAATCAGGAAATTGCTGGGAATAATTATTTAATCTTTCACAATGGAAATACTATTGGATATTTAGGATTAAGTGAGGCGATAGAAACTAGAATTGGGAAATCAGTTTCCATTTACTATGCGGTGCGCAAAAGCTGCTATGGACATCATTATGGCCAATTAATTTTAGATGAAGTGACTGAAATATTAAAAGAACAAACTGATATCGATGTAATTATTGCTAACGTGAATAATAAAAATGAATATGGAATAAAAACGATTGAGCGAGCAAATTTTAAACAGATTTCAGAATTAAGCGATGATGAGGAAAAACAATATCATAAATATATATAATAAAATGATTAAATGATAATTTTTAGTATTCAAAAAATCTTAAATAATTCTTTTTAATTATGTTTCATTAAATAATATGTATATTTTCAAAAGTAGAATAAAAAAAGATCGTGCTTGAAAATTGCGTAACTTACAAATTCGTGATATAATAACCAAAAATAAGGAAGTAGGGTTCCGATGAAAAAAATATATAAAATCATTTTAGTTGTTATTGTTATTCTGCTTATTTTATTAGGAGGAATTTTATGTTACCATTTTTTCTTTTCCAATAAATCAAAAGAGCAGCCACCGATAACCAATATTACAACAGTGACAAATGAAATTGAAGGTTATCAATATACATTAGATGACCGAGACGGAGAATTATTTCAAAAATTATTTCAAGAATTAAAAGAAGTGTTAGAAAAAGAAAAGATAGATGAAGAACTCTATATCGAGTTAATATCTAAATTATTTATTATTGATTTATTTACATTGGATAATAAAACCAGTAAATATGATATCGGCGGATTAGAATTTTTAAAAGAAGAAGCCAAAGAGTCATTTCGAGCAAAAGTTTTAGATTCCATTTATAAAACAGTAGAAGATAATTCCTACAATAATCGACAACAAAATTTACCAATTGTAAAAAATATTGAAGTTGAAAAGAAAGAAAAATCCTCTTACAAAATAGGAAATGAACAAAATGCTGCATATGAAATTAGTTTAAAATGGGAATATGAAGAAAATTTAGGATATGATACAAAAGCAAAAATCATTGTTGTGAAAGAAGAAAATAAATGGAGCATCATTTCATATCAACCTATAAAATAATCAAAAAGATAAGGAAGATTCAAAATGAACGAAAAAAAAGAAATCAAAAATCATATAATTAAAATTGGAATTTTTGTCTTAGCTCTTGTTACAATTGGAATCAGTTTGACCTATGCATATTATGTGGCAAATTTAAGTGGAGAAACTTCAATAGATGAAACAAATGCGGCAATCTTTGAAGTGACTAGTTCTCTAGCAGATACTACTTCCATTACAAATACGAAAATGAGCTTAATTAATGCAGAAGATGTAAAAGAAAGTGCCGATAAAGTAGAATTTTCCGTAACTAATTCCATAAATTCTACTGTAAATGGGCAATATTATATTTATTTAATTGATGTTCATCTTACCAAGAATTTATATAATAAGTATTTTAAATGGGAACTGGTACGCGTAACTCAAAGCGGTGAAAATGTAATTGATAGTGGAAACTTTGGAACAGCCATGCGAAGCGACCCTCCAACTCCAAATGAAGCAGATAATGTTTTAACAACAACGACTAATATACCATTAAATAAAATAGCTTTAGAAATACCAAAGGGAAAAACAGATAATTTAATTTTTCGTTTGTGGTTAGAAAATGATTCTACCGTAAATCAAGTAGATTTAACCAATGGAACATTTCAAGGAAAACTAAAAATTGAGGCAAGTCCAGTAAAATAAGAATCGAAATGATTCTTTTTCTTTTCAAAAAAATTTGCTATAATGAGCTTGGAAGTGATGATATGGAAAGATTTTTGTCTTTATCTTTAACTTTTTTAGTAGGAGCCTGCTTTTTGATCGGAATTAAAATAACCAAAATGATAAATCAAAAAAAAGAATTAACCAAAATTGCTACAGGACTATCCTTTTCTGTCATGATGGGAATGATTCTTTTAGATATAATTCCAGAAATTGGTGAAAGTGTAATTCCTTATTCGCCCCAAATAAAATGGCTTATTATTATCGGATTTATGTTACTAGGGATGGGGTTACTAAAAACATTAGATCTTTTTGTCCCACATCACCATCATGAGCATCATGAACAAGAAAAAAATAAAAAAGAACATAATGATCATTTATTTCATATTGGATTTATAACCTCTATTTCTCTAATCCTTCATAACATCATCGAAGGAATTTCCATTTATGTAACAGGTTTAACGCAATTTAAAACGGGTTTATTAATGGCATTAGCAGTTGCACTTCATAACATACCATTGGGAATAGAAATCGCAATTGGAATGGAATCTTCAGATAAGAAAGAAAAAACGAAAAAAATTACATTAGCATGTTTAACTCTATCAAGCTTTATAGGTGCATTTTTCCTTTTCTTATTTGCAATTGAAATGACTGAATTGATTTCTGCTTGTTTGCTTTGCATAACGTTTGGAATGCTTTTATATATTGCGTTATTTGAATTATTACGAGAAATATGGAATTATCGAAAAGAAAGAACGGTATATATAGGAATTGGCTTAGGTATTATAGTTAATTTGCTTATGGTGATTTTATGACTGGCTTAGCATTAGAGGGTGGAGGAGCAAAAGGCTCTTATCAGATAGGAGCATATTATGCCATGAAAGATTGTGGTATTTTATTTGATGGCTTTTGCGGAACCAGTATAGGTGCTTTTAATAGTGCCTTATTAGCATGTGGGAAAGAAGAGGAATTGCTTCATTTTTGGCAAAATGTAAATATTGCAACTGTTTTAGGATTTAATCCCAATTATATTGAACGATTTTTAAAAAGGAAAATTGATTTTAAATTTTTTACGATGACATTGCAAGGTGCTTTTCGAATGTTAAGAAATCGAGGAGTGGAAACAGTTGGCTTAGAAAAAGTCTTAATAGATCATGTCAAGGAAGAAGAGTTAAGAAATAGTAAAAAAGATTATGGTTTATGTACAGTAAAAGTATATGGTTTAAAGCCATGTTATTTATTTAAAGAAGACATGAAACCTGGAACTATTCATAATTATATCTTAGCCAGCTGCTTTTTGCCATTGTTTCGAATGAAAAGAACAATCGACAATCAACTATATATTGATGGAGGTTTTTATGATAATAGTCCAGTAAATATGTTAATTGACAAGGGTTATACAAAAATATATGTAGTGCGCGTAAATATTGGTATGAGCATTAACATTACCAAAAAGCCTAAAAAAGAAGTTGACATCACCTATATTAAACCGTCTAGAAGTGTAGGAACAGTTCTAGAATTGAATGATTCTAAAGTACATGACAATATTTACATGGGATATTATGATACTTTACGAATATTAAAAAAAATGGACGGATATATTTACACTTTTAAGCCGAAAAAAGAAACATATTTTAATTGGATTATTCGAAACATAGATGAGCGAAAAATAAGACGAGTTCAAAATTTCTTTCATGCCAAAACAAACAAAGAAACTATTATAAAATCCATGGAATATATTATGGAAAAAGAAAAAATATATTATTATCAAATATACAAAATTCCAAAAATGATTCATTATTTAAAAAAGAATTATAAAAAAGCACATTTTGTATATGATTTTATAGGAGATTTAAGATTTTTGTAGTATACTAAAAAATTGAAAAGGAGAATTCATATGGGAAGAGCTTATGAAGTAAGAAAAGCAAGTATTCAAAAAACAGGAGCAGCAAAAGCAAAATTATATTCCACTTATGCGAAAGAAATATATTTAGCTGCCAAAAAAGGAATCCCCGAAATAGAAAGTAATGTTTTATTAAAGCGTTTAGTGGAAAAAGCTAAAAAAGAGCAAGTGCCAAACGATATTATCCATCGCGCAATTGAAAAAGCAAAAGGGGCAGGTGGAGAAGACTATGAAACCGTAATCTATGAGGGCTTTGGTCCAGGCGCATCTACCTTGATTATAAAAACCTTGACTGACAACGTCAATCGAACAGTTGGTTTTGTGCGAGCCGCTTTTAATAAAGTTCATAAATCATTAGGAGTAACAAATTCAGTTTCTTATAATTATGATTATCTAGCTCACATTAGTTTTAACTATGAAGAAAGTGAAAAAATATTTGAAGAATTATTAAATGCGGGTATAGATTTAATTGACTTTGATGAAGAAGATGGCAGTATTTTCATTACAGTCAGACCAAATGATCATAATAAAGTAAAAGATGTCATTGAACATATCATTCCAAATGTGAACTATGAATTAGATGAAGAAGGAATGTATCCAAAAGATAAAGTAAAATTGGAAGAAGAAGATTTAGAAACCTTTCAAAAATTATATAAAATGTTAGATGAAATTGAAGATGTAACGGAAATTTTTCATAATGTAGAATTAGATTTAGATGAAATTGCATAGCGTGCAATTTTTTTTTTTGGATGGAAATGACAAATTTGTAATTTGGAAAAGAAAATGATTCATGATAAAATGAATAAGGTGAGAACTTTGAAATTAGTAAAAATTGGAATCGATATTGGTTCTACTACAGTAAAAATTATAATGACAGATGAAAAAGGAAATGTGATATTTAGCGATTATCAAAGACATTTTTCAGATACATTAAAAACAGTAAAAAAATTATTACAAGATGGATTAAAAAAATATCCGAATCAAATATATCAGTTGGCATTAACAGGCTCTGGAGCGATTAGTTTAGCAAATCATCTCCAAGTCTCATTTGTACAAGAAGTAATTGCATGCAAAAAAGCAGTTGAAAATAATCCTAGAAATATTGATGTAGCAGTAGAATTAGGTGGTGAAGACGCTAAAATTATTTACTTTCAAGGCGGCATTGAACAAAGAATGAATGGTTCTTGTGCAGGGGGAACAGGAGCTTTCTTAGATCAAATGGCTGTATTATTAAATACAGATACAGAAGGGTTAAATAAATTAGCCAAAGAAGGAACGAATATTTATCCCATTGCATCGCGATGTGGTGTCTTTGCTAAAACGGATATTCAACCATTAATAAATGAAGGAGTAAAAAAAAGTGATATTGCATTATCGATCTTACAAGCAGTTGTAAATCAAACAATTAGTGGATTAGCATGTGGAAAACCTATTAAAGGAAATGTCATGTTTTTAGGAGGACCTCTTACCTATTTAGATATGTTAAAAAAGCGCTTCGTAAAAACGTTAAATTTAAAAGAAGAGGAAGCAATTACTCCAGAAAATGCGCACCTTTTTGTTGCTTTTGGATCAACAATTGAAAATAAAAATGGAGAAATTTATACCTACCAAGAAATGCTTGAAAAATATAAAAGATTAGACACATTTCAGGAAGAACAAGAAAAATCTTTAGCTCCCCTTTTTAAAACAAAAAAAGAACAATTAAATTTTCAAAAAAGACATCAACAATCCACCGTAAAAAAACGAGTGTTAAGTACATATGAAGGAAATGCCTTTTTAGGAATTGATGCAGGAAGTACAACTGCTAAATTAGTCTTAATTGATGAGAGCGGGAATATTTTATATGAAGATTATCGTCCTAATTTAGGAACCCCAGTAGATACCTTAAAAAAAATGCTACTAGATTTATATCGTCAATTACCAAAGAAAGTAATCATTCGTAAGAGTGGATCAACGGGATATGGTGAGAGATTAATTCAAACTGCCTTCAACTTAGATCTTAGTGAAATCGAAACCATGGCTCACTACAAAGCTGCTGCATATTTTGAACCAAATGTCACAAGTATTATCGATATTGGTGGTCAAGATATGAAATATATCAAACTAAAAGACCATGAGATCGATACGATTTTATTAAATGAAGCATGTTCTTCTGGCTGTGGTTCTTTTATCGAAACCTTAGCTAAATCACTAAATAT
The DNA here is from genome assembly GCA_022791775.1 of Bacilli bacterium. GTDB lineage: Bacteria > Bacillota_I > Bacilli_A > RF39 > UBA660 > MGBC162267. The sequence continues at coordinate 14,374 of JAAVZT010000018.1, forward strand.
TCCATTACCAGAATTTGTTTCATTGGCAATTCACAGTAAAAATCCAGTAGATTTAGGGAGCCGTTGCACTGTTTTTATGAATTCAAAAATTAAACAAACGCAAAAAGAAGGAAGACCATTAGGTGATATTTTTGCGGGCTTATCTTATTCCGTAGTAAAAAATGCACTTCAAAAAGTGATGAAAATTCGGAATCCAGAAAGTTTAGGAAAATATATTGTAGTGCAAGGTGGAACTTTTTTAAATGATGCTGTTTTAAGAGCCTTTGAATTAATTACCGAGCGCGAGGTAGTAAGACCTAATATAGCTGGACTTATGGGGGCATATGGTATGGCCTTAATTGGATTGGAAGAATTTCAAAAAAGTGATAAGAAAGAATTAATCAGTACATTAAGTACACAAGAAGAAATCGAATCTCTAGTAATGAAAACCAATCATGCTAGATGTCAAATCTGTGAAAATCATTGTAGTTTAACGATAAATTTATTAGGTAAAAAAAGATTTATTAGTGGGAATCGCTGTGAACGTGGGAGTGGCAACAATGGCTCTATGAATCATCTACCAAATATGGTAGCTTATAAATATGAACGACTTTTTCAATATCAATCCATTTCAAAAGAAAAGGCTTTTCGAGGCGTAATAGGAATACCTCGTGTTTTAAATATCTATGAAGATTATCCCTTTTGGCACACCTTTTTTACCCAATTAGGATTTCAAGTAATATTATCAGACCATTCCAGTCATCATATTTATGAAAAAGGCATGGAATCTATACCTTCTGAATCTGTTTGTTATCCTGCCAAATTAGTTCATGGCCACATTCAAAATTTAATAGATAAAGGAGTAAAAACTATTTTTTATCCATGCATTATGTATCAAAAGAAAGAATTTAAAAATAGTGATAACTCTTACAATTGCCCAATTGTTACTTCCTATTCAGAAGCAATCAAATTGAATATGGATGTACTAAAAGAACAAAATATAAAATATATGAATCCATTTTTACCTATGGAACCAACTAAATTACTTCGTCGTCTTTTCGAACTGGAAGAATTAAAGGAATATCACTTTACCAAAAAAGAATTGCAAAGTGCAATCAAAGAGGCTTGGCAAGAACAAGAGAATTATCGAAATGATATTGAAAAAAAAGGAAAAGAATTTTTAGAATATTTAGAGGTTCATGATGAAAAAGCAATTGTCGTAGCTGGACGTCCATATCACATTGATAAAGAAATTAATCATGGAATTGACACGCTAATCAATTCACTTGGTTTAGCAGTCTTAACAGAAGATTCCATTTGTTTTCAAGCTGATGAAAATCTTAAATTACGCGTCGTAGATCAATGGTCTTATCATTCAAGAGTATATCATGCTGCTGATGTAGTTTCCAAAAATCCACGCTTAGAACTTGTAAGCTTAAATTCATTTGGTTGTGGTTTAGATGCTATTATTACCGATCAAACTGAAGAAATATTAAAGAAAAATCATCGCTTATATACTACGATCAAAATTGATGAAACCAGTAATCTTGGAGCCATCAAAATAAGATTACGTTCCTTAATCGCCTCTATGCAAAAAAGGAGTACCAAGCTAGCCTATCAACCATATCAATATGAAAAAAATGCCTTTAAAAAAGAAATGAAAGAACAAAATACAATCTTATGTCCTGATATGTCTCCATTTCACATGCCTTTATTAATTAGGGCTTTAAATAGCGAAGGATATCATGTCGTATATTTAAACGAAATGAATGATAAAATGCTGGAGAATGGCTTAAAATATGTCAATAATGATTCATGTTATCCTTCCTTAATTGTCATCGGTCAAATCATTTCGGCTTTACAAAGTGGAAAATATGATTTAAAGAAAACTACGGTTTTAATTAGTCAAACAGGAGGAGGGTGCCGTGCGACAAACTATATTGGTCTCATTCGAAAAGCCCTAAAAGATGCTGGATTTGAAAATATTCCTATTCTATCTTTTAATGTCAGTGGTCTAGAAAAAGAACAAGAATTTAAATTAACTTACAAAATAGCCAAAAAAGCATTAATTGGAATAGTTTTAGGAGATTTACTTATGAAATTATTATATGCAACTAGACCTTACGAAAAAGAGAAAGGAAAAAGTGAAAGTATTTACCAAAAGCATTTAAGCAAAAGCTTAGAAATTGTCACAATGGGAAGTCAAAAAGCCATGAGAGAAGAAATAAAAGAAATAGTAAACGACTTTCAAAATATTCCCATTATAAAAAAACAAATCCCTAAAATTGGAATAGTTGGTGAAATACTAATTAAATATCACCCTTATGGAAATCATAACTTAATTGAATCTTTAGAGAAAGAAGGTTGTGAAGTTGCAGTTCCAGAACTAATGGGATTTGTAAAATATTGCGCTTACAATAACATTATCAAAGAAAAACTTTTAGACACTAGTAAAACCATGGCTTATTTTAGTCAGAAATTATTAGATATTATTGATTTTTATGAAAAAAATGTTCGAAAAGCCCTAGCTAATACTCGCTACCGTAGTACAACCAATATTTATAATTTAGCCAAAAACGTAGAACCTATTTTATCAAAGGGAAATCAAACTGGAGAAGGGTGGTTTTTAACTGCTGAAATGGTAGAATTATTAAAAGAGGGCGTTTCAAATATTGTCTGCGTTCAGCCATTTGCTTGTTTGCCCAATCACATAGTAGGAAAATCTGTGATCAAAAAAATGAAAGAATTATATCCGAAAGCTAATATTGTTGCTATAGATTATGATCCAGGTGCATCAGTTGCCAACCAAGTAAATCGGATTAAATTAATGCTAAGTGTTGCCAAAGATAATTTAAATGTTACAGAAGAAACAAAAATTTCATAATTTTTTCACAAAATTATTATATGATAACCAAGTGAGGTGATTCTTATGAAAATCTTAGTCTGCGATGATGAGGCTTTAATTCGAGAAGTTATTAAAGAATATCTGAAACTAGAAGGAATTGAAGTAATGGAAGCCGAAGACGGAAATGTTGCCCTGGAATGCATTCAAAAAAATGATTTTGACTTGATTATTATGGATATTATGATGCCAAAAATGGATGGTTATCAAGCGGTTCGGAAAATAAAAGAAATCAAAGATATACCAGTATTAATGCTTTCAGCAAGAGGAGAAGAATTTGATAAATTACATGGATTTGATATCGGTATTGATGATTATGTGACAAAGCCATTTAGTCCAAAAGAATTAGTAGCAAGAATAAAAGCCATTACAAAACGCAACGAAAAAAACTCCAATATTTTTCAATTTGGAGATTTAAGACTAGACGATATTGCTCATGAAGTAAAAATTGAAAACCAAATAATTAATCTAACCCCCAAAGAATATGAATTGTTAAAATATTTTATTGAAAACAAAAACATTGCCCTTTCTAGAGAACAATTATTAACAAATATTTGGGGATATGATTTTTATGGAGATGATAGAACAGTAGACACTCATGTCAAAACGTTGCGAAATAATTTAGGAAAGTATCGTGATTGTATTACCACGATTCGCAAAGTAGGATACAAATTTGAATATAAAGAAAAAAACAAGTAGTATAAATTTTAAAACGTTATTCTATTTAATCACTTTTAGTATCTCCATTTTATTATTATTGTGGTTTTTTCAAGCTATTTATTTAAATATTTCTTATGAACACTTTCAAGTAAAAAACTTAAATAAAATCGCCAATACCATTAATACTGTTTCAGAAGAAAACTTACATGATGTATTAGAAGAAATAGCATATGAAAATGAAGTTTGTATTGAATACATTACACCATATCAAACTTTAAGTTATAATACGCGAATCATTGGTTGTGAATTGGGAAGAAATAATCAAAGTATTATGAAATCGCAAAAAGAAATGATTGAATCAAATCACAATATGCAAGCCATTCGTTTGGTAAACCAAGAGTATAAAGCCAAAGCCTATCTTTACAAAATTACCAAACAAAATGGATTTGTATTTGTGTATAATACTTTAGAAGACCTTAGTAATGCTTCCATTGTATTAAAAGGGCAACTCATTTATTTAACTGTGATCGCAATTGTTTTTGCATGCACTATAGCCTATTTTTTATCTCATAAAATTACAAACCCCATTTTAGACATTACCGAAAAAGCAAAAAAGTTAGGTCAAGGGAATCATGACATAGTATTTGAAGAAAATGGGATATTAGAGATTGATGAATTAGCAATTAGTCTAAACAATGCCCAAAAAGAACTTTCTAAAACAGATGAATTACGACGAGATTTACTGGCAAATGTTTCTCACGATTTAAAAACACCCCTTACAATGATTAAGGCTTATGCTGAAATGGTACGAGATATTTCTTATAAAGATGATGAAAAAAGAGATGAGCATCTTAATATAATTATATCGGAAACGGATCGTTTAAATATATTAGTAAACGACCTATTAAATCTTTCAAAAATGCAAGCAGATGCAGATACTTTAAAAAAAGAAAACTTTGACTTAACAAAAGAAATCAAAGAAATTATAAAAAAATACGAAATCATAAAAGAAACCGAAAACTATATTTTTCAAATAGAAGTTCCTGAAAAAGCTATAATTTATGCAGATAAAAACAAAATAAATCAAGTAATATATAATTTAATTAATAATGCAATTAATTATACAGGAGAAGATAAAACAGTCACTATTCGAATGCGAGAAGAAAAAAATAAATATATCATCGAAATTAGTGATACGGGAAAAGGAATAAAAAAAGAAGAAATTGATTTAATATGGAATAAGTATTATAAAAATGAAAAAAATCATAAACGAAATATAGTAGGAACTGGAATTGGATTATCGATTGTGAAAACCATTTTAGAACATCATCATTTTGAATATGGAGTGAACAGCATTAAAAATAAAGGAACTACATTTTATTTTAAAGTAGAGAAGGCAAAAAAGAAAAAATAGCAAACTTTTCCAATCTTTCACGATTACTTCACTTAATTTTCATAAATATTTAGTATCATGAAGACATGAAAGGAGAAGTGATAAGAACAGTAAGCTACAATATATGATGAATATATTAAAAACTCTATACAATATAAATAACATATAAACTCAAACTCACACTTTTAGGGAAAGATATATTTCCCTTTTTTTATGCTTTCTTTTTCAAATAAAGTCGTTTATGATATAATAAATAACATAAGGAGTGAAAAAATGACAGAAAAAATAACCCAATTTATAATTAGTGTTTTTGGAGCATGGGCAGGGACCTTAATTGGTAAATATCTTATTGTATTTGTTATTTCTATGGTACCCATTTTGGAACTTCGAGGAGGTTTATTAGCTGCAAGTGTTTTAGGACTTCCTATATGGCAAAGTTATATTATTTGTGCCATTGGAAATATGATTCCTATTCCTTTCATTTTATGGTTGATTAATCCTTTGTTTCGTCACCTAAAAAATTGGAAAGGAATTGGTAAGTTTGTAAGTTGGTGTGAAAGGAAAGCACATTCTAAAAAGGAACAAATTGAAAAATTAAAATATTGGGGACTTTTTCTATTTGTTGGAATTCCACTTCCTGGAACCGGTGCTTGGACAGGTTGTTTAATAGCAGCTTTGCTGGATTTAGATAAAAAGAAATCGCTTTTTGCTGCAATTTTAGGAGTATTAATGGCTGGAATTATTATGTTAATTTTATCTTATGGGGTTTTAGGAAGTGTATTAGGATGACCACGATATTCCTGATTACAAACAATTTTTTGTTTAAAAATGAAATGATATATTTTCAAGAAAAAAATGAAAATGAGAAAAAAGAGAACATTCCACTTAGTTTTAAAGGAGAAAAAAAAGCAAGCGAACTATTAAAAATAGAAGAATTAAAAAAAATAACAGCAATTTATACTTCTAGTTTTATTTCGAGCATTAGCAGTGCCAAATATTTAAGTGAGGAAAAAAATATTCCTATTTATATTGATGAAAGGTTTAATGATCAAATAATAGGAATATTAGGAAATTTATCTTTAGAAGAATGCAAAAAAATTCAACAACAAGATGAAAATCATAAATTACGAAATGGAGAATCGCTTAATATGGTAAAATTAAGGATGAAAAATGCGTTAAAAGATATTCTGTTTCAAAATTGTGAATCGACAGTAGCTATTTTTACTCATGACATTTCACTTAATTGCTTATTAAGTCTTTGGTGTGAAAAAGGATATAGTTTAGAAAATCAATTAATTTATCACTACAAAGATCAAGTAATTGTGGACGGTGCATATCACGCCACTCGAATATATAAATTAGAGTTTGAAGCAGAACGTTTAAAAAATATAGAATGGCAAAAAGAAAAAGAACTTAATTAAGTTCTTCATCATGTTCGGTATTTTCGATTGTTTTCCATTCTGTAGTACCACAATTTGTACAAATAAATGGAACTAGAACTTTTTTGCCAACGGGTTTGTCGTATTTTTCCTCAATGGCTACACATAATAGACCGCTTTCAGAATCGAAATATGCCCGACCTTGCAATGTTGCTTCGCTACATTTACTACAACCTGGTTTTTTCATGTTTAAAGCCTCCTAATAATAATGTGGAACAAATTAAAAAAAACATACAAAGAAAGGAAAAAAATATGGAATATAATATAAAAGTTGGTATTAGTAATAACCATGTACATCTTACCAAAGAAACATATGAAATGTTATTTGATGAACCGATTGTCATAGAAAGAGAATTAAATCAAATTGGAGAGTACGCATCAAAACAATTTGTAACTCTAAAAACCCCTTTTAATACTTTAGAAAATGTTAGAATTGTTGGACCTTTTCGCCAGTATAATCAAGTAGAACTATGCCAAAGTGAATGCTATCGCTTGAAAATAAATCCACCTGTTAGAAAAAGTGGCGATGTGAAAGATTCGGAAGCGATTACTATAATCGGTCCAAAAGGAGAAGTGATTTTAAAAGAAGGGTGCATTATAGCGCAACGCCACGTTCACATAAATACAAAAGAACAAGAGAAATATGGTGTAAAAGATGGTGATATCGTAAAAATTAAAGTTGATAATGAACGAAGCGCTATCTTATATGCCTTCGTAAAGATTTCAGATAACGGTTTTTTTGAACTCCACCTTGATCGGGATGAGGCAAATGCACTATTATTGAAGTCTAACGAAGAAGTAAAATTAATCATATGAGTTTTTGGATTAAAAATATTGAGATAAAAAATCCAATCGTTTTAGCTCCAATGGCCGGATTTTCCAATACAACCTTTCGAAAAATAATTAAAGCTATGGGTTGTGGATTAATCTATGCCGAAATGGTTAGTGATAAAGCAGTCGTCTTTCAAAGCAAAAAAACGTTAGATTTACTAAAAATGGATGAACAAGAAAGACCAATTGTTCAACAAATTTTTGGAAGTGATAAAAGTTCTTTTGTAGAATCAGCTAAGCAAATAGAAGCAATCATGCATCCAGATATAATTGATATAAATATGGGGTGTCCGGTTCCAAAAGTAGCAGTAAAAGCCCAAGCAGGAAGTGCATTATTAAAAAATCCAAAAAAAATATATGAAATTGTAAAAGCCGTTGTTGAAGCTGTGTCTGTACCTGTAACTGTAAAAATTAGAAGTGGTTGGGATGAAGCACATGTAAATGCTGTAGAAGTCGCTCAAATATGCGAAAAAGCTGGAGCAAGTGCAATAGCGATTCATGCTAGAACAAGAGCACTTGGGTATAGTGGAAAAGCAGACTGGAATATAATAAAACAGGTCAAAAACGCTGTATCTATTCCCGTTATTGGGAATGGGGATGTAACAAGTTGTTATGAAGCAAAAAAAATGTTACAAGAAACGCATTGCGATGGAGTAATGATTGGTCGTGGAGTATTAGGAAATCCATGGTTAATAAAAGAATGTGTAGAATATTTAGATAATGGGATAGAACCAAAACCTGTATCAAATGAAGAAAAAATAAAAATGATGCGTTATCATTATCAGAGTTTAAAAGAAGATAAAAATCAAAAAATAGCATTCTTAGAAATTCGTTCTCATTTATTATATTATTTAAAAAATATGCCAAATCATAAAGAAATCAAAAAGAAAATTTGTATGACAAAAACAGAAGAAGAATTATTAAAAATAATCGATGATTACGAAATTTATTTAAAAGAATTGATTTAAAATTGCCAATAATACAAAAAGAAGAGCACCAAAAAGGTTGCTTTTTTTAGGATTTTTAAAAAGATGAGCAAAATAATAGCCGATTAATAAAATAAAAAAAGACATCATACTAAAAAGAATCACTAAAAAAGGAATAGAGTATTCATATACAAAACTTAGAGATACTAATGTTCCATCAATACAATGCGTAAATACGAGTAATAAACATTTACTAAAAGAAAGACTTTGTGAAAATCGTTCTTTTATATCTTCTCCCTGATCCCGCCAAGTAAGATAAGCTAATAAAAGATAAAGTACAGTAGAAAGAAAGCGATTTACAAAATGAAAATGAAATGCTGAATATAAAAATAAAGCCAAAAAATAAAGAATAAAATTTCCGATCAAAAAAGTTACCATATTCTTTTTAGAAAAATTCTGATGAGATAGCTTGAGACTAAGTCCAATAATAAAACCATCCAAACTGGCACCTAAAGCACTTAAAAATACAAACATCTCAAATCACCTGCTATAATATATGGAATAATAGCCAAAGAGAAAGGGCCATATCCTAATATAGCCAAATATTAGGTATAATGAAAAATGATAAAATAAAATTTTATAAAAAAAAATCTTCGAAAAAATGTCCGAAGATTTCAATACCTAAATGGCGCTTGATGTAGGACTCGAACCTACGACCCAACGGTTAACAGCCGTTTGCTC
>JAAVZT010000001.1 GCA_022791775.1 Bacilli bacterium
TAAGAAACTTACACATCAATATTAAATTATTCCTTATTTCATAAGGGTTTAATGTTGTGTAAGACTGATTTTGCACTCTTCAAATAATAAATAATCATTACTATTAACTTTTAAAATATGTAGTTTAGTATAGGCAATAATAGTATTTTTAATATTAATAACACTTCTGCTATTAGGTTCATAACTAACACAAGCAAATCCACATATCATATCTACATTTCTTTCTTAGTTCACTTATCTTAAACAACAAAAAACTAACTATTTCTAGTTAGTAGTTTATTAGTCTCGACTGAAAAGCTCGAGTTATCATTCAATCTGGTGGAGAATAAGGGATTCGAACCCTTGACCCCCACGGTGCAAACGTGGTGCTCTAGCCAGCTGAGCTAATTCCCCAAGAACAGATTAATCTTAACATAAAAAATAAATTGTGGCAAGTCTTTTTTTATTTTTGATTATAGAAAAAGACTTATTCATTCTCCATTTGAATTTGAATAAGTCCTTTATCCACTTCTTCTAAAGCTCTTCCTAGTGGTTTTTTATTTACATAGTCTTTTTCGTTCATTTGATAGTGATTATTTTCTAACATTTGTTTTGCACGACGGCTTGCAACATGTACGAGCATATACTTTGAGTCCACTATATTTAAAAGCTTATCAATTGATGGATATAACATAATCTCACGTCCTTACATTAATATCATACTAAACTCATTGTAAATCATACAGCAATTTCACTTTTTTTAGACGCTTCTTTGACACATTTTCTTAATGCATTTAATATTTCTACCATTGCCCAAGTATCTTGTTGGCAATATATTCTTAAAGCTTCTTGTTTTAGCTTGCGCTCTTCTACGCTCATTTTATCATAATTAGCATATTCAATAATTGCTTCTGTTCCATTTTTTACTTCTAATTGATCATAGGTTAAATCTGAAAAAATAGGTAATGTTTTTTTGATGGAATAAGAACCACTTAAATTGGGATGATAATAATTTATACATTTGCTTTCTTCTTTAGAAAAACCTAATTCTTCATAAAATTTCTGATTATTATTAATAATCCACAGTAAATCAAAACCTCGATGATAAATTTTCATTAAGTCTTCCTGGTACTTTGGAAAGCATTCTGCTAATTCTTTTATTCTACCTTTTTCAAAGGCAACATTTTGGGCTAATAAAGTTCCTTGATTGGGATTAATATATTTTATTAAACACTGGATTAGTTTTTCTCTTTCATCATGACTTGTTGTTGCTAAAAAAACAACATTATCTTTATTTTTATCACAAACTCCAGGAGAAGTTTCAATATGTAAACTAAATTCAAATGGAGATTGGGTAAATGGCTTTTCGCCAGCGAATCTTGGTACTGGACAAGGAAATGTTTCAAAATCCAAATGATAAATAGGATATTCAATTTTATTCAGTCCAGCTTTTATTTTTTCAATATTTTGAAAAATTGTATTATTTTGATAACAGTTTCGTTGAATCTTATGATTTTCATTCTGAATCCAATTTTCTGGAATATCGAGTAAATCATAATATCCTTCATTTATTAACTGTAATCCTTTATGGTAATAGCCATTTTCATCTTTAAATCCTTTTGGATTATGTAAATAACTTAAAGAGGAATTTTTTGAAGGAATATGGTTCCCACAGATGGCTTTAAAGAATTTACAACAGGTCTGCTTTTTATAGTTACATGATTCTGATAATATACAGGGCTTAGCATTACTATTTTTTAAATATTCATATATATTGTCAGCATCTTTCTCTACTTTCTTTTGAAGTTCTTTTGTTAATTCATTTAAATGAAAGAAAGTGATTAATTCTTGATTATTCTGATCTTTTTGATATTTTGCTTTCCCGTTTTCATAAGTTCCGTCAAATATATAATCGGCATTTAAAACGGCTAAGTAGTAGTTAATGTTTTTCATTTTTTTTTCATTTTTAGAAGCTTGATATTCTTTTTCAATAATAAAACGTTGGACAGCCAAATCATAAATATAAGACCCTATTCCGTAACGATTTTGAAGTTTTGATTTTAGCGCTTGATAAGTTTTATATGGCATTTCCTTTTCAAGAGGATAATCTTTTTCATACTCTTTTAATGTATAAATATTCCCCTTTTTAAAAAAAATAGAATGTTTTTCTTCTTTAGGATATCCACCCTGTAAATTGACATATTTTTTACTTGTTGTAGCTTTTACTTCGATAATATTAATTTGATTTCCTGATTCATTATAAATATCTACATAACAAAGAAACTTTAACCCTTTATAGGTACAATCAAAACTCTCTTGATTTTTTGTTTCAAGAGCATAAACTGTCTTTCCAGGAAACATTTTTTCCACTATTTTCCCAGCTTCTTCTTCTACTTTTTTATAGTATTCCATCATTGCTTCTAATTGACGATTCTTTACATTTATTTTATCAATTAATTTACTATCTTCTTCTTCAAACATGGAAGATAATAATTCTTCTAAAGCTAATTGATATTCTTTTGCTTTATAATTTTCATAAGAGATATCTGCTTCTAATCGATCTTGATTTACTTTTTCTAAAGCAACATAACGAGGACAACGCGAAAATTCCAAAAAATCTGTTTTGGTTATGGCCATTATTCTACAACTTCAATTTCAAAAGAATTGCTTTCTTTTTGATAGCTTATTTTTATTTTCATAGAATTATAAGCATCTTTTTCAAATAAAAATCCTGCTGTTGCAACTTCTTTTGCGTATATATAGGTTACTTCTTCTTTTTTAAAATCCTCTTCTTTGCTTTTTACATAAGCTTTTGTAGCTTGCTGCACTAAAGATTTTACTTCTTCTTTTTGAATATCTGGATCATTAATCTCTTTAAATGCATAACTTGTTTTTGAAATGCATATTAATGCTATAATTCCCGTTAAGGCAATGATCGCTACTAATTCTGGAACAGTATAACCTTTTTTATTGTTCATATTTTCACCCTACTTATTTTTTATTATATCATAAATTTTATCCTTTTTTTGATATCTTTTCAACCAATATTTGGATAAAAAAAGATCAACCTTTCGGGATCTGTTTTTTACATTCTAGTTGGCACTTGAATTGCTAAGATATCCAGTAACAAAAGATTTACATCATAAACAAGTTTTGTTAAGGCTATCCACGTACTTTTTACACTTTCTTCCTTTTCTGTTAAAATTCGATTTTCAGCATAAAAATTATTATAGGTATTATTTAAATAATAAAGATAATTGGCTAATTCATGAAGAGATTTTTCTTGGAGAGATTTTTCTAATACTTTTTGTAAATTTAGAAGATGTAAAAATACTTTTTTAGCACTTAAAACTTTAAAATTTTGAAAATATAATTTTTTTATTTTTTCTTCTTTAGCTTTTTTTAATAAAGAGCGCATGCGAACAGTGGAATATAGAATAAACGGACCTGTTTTTCCACTAGTGTCACTAAATTTTTTTAAGTCGAAAATATAATCAGTTGCTCGATGCGATAGTAGATCAGCAAATTTAATCGTTGCTGCCGTAATTATTTTTGAAGTAAGAATACGTTCTTCTCCTTGAATGGCAGGAATCATATTTTTATCGGTTTCCTCATTTACTAAATTCATTAATTCTCGTAAAGATAATACTCCTCCGTCTCTAGTTTTAAATGGTTTTCCATCTTTTCCATTCATGGTTCCAAAACCAATAAATTCCAATTTTGTTGTTTTAGGAATGATAGAGGATTTGGTGGCGGCACGAAATACTTGGATAAAATGCAATTCTTGTCTTTTATCTACAACATACCATATTTCATCATAGTTTTCTTTTTTTCGATCCCATAATGTAGCTAAATCCGTTGTTTCATAGGACACTGTTTCATTACTTTTAATTAATAATAAAGGGGGAACAGGTAATTTATCGATTTCTTCTTCTACACTAATAATTTCAGCGCCTTCGCTAAGTGTTGTTAAACTTTTTTTTCTTAAATAATCTAACATTTCTGGAATAAATTGCTCCGCATCGCTTTCTCCATTCCATAAATCAAAATGCACATCTAATTCTTGATATATTTCTTTCATATCTTTAGTCGATAATGCTAATATAGAACGCCATAATGCTTTGTAACACGGATCATTTTGTTGAAGCAAATAAGTAATATGACGAGCTTTTTCCATTATTTTTTCATCAGCTTTTGCTTTTTGACTAGCAATTGGATAAAGATTGATTAAATCTTCATTCGTTATGGGTAAATCTACAACTGTATCCGCATGAAAATCTGTTTGAAAACAAGATAAGTCTGGATATCTAGTTTGAATTTCTAACATGATCATTCCCATTTGAAGTCCATAATCTCCTAAGTGAACATCTCCAATGACTTCATAACCTAATGATTTTGCTAATCGTTTTAGGGATTCACCAATATTAGCACTTCTTAAATGTCCAACATGTAGTACTTTAGCAACGTTGGGACCACCATAATCAATTAATATTTTTTTAGATGGCAACTTTTCAAAATAGCACTTTTCTTCTAAAAGTAGATTAGCATAATTTAATAATGCTTGATCTTGAAAAGTAATATTTAAAAATCCTGGTCCAGCTACAATAACTTTTGCAAAATCTTCATCTTTTTCTAATTCTTTAGCAATTAAATTGGCAATTTCTAGAGGATTTTGGTCCATTCTTTTGGCAATGGCCATGATTCCATTATATTGAAAATCTCCCAATTCTTTCTTAGTAGAAGGAATTAAAGAAACTTCTTCTACATCATAATGGAAAGATTTAAGGATTGATTTTATTTTACTTTCTTGTATTTTTAAGAAATTCATTTTCTCACAACCTTTGTTATACTTTACCATGAATTTTCAAAGTTCGCAATTTCTTCCTTTTTATCATAAAAAAATCTCGATAAGATTTCGAGACTTTTTAACAGCAACGATTGCCATATACATTTGAGTATTCATCTTCTTCAGAATATGAATAACATGGTGTATAACTATGATGGTATACATGATGATTGATCATTCTAGTATGACATGGAATCATATGTGTGTGTCCTTTTTTGATAGATTTATTCATTTCTTAATGTATTTACATTTAGGATAATTAGAACAACCAATAAATTTGCCATATTTACCATTACGTTCTACTAATTTATTACCACATTTTGGACATATCATATTATTTTCTAATTCTCTATTATTATTAATCTTAATACGAATATCTTTCACATGCTGTTTTCTTAAAAACTTATCTTCAATATTATTAGATATAATTATATTTGCTAATTCTTTTATATCTTTATCAACAAGTAATTCTTCATATTTTAAAATTTCACTTTTTAAATAGTCAACTTGTGTGACTATACTTCTACTTTTAACAGCAATCTTTGCTTGATTGGAAAAACATACAATGGGGATAAAACATTTATCATCTAGTTTAAGTAAATTTGATAGAGATTTTAGGTGCCCATAATTTTGATGAATAGGATTCACAAAATAACTTTTATTTTTTCCTAAATATTGACACCATTTATTATCATATTCTTTTCCTTTAATCAAACCATAATAATTTTTCATTTCTATAACAAAAATACCAAATTTTGATAAAACTAAATGGTCAATTTGATGAGTTCCTTTTTCATCTTTTATCATAATATCATTTAAAACCACATATTTATTTTTAGGTAATTTTTTTAATTCTAATTTTACCCAAAATTCACCCATAAATCCTCTAAACTTTGGATAATATATTTTTAATATTATGCCTAATACTATTAAAATAATTCCTTCAACAAAACTTTTAATCATATGATGAAATCACCACCATAATGATTATATCATGATTCTAAGCTAAATCCTTAAAAGTAGCCTTAATATTTATTGTTTTGTCTTCAAATATTTCAATTTTATCAATTAAATTAATTATTAATTCTCTACTTGGTTCTTTCATAGATAAAAATTTATTAGTATATTCATCAATCATTTTATTTTTATATTCCTTATTAATATTGTCATTAATACTATTATTTAATTCTGTGTATTTTTTTTGTTTTATATTTAGTTCATTTTCTAGCCTAACCTTTACTCTTTCAAATTGTTTTTCAGTTATTTTTTTATTTAACTTATCAATGTAAATAATATCTAAATTATTATTTATTTGTTTAATATCATTAATTATTCTTTCTAACTCTTTTTTATTATTTAATTTATTATCTTCAGTTAAATTATTTAATACATTATTTTTAACTTTATCTTTATTAATATAATTTAAGCACATATTAGTTAACGAATTTATTATAACTTTCTCTAATTCATCATAGTTATTAGAATGAGTAGTACATAATCTTTTTTTCATATAAGTTCTATAATAATTACAAATCGTATAACATCTATTATCTTTTTTACGTCTAGATTGTATCGACATTCTATGTCCACAATCCCCACAATATAATAATCCATCTAATAAATGAATTTCTTTTTTTTCGTTTCTGCCTTTATTTTTAGGTATTCTTTTTTGAACTTCATAAAATGTTTCTTTATCAATAATTTCTTCATGAGTATTTTCAACAATTATATAATCATTAGGATTATTCTTAATTATTTTTTTTACTTTATAGTTTACTTTATTCCGTTTATTTTGTACCATATCACCTATATATATCCTATTTGTTAAAATATCTCTTATAGTTTTAGAATGCCACTCTCCAAATTTTAAATTATAGTTACTTTTCCATTCAAAGTTATAGTATTGTGCTGGAGTTTTAACTCTTTCATTTGTTAACTGTTTGGCTATCTTAAAAAACGATAATCCATCTAAACACATATCAAATATTCTTTTAACAACACTTGCTTGTTCAGTATTTATTACTAAATGATTTTTATTATCTTTATCTTGATCATATCCAAATGGAGTTCTACCTCCTACCCATTTTCCTTCTTTCATTTTTGCTTTTAGACTAGATTTTATTTTTTTTGAAATATCTTTAGCATACATATCATTCATTATAGCTTTAAATGGAGCTATATCATTATTAGTACTATCCAAAAAGGTATCTATGTTATCTGTTACTGCAATATACCTAACATTATGTTTTGGAAAATATCTTTCAATTAAATTTCCTGTACCAATATAATCTCTTCCAAGTCTTGACATATCTTTAGTAATAACCATATTTATTTTACCAGATTCAATATCATTTAATAATCTATTAAAATCAGGTCTGTCAAAATTAGTTCCAGAGTAACCATCATCTATATAAATATCATATACTCTTAAATTATTCTCTTTCACATATTGAAGTAATAAACTTTTTTGATTTGTAATACTTTCACTTTCTAAGGTTTTATCATCATCTTCCCTAGATAATCTTATATAAAGTCCAACATTATATATCTTATTTAAACTCTCTAACAATTCTTACCTCCTTTAAGAGATAAATAAGCACATGATGATGGTACCTCACATTTTTTATTTTTACAAATCATTTGAATATATTTTTTAAGTTCCTTATTTAAAACTTTTATAAAAACATCATTTATATCATTATTTTCATTATAGATATAATTAATTTTGTACTTATCCATTATTAAGCACCTCACTTAAATTTATGGATAAATAACTGATTTTAGTAATACTAAATTGTATAATATTTAAATTACACACATATTTAGTATTACTTATAAGCATTCGCTCTCTTTCTAATTATCATAAACATCATCTCCTTCTTGTGATGCATGTTACCTCCATTAAAAAAATGAGTCAAGCCATAAATTATAGAAAGTAATGCCCTTCATCCTAAAAATATTCATAATTTAATAGATTATGAAACAGTAGGATAAGAAAGTTGTGTATCAACATATAATTTCCTTTTTAAAATAAAGAAAACTATATACATAATTCTTATTTTGCACTTACAAAATTCATCCTAATTTGTAGGATGATATTTAGGATAATCCTAATAATAACAATATTTTTAAACACAAAAAAATCATCCTATCATCTAATTTCAACTAGATTTTGTAGGATGATAATTTTTTTAATTATTTTCTTCTATTTCAAAATTTAATAATTCTTCACAAGTTTTTTCATATAAGTCTTGTTCATGTTTTATGGTATCAATTAAAAACATTTTATCATTTTCATATTCTTTTAAACCTCTCATATAATAAGGTTTATCATTATCTAATACAATAAATGGCATAATATTATTTTTTAAGCATTCTTTAAACATTATAATTCTACCAACTCTTCCATTACCATCACCAAAAGGATGAATTTTCTCAAATTTATAATGAAAATTAATAATATCTTCTAAAGTAACATTAGTTTTAGAATTATATTCACTTAATAAATTTTCAATTTCTTTCTCTACATCTTCTGGTGCAGTTGTCTTAATAACATCAACAAGGCCTATCATATTCGGAACTATTTTAAATCCCCCAACATTATATCTAGGATTTTCCTCATCACTCGTATTTCTTTTTAACATCTTATTCATTTCGATAATCATTTCTTTAGATAACTTATTATCAACATTATCTAACATATAATCAAATAATTTAAAATGATTCTTAGATTCAGTTAAATCATCTAATTTTATTAGAGTCTCACTTTTAGGAATAAAAGATGAAGTATCAAATATTGCTTCAGTTTGTTCACTAGTTAATCTGCTACCCTCAATTTTATTTGAATTATATGAAAAATTAACTTGAGAATAATGATAGATATTACCTTTAAACTTTGATTCTTTTTGTTTGATTAATTCCTTTTTAATTTTACTTATATCCATATTACATATCCCCCAATGAAATATTATTACCATTTTCACAATGCTTATAGAACTCTAAAACATTTAGACGAAATTTTGGTTTTTTATAATTATTATTTAACTCATATTTAATAAATTTATCTCTTACATTAATTAATAAATCTTGTAAGGAGTTATATTCATGTATGCCTTTAAATCTTTCCCACGAATGTTCAAACCAATAATACTTATTATCTTTTTCAAAAGTTAAAAATGTATGTGTTGGACATTTAGCTTTATCGTAATGAACTATAAAATAAGTTTTAATGTTCCAATCATTACCTTTAAAATAATGTCTTTCAAGTTCTACTTGATCCCAGCATACACCAACTTTGTTTTTTATTATTTCATTAGGACTTTGTAAAATATAATTGTCTGAATAATTTTCATCAACTATTTTATGTTTACTCCCCTGTTTATCCATCCAACCATATTCTATATTTTCCATTAAATTCATAATTTCAAATTCATTATAATAATCCCAAATATTAAGTTGACCTTTTGCTTTTATAAATTTTATAGGCTTAATATTATCTAGTATCCAAGCATATCTTCCTTCTTTATATTCACCACAAATATATTCTTGACAGTTATTCTTTTTCATTTCTTCTACATACTCTTTTGTCATATAAATACAATCTACCAAATTGCATTTGCAAATAATATTTCCAAAGTTCATATTTTTATTTTCAACTAAACTCATTAATTCTTTATCACCTAAGTCATTTTTAGATGGTTTAGTCATACTTGCATGAATATATAATTCTCCCCTATAATTTGTTTTCCAACTTCTAGTTTCAATTAACTTCTTTTTTTCATATATCAAAGTTGCAAAAGGCTCTGTCAGACTTAATACCTTCATAGGAATCACCTATAAATATTATACCACACAAAAAGACACTTCTTATCAAATGCCTCCAAATTTGTACTTATTTTCTCTTAACTTATTTGGTCTATCATAAATTATCACACCTGAGGAACTTCATAGTTGATAGTACGATGGCATACTCTTTCTTGTGGGCATTCATATACTGGTGGACACATCATTGGAGCACAAGATGGCATTTGACAACATGAAGGCATTCCTCCCATATAATTATCATAACTCATATTCATGGCAAAACCTGGCATTTCCATATTGGCTTGAGCGCTCATATTTTGTGTTGCTTCTTGACAACAACGATCATTTTCAAACATAACAAACATTCCTTTCTATTGTATCATATGTCAAAAAAATAACCTTGTTTAGGTTATTTTCCTATTAAAATGGTAACTTCATGTTTCCATTACTCATCATCTTCATCATTTTTTTCATTTCATCAAATTGTTTTAAAAGACGATTAATCTCTTCAACAGGTCGGCCGCAACCTTTACTAATTCGCAATTTTCGGGACGCTTTTAAACACTCAGGATGTTTTCTCTCATATGGTGTCATGGATAAAATAATAGCTTCAACATGGGCCATTTGTTTTGGATCGATATCAATATTATTTAAACCCATTTTTCGAGCACCAGGTAACATTTTCAAAATATTTTCCAAAGGTCCTAATTTTTTGATTTGTTTTAAATTAGTTAAAAAGTCTTCTAAATCATATTTTCCTTTTTTCATCCGTTCGACTTGTTTAGTTGCTTCTTGTTCATCCATAATATTTTCTACTTTTTCCGCAATTGACATAATGTCTCCCATATCTAATATACGTTCAGCCATACGGACCGGATAAAATTCACTTAAACCATCTAACTTTTCACTATCTCCTACAAATTTAATTGGAACATTTGTTAAATGACGGATAGATAATGCTACTCCACCCTTGGTATTTCCATCTAGTTTAGTTAAAACGGTTCCTGTTAATTTTAAATTATCATTAAATCCAGTTATTACATTAATTGCATCTTGCCCCATCATGGCATCCACTACTAATAATGTTTCATGTGGTTTTACTATTTCAGATATATCTTTTAGTTCTTGCATTAATTCTTCGTCAATATGAAGTCTTCCAGCTGTATCAATAATAATAAAATCGTGCTGATTTTCTTTGGCGAAAGAAATGGCATTCGAAACAATAGTTGTCGGAGCAATTTTTCCTTCTGTGTATACAGGAATATTTAAAGAAGCGCCAATTTCTTTTAATTGTTCAATTGCTGCTGGACGATATATATCACAAGCCACTAATAAAGGATTTTTTTTATGTTTTTTGCGGACAAAATTTGCAATTTTTCCACAAGTTGTTGTTTTTCCACTTCCCTGTAATCCAACTAGCATTAAAATGGTCGGATTTTTTTCTACTTCTAATAGTGAAGCCTCTTCTCCTAATAATTGGATTAGTTCATCTTTGACTAATTTGATAAATAATTCATCTGGTTTTAAACTTTTACCAACATCCATACCTAATGCTTTTTCTTTGACATTTTGGACAAATTCTTTTACAACTTGATAATTTACATCTGCTTCTAAAAGAGCCATTCGAATTTCACGCATCGCATCACTGATATTTTCTTCTGTGATTCTTCCTAAGCCTCTGATATTTTTAATCGCATTCGATAAACGATCTCCCATATATTCAAACATTGTCTCACCTTCTCTATTTTATTATTTTTTTGATTTCTTCTTTTATTTTTTCGTCTTTAATAGTTTGTAATAATCTTTCAAATTGTTCCTGTTTTGATTCTAAGTGAAGTATTCGTTCATAAGCAGTTAATTTTATTTCAATATTTTTAATTGTCGCGCCGATTGCACTCTTACTTACGCCTCGTTTTTCTGCAATTTCTTGCATAGAAAGATTTTCTTCATAATAATAAGAAAATGTCAGACGCTCATTTTCATTCAGTAGGCCTTCATAGCAATCAAACAATTTCGTATAATAAACAAATTTTTCCATTATTTTATCATATCCTTAAATAGCCCGTAAATATAATTTTCAATATCAAAAGTTTTTAAGTCATCCATTTGCTCTCCTAGTCCAATAAACTTAACTGGTATATTTAATTCCTCTTTGATTGCTAATACGATTCCACCTTTAGCTGTACCATCTAATTTTGTCAAAACAATGCCAGTAATATTGGTGATTTCTTGAAAAGATTTTGCTTGCATGACACCATTTTGGCCCGTCGTAGCATCAATTACTAATAATGTTTCATGTGGAGCATTTGGAATGATACTTCCAATCACTTTGTTCATTTTTTCTAATTCTTTCATCAAATTCACTTTATTTTGAAGTCTTCCAGCCGTATCAATAAATACTAAGTCTGCTTGTTCTTCTTGAGCTTTTTTTAAGCCATCAAAAATAACTCCAGAAGGATCTGTATTTTCACTTCCATAAAATAAACTTCCTGTTCTCATGGCCCATTCTTCTAATTGAGCGACCGCTCCAGCTCGAAAAGTGTCAGCTGCAATTACCATCACTTTTTTTTGTTCTTGCATATATTTATATGCTAATTTTCCAATTGTAGTTGTTTTTCCAACCCCATTTACTCCAACCATTAAAATGACAGTAGGACTTTTTTCTTGAAAATTTATTTTATCGGATAACGATTCTCCACTTACATAAATAATAAATAATTCATCTACAATTACTTCTTGTAAATAATCCATATCTGTAATAGCTTCGTCTTTTACTCGCCGTTTTAAACGATCTAAAAATTTGACGACTGTATTTACTCCAATATCAGCCATAATCAATAAGTCTTCTAATTCTTCAAAATATGCTTCATTTACTTTAGTATATTTATGTCCTAGAATGCTCAATTTTGATATAAATTCATCTCGCGTTTTACTGAGACCTTTCTCATAAACTTCCAGTTCTTGCTGGTCATGACTTTTATTTTCAGAAGAAATATTATCTTCTTTTTTCGTTATTATATTTTTTAATTTATCAAATAATCCCATCGTTTCACCTTTTCTATTTGCAAATGCCTTCCGGCGCGTATGCTTTAGTTTCAGAATAATTTGTTTTTGTTTCTTTGTAAACTAAAATTTGCTGATTTCGATCACAAGAATTTTGATTATCGGTAAATAATCCAGCGCTAATGATATCCCCTATTTTAATATATTTATAGCAATTTTGATTGGTGGAAGTTGGATTGGCTGGATCAAAAACTTCTGGGCATTTCTTTAGGTAAATTCTTTTTTCTTGCGTATACGCCACCGCTGCATCTTTTAATTTTTTTTCGGTATCTTTTCTTAGTGTTTCTTTTTGTTTCGTAACTACACTGACAACGGATGTCGATGCAACTGTTATTAGCAAACCAATTATTCCTAATACTGCTAGTAATTCTGCTAATGTAAATCCCTTTTTGGTCTTCATTTAAAGCCTCCTCACATAGTAAGTATAGCATAATCACTAGACAAAACAAATACTTTATGTTATGATTTGGATACGAAAAAAACTTTAATTTTTTTTATTTTGAAAGGAAGATTTTATGAAAAATAAAGGATGTACCACGTCCGTTATTGCTTTAGGTGGCCTTGGTGAAGTGGGAAAAAATATGTATGTGGTTTCACATAATGAGGAACTTATTATTATCGATGCTGGTGTGATGTTTCCTGAAAGTGAACTAATGGGCGTTGATTATGTCATTCAAGATGTAACTTATTTAAAGCAAAATCAGGAACGAATTAAAGCTCTTATTATTACTCATGGACATGAAGATCATATTGGTGGGATTGCTTTCTTATTACAAAATGTCGAAATTCCAGTAATTTACGCTCCACGTATTGCAACTTATTTGATTCGAAATAAGCTTGTAGATAATAATATTAAATATGAAAATATTCAAATCTACAATGAAGAAACAGTTTTAAAATTTAAGTATTTTGAGATTGAATTTGTCACAACTACCCATTCTATTCCTGATAGTTATGCGATGGCTATTCATACTCCAAATGGTATTATTTTTGAAACAGGAGATTTTAAATTTGATTTAACTCCAATTGGTCCTATGGCCGATATACATAAAATGGCGAGGATTGGCGAGCAAGGAGTAAAGCTATTATTAAGTGATAGTACGAATGCCTTATCAGAAGGGTTTTCGAAAAGCGAAAGCTGTGTAGATGAAACATTAAATGATATTATTCGAAGACACCATGGACGAATTATTATTGCTACATTTGCTTCTAATATCTATCGAGTAAAGCATATTGTAGAAACTTGTCGAAAAAACAATCGCCAAATTATTGTATTTGGAAGAAGTATGGAAACTAGTATTGAACTTGCATTAAATAATGGATTGTTAACAGACCGAAGTATTTTTATTGATGCAAATAAAGCCAAAAATTTAAAGCGAAATGAAATTTGTATTTTATGTACAGGTAGTCAAGGTGAACCTTTAGCTGCTTTATCTCGAATTGCCAATGGAGTTCATAAACAAATTTCTTTATTAAATGATGATTTGGTTGTTTTCTCTTCGAAACCTATTCCTGGAAATGCCGCTAGTGTAAATCGAGTTATCAATAAGCTTTATTTAAAAGGCGTAAAGGTATTTACCAATACAGAATTTAGTGATATTCATACTTCTGGACATGCTAAAGAAGATGAATTAAAGCTAATGTTACGTTTAATTAAACCACAATATTTTATGCCAATGCATGGAGAATATCGAATGTTAATGGCTCATAAAGAAATTGCAAAGGAATGTGGAATTTTAGAAGATCATATTTTTATATGTCAAAATGGTGATGTGTTAACATTGGGAAACGAAATTACTAAAGGAGAGCCTGTTTTGGCAGGTGATGTTTATGTAGATGGTTCACGTATTGGAAATATTGGTTCGGTCGTTTTAAAGGATCGAAAGTTAATGAGTAAAGATGGTATCTTACTTACAATATTAAATATAAATCCATTAACACGCAAATTGTTAATTAAACCCAATGTAACAACGAGAGGATTTGTTTTAGTAAATGAAAATGGTGAATTGATTAATCAAATCGAACGAAAAGTAAGTGAAATTGTTAATAGATGTTTACAAAGCGGTAGTTATAATTATACGGATTTGAAAAATCAAATTATATTAGAATTACACCCTTTTATTAGTGGTTTAACTGGTAGACACCCTATTATTCTTCCAGTTATTATGGAAGTAAGAGAAAGTGGAAATTAAAAAAAAGTGAATTTAAGTTCACTTAGAGCTCATATTTCATATGAGTTTTTATTTGGCATAATTTTTAATTTGCGAGTTAAAATACTTTCAATTTCTGTACAGGTTTTTTCTAACGAATCATCATTATGAATCATAAATGGTTGATATTTCTCTAATAACTCTTTTGAATAAGCTAAACTATCCATATATAATCTTCGTATCAATTCTGAATAATTTGGATTTGGTTCTTTTCTTTCTCGATCGATACATCTTATCATTCGAATATCATCAGGAACTTCAATATAAATTGGAATGAGACTTTCGGTTTTATAAACTTTCAAGAAATTTTGATACATTTCCCAAGTGCTTGGAATAATATAGTTGTTACAATTTAAATCAATGCTTTTTTTGCTTGTAGCATAGGACCATATTCCCGCTACTGTTTTATAATCTCTTCGTTCTATTAATTCCTTTTTCCTCTCCATTTTATCTAAAATCTCAGGACAGACAAAATAATATTCCACTCCATTTTTTTCCGCAGTACGCATCGGTCTTGTAGTATGCAGCAAAATCGATTCCAAATCCCATTTCATTTTTATTTTAGTTATCAAAGATGATTTTCCCGATCCACTTGGTCCGATTAAAAAAATAATATAATGCATTTTATTTCCCTATCTCCATTTCTAATCCAATTGGACAATGATCACTTCCCAAAATGGCATTATAAATATAGGCTTCTCTCATATTGGGTAGTAACTTTTTGGAAATTACAATATAATCGAGTCTCCATCCAATGTTACGTTCTCTAGCATTTCGAAAATAACTCCACCATGTATATATTACTTTATTGGGATTTTGATAACGATATGTATCAATAAAATCATGCTTTAAGAGATTTGAAAATTTCTCTCGTTCTTCGATAGTAAATCCAGCACTTCGTATATTTGCTTTCGGATTTTTGATGTCAATTTCCTGATGGCAGACATTTAAATCTCCACAAAACAAAACTGGCTTTTGTTGTTCTAATTTTAAAATATAGGCTAGAAAATCATCTTCCCATTTTAAACGATAATCTAATCTTAATAGTTCACGTTTGGCGTTTGGAACATATACATTAATTAAATAATAATTTGGAAATTCTAAGGTGATCATTCTTCCTTCTTGATCATGTTCTATAATTCCCATCCCATATTTCACACTTAAGGGATGAATTTTCGTATATATAATGGTTCCTGCATAACCTTTTTTTGTTGCTGAATTCACATATATTTCATATCCTTCGGGTTGAAAATTTAATTCTTCTTTTGTAATTTTTGACTCTTGTATGCAAAAGATATCAGCATTTATTTTATTAAAAAAAGCCATAAATCCTTTTTTTAAACATGCTCTTAAGCCTGCTACATTCCATGATACGATCTTCATAAACCCTCCTATTCTAAAAAAAGCAATTATTTTGCTTCTTCTTGTGCTCTTGATTCTCGAATTACAACGATCTTTATCGTTCCTGGATACTGCATTTCTCCTTCAATTCGTTCTTTTATTTGTCTTGCAATTTTGTAACTTGTGACATCGTCTACTTCTTCTGGTTTTACCATAATTCGAACTTCTCTTCCAGCTTGTACAGCAAAAGTTTTTTCGACACCTTCAAATGAATTTCCAATTTCTTCTAATTGTTCTAATCGTTTAATGTAATTATCTAATGAATCATTTCTAGCTCCAGGACGTGCAGCAGATAGTGTATCAGCAACTTCTACTAAGGCAGCTATCACTGAATTTTTTTCATGATCTCCATGATGAGAAGCAATTGCATTGATTATAATATCGTCTTCATGAAATTTCTTTGCAATATCCATTCCGATTTCAACATGACTTCCTTCCATTTCAAAATCAATTGATTTTCCAATGTCATGGAGTAAGCCAGCCCGTTTGGCCAACAGAATATTTTCTCCAATTTCGCTTGCCATCAATCCCGTTAAATGAGCAACTTCTTTGGAATGTTTTAAGGCATTTTGACCATAACTAGTCCGATAATTTAGTTTTCCAATTAAATTGATTAATTCTAAATCCATTTTGGTAATTCCTAAATCATAAATTGTTTCATTTCCCAATTCAATAATTTTAGTATTAATATCATTTGATACTTTATCATAGACTTCTTCAATTCTTGATGGATGAATTCGCCCATCTTTCATTAATGTTTCGATTGTAATTTTAGCAATTTCTCTTCGTAATGGATCGAAACTTGAGATAACAATTGTTTCTGGTGTATCATCAATAATCAAATCTACTCCAGTTACAGCTTCAATTGTTCTTATATTTCTACCTTCTCGGCCAATTAATCTTCCCTTCATATCATCACTTGGTAAACTAATGGTGCTTACAGTCTGATCACTTGCCACATCTTCTGAATATCGTTCCATACTTTCTACAATTAACTGTTTAGCTTTTTCTTTTGCAATCAATTTAGCTTCCCGTTCTTGTTCTTTACAGTAATCGGCAATTTCTTTTTCCATATCATTTTCAATGCGTTTCATAATCATTTCACGTGCTTTTTCTTTTGAAAATTTCGATATAGTTTCTAACAAAGTCATTTCCTCTTTATACATTTCTTCTATTTTAACTTCTTTTTCTTGCAATTCTTTTTGCTTTGCTAATAAGTTGGAGTCTTTTTCATCTAATGTCATATCACGTTTTTGTAATATTTCGTCTCGTTTGTCTAAATTTACTTCTCGTTGCAACAAACGATTTTCTATTTCTTTTTGTTCTTCTTTTTTTTGTTTTGTTTCTTTTTCTAACTCTTGTTTTAGTTTATAAGACTCTTCTTTTATCTCTAACAAGCGATCTCGTTTTAGTTTTTCTGCTTCTTGTTTCGCTTCTTCTAAAAATTTATCAGCTTTTTTTTCGGCACTAATACCTCGGAAATAATTAATAATAGAAATTAGAATCATTCCGATAAAAATTCCAATCATTAGAGTTAAAATGATGGTTAATACGCCACTTTCCATTTTTTCCTCCTTATATTTTTATAGACAAAATATGATCATCTATAAATTTATTATAAGTTTAAACTGGAATTTTTACAAGAAAAAGAAAATAGCTCGTTTCTTTCAAATTGCATTTATTCCTTCCCTTTTTCTTTTTTTGATTCTTTTTCTTTGAAACTTTCGAATCCATAATGACTGCGAATTTTGTTTTCGATTTCTACTTTTAATTCAGGATTTTGTTTGAGCATAGTTTTCACATTTTCTTTTCCTTGTCCTATTTTTTCTCCTTGATAAGAATACCAAGCACCACTTTTTTCGACAATATTAATCTCACTTGCAATGTCAACAATTTCTCCTTCTCGGCTTACCCCTTCTCCATACATAATATCCACGCTTGCTGTTTTAAATGGTGGCGCAACTTTATTTTTTACAATTTTAATATTGGTACGATTTCCAATGATTCCATCTCCCTGTTTGATCTGCTCGCCTCTTCTTACATCCAAACGAATGGTTGCATAAAATTTCAAAGCTCTTCCACCTGGTGTGGTTTCAGGATTTCCAAACATAACTCCCACTTTTTCTCGTAATTGGTTAATAAAAATCGCTGTAGTTTTTGTTTTATTGATTGTTCCAGATAGTTTTCGCAAAGCTTGACTCATTAATCGAGCCTGAAGTCCTACATGACTATCTCCCATATCACCGTCAATTTCAGCTTGAGGAACTAAAGCTGCAACTGAATCAATTACGATAATGTTTACAGCTTCACTTCGTACTAATGCTTCACAGATTTCTAAAGCTTGCTCTCCAGTATCTGGTTGTGATAATAATAATTCATTAATATTTACCCCCAAATTTTTGGCATAAACAGGATCTAAGGCATGTTCTGCATCTATAAAAGCTGCTCTCCCACCTTTTTTTTGAACCTCTGCAATTGCATGGAGAGCAAAGGTTGTTTTTCCAGATGATTCTGGTCCATATATTTCAATAATTCGGCCTTTGGGATAACCACCTACACCAAGGGCAATATCTAATGTTAGAGAACCACTTGAAGTAACTTCTACTTCCATATGTTCTTGGGCTCCTAACTTCATAATGGCCCCTTTTCCAAATTGCCGTTCAATGTCTGCCAATACTTGTTCTAAGGCTTTATCTTTATCTTTTATATCTTTTGTTGTTTTCATTTTCTCCTCCAAAGTTTCCATTTACAAGTTCATTTTATTATAGATTATCGGCTTTGTCAATCTTTTTCTCAAACATTCGTTTGGTATCTATTTCCAAACAAAAAAGAGAAATTTGGGCTAGCAAAAATTCCTCTTTTAGCGTTTTTTTAATTAAATAAAATATTTTTTGCTTTAAAATAATAGATCATACCATTTAACATACATAAGGCTGCCCCAATCATTACAAGAACATCAGCTAAATAAATATTCCAAAGTTCAAAAGGTAAATTATAGAACAAAAGTAAAATGATTCCTAATCCTAAAAAAACAGTTTCACAGTAACCTAATTTACTTTTTTCAATCATTTTTCCATTATGGACACTAATTTTTTTCATAGTATCTACTAAAATAAGTTTCAATAAGCAAATGATAGGAATTATTACAGAAATAAAGCCATTAAATGCTAAAATAATTAAAAGGCCTGTTATTAAAAATTGTTCACTCGCTTCTTCTAATGAAAAAATTAATTTTGCATTTTCTTTTTTGTTTGGATCTATATGAATTTCAAAAATTTTTAATAGAAAAAATAGCATGACTAGAGTTCCAGCAATAAAGTATTTACTATCAATAATCATTTTTCCACCTGCAAGTAACGTCGGAAATTCTATTCCTAATTGATACCAGGGAATTAATAATAATACAATGGTTGCTAGCATACATGCCATACGTAGAAAACAGATATTTTTTATACGTTTCATCTTACACCTACTTCATATAACTGATTGCATTTGTTTCTCTTGTTTTAATCGTTATTTGACGAATACTCCAAATAAATACAATGAAAACTAATAAGATAATAATGGCATAAATTAAAAAATAATATGATTTAGGATATTTCTTCATCGGTTTAGTATATGGTGAACTAACCTTTAGCTCATCTTTTTCGATTTTATTATTTTGTTTGCTTATTTCTTTTTCAATTTCTTTAATTGGTATTTTTGAAGTATATTCAAATAAATATTCATTAAATTCGTCGACAATTGATTCATGATTTAAACCTAAATATTTGGCATAATTGCGAATTTGTTCTTTTAAAACATAAATGTCCTTAAAAGCACCGATATTTCCTTCTTCGATATTTTCAAGGACCACTTCTTTTATCTTTAAATCATTACTTGCTTCACTGATACTAACCCCTTTGGTTTCTCTTTTTTCTTTTAAGAGGCCTCCCAGATTATTCAAAGTAATTCACTCCTTTAAAAAAAATAATAACTCATAAGCCATGTTCTGTACGCAAATTTGCGCGACAAATATTTATCTACCTTGCGGTCCTTTCGTCCGTTTTGTTCCTTTCGAAAAGCTCCCCTACCAAAATTTGGGTTTCTCACTCGCGGGGTTTACCACGTTCCACTTCCCTCGTTTCCAAGTTCTTCGTCACTTTGGCACTTTTATATCTACTAAAACCTTCTTAGGTTCCTTCGAAGCCGTTAGTATTTCTACTACCTAGGGTTATTTTTTCCCCTAGCGCGAACACTACAATCATCGCAGATTGTGTGAGCATGGACTTTCCTCTACAACTTTTGCTGCAGCATTTGTCCGGTTATTATTCATTTTTTCCAAAAACGATTTTCTCTAATTGACTAATTCTTCTCAATAAATCAATGTTATTTACTCCAGTATTTCCACTTGTGGATTCTTGAGCATCTAGTGCATTTCTTAATTTACGAATTTCTGCTTTTAATTTCGTATTATTTTCCATTAGTTCATGTATTTCTTTTTCTTGACCCCTGATGATAGTCATAAATTCTGTGTAATCACGAATTATGATATCGAGATAATTATCTACTTCTTGTGGACGATATCCTCTTGCGTCAACTTTAAATTCTTTTTCATAAATTTCACTTGGACTTAAGACAATTTTTTCTTCCACCACGCTATCACCTTCTTGGGATTCATTATATCGAAATCCATAGCGTTCGTCAAGTATCGACACCAGGGCCAAAATTTGGATATTTTATGTTATTCTTGGTTTTCTTTTTGTTCTTTTGTTAACGATTCTAATACTTTTTGATAGGTCAATAATCTACTTCCTCTTTTTATTTCGCTAATCATTTCATCTAGTACTTTTTCCACGTTTAGTTCTTTCATGGCTTCCTCTTTTTTCTTTCTGATTCTTATTTTATCGAAATTACCTCGAAACACCATCCTTTCGACAGAAGTTGTCAAAATATTTCTAAGTAGAATTTTTTGCTCTCTTATAGTATAATGTTTTATGGTGGTATGGTGTGCATTATCCAAATAATATTTTAAAACAACCATTAAAGTCTATATCATATGGCAATCGAGGAATGGATTTAGAAAATCTATTAAATCTCTCTAATTTGTATTATGAGGAACAAAATCGAGCGTTTATTTTCAAAAAGCCAACTCCAATCGGAGTAGTTGATGTCCATTATAGTCCGAAAGGGAAAATAATTGATAAAGCTTATTTTAAAGCTCCTTCAACTTTAGATTATAATGGTTTATATCGAGGAAGATATGTAGAATTTGAGGCCAAAGAAACAAAACAAAAAACGTCTTTTCCTCTTTCTAACATCCATCCCCACCAAATTAAACATATGAAAAGAATATTAGAACATGCTGGCATTGTCTTTTTAGTTGTTTTAATAAATCAACAAGTATTTTTATTAGATGGACAAGATTTTTTAGATTATATTTATCAAAATGAACGAAAAAGTATTCCCTATTCTTATTTTTTAGAAAAAGGACACATTATAAAAGAAAAAATTGATCCCCCACTTGATTATTTGGCATTAGTGGATCAATTATATTTTGGAGGAACTATATGAAAAAATTGAAAATTACCAAAAACTTTCGGAATATGAAGGCTAAATTAAAGAAAAATGGAACAGCAAAAAAAGAAAAACGAGAAAAAACTGGAAAAGTCAAAAATATTATTTTATCTAGTATTATGTTTTGCGGAATTATTTTTGTGAGTTGCATTTTAGCTTTTGGACTTTATATTATTTTTACGGCTCCAGATTTTGATTCAGATAAATTATATAATAAGGAAGCAACGGTTATTTATGATCGCTTAGGGCGAGAGTTAACCCGTTATGGAAAAGAAAATCGTGTTTTGGTCACATATAGTGACTTGCCACAAGTATTTATTGATGCTTTAGTTGCCACAGAAGATTCTCGTTTCTTTCAACATAACGGTTTTGATGCCGCTCGTTTTATTCGAGCTAGTTTTGGACAAGCGATGGGAAATTCTGGCGCAGGTGGAGCTTCAACTTTAACTATGCAAGTTGTTAAAAATACTTATACTTCTAGCCTAGCAAAAGGAATTAAAGGAATTATCCGTAAATTTACTGATATTTATATGGCTGTCTTTAAATTAGAAAAGAAATATACCAAAGAAGAAGTTATGGAATTTTACGTTAACTCGCAAGAATTTGGAACCGGTGGAACGAATTTTACTTCCATTAATGGTGTGGAACAAGCAAGTCAAACTTATTTTGGAAAAAGTGTGTCCGATTTGAATTTATCTGAAGCTAGTTTATTGGTTGGACTTTTTAATAATCCTTATTTTTATAATCCTTATACCAATCCAGAAGGTTGTACAAATCGACGCAATACTGTTTTATCTTTAATGTATCGTCATGGTTATATTTCCGAAGAACAAAAAGACGAAGCTCAGAAAATTCCTGTTCAATCTTTATTAAAACCGAAAGCAAATTATACAAATAGTAATCCTTATCAATCTTTTATCGATTATGTTATTAATGAAGTTGAAGAGAAAACGGGCTTAAAACCTGCTGAAGTTCCAATGGCGATTTATACGACTATTGATACTGCCATGCAAGATATTGTAAATGATGTGCAAAATGGCAAAACTTATCAATTTTTAAATGATAAAGATCAAGTTGGAATTGCGATTACGAGTGTAGCTGATGGTTCGATTTTAGCTATGGGTCCTGGACGAAATTATGTTGCAAAGGGAACGAACCGAGCTTTATTAAAAAAACAACCAGGTTCAACAGCTAAACCAATTTTTGATTATGGTCCTTTAATTGAATATAATAATGTTTCTACAGTCCATCAATTTTTTGATGAACCTTATACTTATAGTGATGGCAAAACATCAATTAATAACTGGGATGGAAGATATTGGGGGCTTAGCGATTTACGACGAGTTCTAATTGATTCTCGAAATATCCCTGCTCTTCAAGCGTTTCAACAAGTGGATAAAGAAAAAATTTCAGAATTTGTTCATAATTTAGGAATTGATTATGGAGATACGCTTTATGAATCTACTTCCATTGGAGGATTAGAAATGATGAGTCCATTGGAAAGTTCAGCAGCTTATGCAGCGTTTGCTAGAGGTGGCTATTATATAGAACCTTACGCTTACACTAAAATTGTTTATTTAGAAACAGGAAAAGAAGAAGAATATAAGTATACAAAAAAAAGAGTTATGAGTGAAGAAACGGCTTATATGATTACTGACGTTTTAAAAGAAGGTGGGTCTTCATCTTATAACGTCGGAGGAAGGATGCATATCAGTAATAGTGATATTGCTGCTAAAGGTGGAACAACAAATATCACCCCTGATATTGCTCGGCAATATAAATGGCCGTCTCATGCTACTCCAGATCATTGGAATGTTACATACTCAACCGATTATTGTATTTCTTTATGGTATGGTTATGATAAAAAAGAAGAAGGTTATTATCTAACAACTACATCTGGTACAAAAGCTAGAAAAGCAGTTATGGAAGCGATTGCTAATAAGATTTATTTACCAAATAAGCGTTTTAATCGACCTGAAGGAGTCATTGAAGTCACAGTGGAAAAAGAAACTATCCCACTTCAATTAGCTAGTGAATTTACTCCAGGAGATTATAAAATGTCAGCTCTTTATAAAAAAGGAACGGAACCAACGGAAGTTTCATCTCGCTTCGCAACACTTGAAAATCCTACTAATGGAAAAGCCGAAGTAAAAGGAAATAAAATTACAATTAGTTGGGATCCAATTAAAACTCCTTCAGCAATTGAGCCAGGATCGCTTTCCAATTATTTTAATCAAAATTTTGGTCAATGGGCTTCAAAATATTATGATCGACGAATTAGTTATAATAATTCTCATATTGGCACAAACGGATATCAAATCTATTTACGTAATAGTAATGGTAATTTACAAAGTTTAAAATTTACCAATAATAATTATTTTGAATATACTGTGACTACTTCTGAAACCAATTATGAATTTGTTGTAAAAAGTGCTTATAGTATTTTTAAGAGTAATATGAGTAGTGGCTTAACGATTAAAGCAAAATATACGAATTCTAAACCGACTGAACCTACCCCACCTACTTCTACGGAAAAATTGGATATTACATTAAATGGTAGTCAAAACGTTTGTGTGGAAATTGGCAAAACATTTGTGGATCTTAAAAAACCAGTTACGGTGAAATATAAACAAAATGATATTACCGATCAAGCTAAAATAGAAGCAAGTACAAATATTGATACCAGTAAAAAAGGAACGATTAATTTAAACTATAAAGTTACTTTTGAAGAAAAAACTGGATCTGTTACACGTGTGATTCATGTTTGCAATAGTTGTAAAGAAGATGGAACATGTGCAAGTTAAAAGTGAATAAGCTTTTAACTTTTTTTTGCAAAAAAAAACAATTTTCATCGCTTTTTATTATAGTGACAATATTCTTTTAATTGGCACGTTTCGCATTCTGGCTTAATGCTTTTACATTTGTATCTTCCAAATAAAACCATTTGATGGTGCAAGCGGCTCCATTTTTCTTTTGGAAATAATTTCGTTAGTTTTTTTTCAATAATCGTTACATTATCCGTTTCTTTGACAAGCTTTAATCGCTTGCTAACTCTAGAAACATGAGTATCTACTGCAAAAGCTGGGACATCATAAAGATTTGATAAGACAAGATTACAAGTTTTGTGCCCTACTCCAGGTAATTTTTCCAAATAACTTCGATTATTTGGAACTGTTCCATTCCAATCTTTTAAAAGAGCATTCGCTATTTCTTTTATATATATGGATTTTCTAGTAAATGTACCAACGGGGCGAATAATTTGTTCTATTTCTTTTAAATCAAGTTGGCTAATTTCTTCTAAAGTATATTTTTGAAATAATTCTTTTGTGACTTGATTCACTCGTTTATCGGTACATTGCGCACTTAATACTACCGCAATTAATAGTTCATAATCTTTTTGATAATTTAATTCACAACGGGCATCTTCATATAATTCATCTAAATAATTCATTAAAATTTCTTTATTCTTCGTTATCATCTAACCAATTATAGTCAAATAAATTTGTTTCTTTGACTTCCTCTCTTTTCATTAAACCACTTTTTACTTCTTTCATTGTTTTATATCCTTTTTTCTGCCATTCATATAGAATTTTATCAATATATCGTAAACTAGTTACTCCGTTATATACAGCTTCTTTTAAAGCTCCTAAAATCAATTCTTCTTTAAATCCCTTCTCCGTCCAGGCTCCGATAATTTCATATTCCATTGACGAAATGGGACGACCAAATTCCGTTTCAAAAGAACGATAAATATCAATTTTTTCTTCTTCTTTTTGTTCTTCTATTTTTTCTTCTAAAATATTTTCATAAAATGGTTCTAAAGATATCACTTCTTTTTGACGTCCTTCTAAATCTTTCGTAGATTTTAGAATTATCAGATGTTTTCCCATTAGGGAATTAAAGGTATTTAAAATATCTAGTTCCGTTAATTGGGTGGCAGTTTTAATTAGCTCCACATTGAATGATTTATCTATCGCATCTTCAAAATATATTAATAAAATAAATTCCTCTAATGATAATTTTAAGCGTAATGCTTCTTTTAACAAGTGGGTTGATAAGGAAAAATGTTTTTCCATCATAAAATTTGATTTCATTTTATTCCTCCTTGAATTCTATTTTTTAAAATATTTTTTTTATTTTTTAAGTTCCCACTTAGTACTTCTTCAATTAATTGTTGTTCAATTTTTTTGACTTCTAGTGCGTTTTTCTGCGTTATTTTTTTAATCTCTTCAAAGGTTATTTTGAGTTCTTTTCGATTATGAATTGGCATTTTTTTATATTGTTTTAATATTTTAGAAAGGGGGACTTTTTTGATTTGAGCAGCAACTATGCTAGCATAATAACCAAAGTTATATATTACGATAGGTGTTATTTCTTTTTCGTTTAACACTTTTTTTATGGTATTGATTTGATGCATTTCATTTTTACTTCTACCATAGTCATTGGTTGTACTAATTTGCGCCCACATGCCATTTAAATCATTCACATAAACTGATGGAATTGTTTCGATTTGTAATAATGGAAGAAGATTTGCTTTTGCTAATAAGTGAAACCCTTTTTGAAAATTGGGAGATAATAGCATTTTATCCAATTCTTTTTTTATTTTTTCTTTAGATAAGGTTTTACATAATTTATAATTTTTTTGAATGCTTTCCCACAATGTTTCTTCTATTTCAAAATCTAATATAGAAGCAAAACGAATGGCACGTAAAATCCGTAAAGGATCTTCTGTTAGTAAAATATCTTCCTTTTGAATTGACCGAATCATTTTCTGTTTTAAATCTTCTTGACCATGAAAAGGATCTTTTATATTTCCTTTATAATCTATACAAATGGCATTGATTGTAAAATCTCTCCGTTTTAAATCTTCTAATAATTCTGTTACATATTCAATTTGAATGGGTTTACGATTTTGATATTTTAGTTCTTTTCGAAATGTTGTAATATCAAATTGAAACCGTTTTTTTTGGAAACGAAAAGAACCATATTCTCCCATTTTGGAAGCACATTTAAAAATTTTGTGAACATCTTTTGGTAAAGCATTCGTACAAATGTCAACATCACTCGATTTTTGATTTCGTAAGAAGTCTCTTACATAACCCCCAACAATATAGGCTTCATAGCCATTTTGATTTAGCTTTTTTAGGACGTATCTTATTTCTCTATTCATAAGTTTATTATACAATAAAGCTTTTTTTTTATCTACTAGTTCGTTTTAAGAGATATTCATCTTCTAAATCGATATTTTCTAAAACAATTTTATATAATTGTTCTAAAATGGTTTCTCGCTCTTGATTGGTTTTGACTTGATGAGCGGTTAAATAACTGTTTATAAAATCAGAATCGAGACGATTTTGTTTTTTTCTTGTAAGAATTTGATAATTCTTAATGGTATTGGCTATCGAATCTGACATGACACCACATTGTTTTTCATATAATTTGCGTAACTCTTCGATTAAAATGGCATATAGAAAAATGGCATCCATTTTATCTTCTTGTAAGGCGTATTTCACACGTTGATATTTCGAAGATAATTGAGCAGCTTTTCCTTTTAATTGTTCCATTTTTGGAACTATAGAATATTTTTCGTATTGATAAGGAAAATGACTCGTTTTCCATTTTTTTTCGGATAATTCCAGTGGAATCAACTGAGCATAACTTTGAATATGCTTTATAGCATTTTCTTTTTCTTCTTCTTGAAGCCATTCTAATAATTCATCTGTAATTGTTTCACTTGGTAATGTTGCACAAAAGTATTGTTTGGCATATTCTCTATTTTGGAATAAATTTGCCATTTTTTCTTCTGGTATTTTGGATTCGCCATTTTGCATTTGCAACACTTTTCGAATTTGATTTAAAACATTATAGTAAAGAATCCAAAACGTATTGGCATTCTGATTTTTGAATTGACAAAGCTCTTGAAAATGAATTGTAATTTCCTTTTTTTCTTTTTCAGAAATTGGATAAGTAGGCAATTTTGCTCGAAATCTTTTTAAAATTAATTTTTGCAATTTTTCTACTATTTTTCCTTTATTTAATAATATTTCACCATTTTGTAAAATTGCTAATAAAGTCATATCTTGATTTTTAAATGCCTGAAAACATTCTTGCTCTATAAATGATAGTGATTTTATTTCATAATCTATTTGAATATCATGTAAATATAAATTCCCATAATAAGCAGGTCCTTCTTTTGTAATTAAAAGAACATCGATATCTGAATTTTTATGATAGATTCCTGTTTGACTACTTCCATAATAAATCGCTGCAATCAGATTTAATTCTTCCCATCTTTTTTCTTTTAAAAATTTTTTAACAATTTCTTTTCTTTCCATAATCCACACACTTTCTTTTAATTTTTTAGTATACGAACTTTTTAATGGAAAGTAAATCATTTTATTTTTTTTTGAAAAGAATTAATTGTCTTCCCATCGAGTCATAGCTTTTTTCTAATTTTTCTTTCGGTATCAAAAGATTTTTTTCTTTTTTTAAAGGATCATTAATATAGTAATAAAGTTCATCTACACCAGTAATAAGTATGGTATGGCTATTTTTAGGATAAGTGTATGTAAGCCCATCTGTTGGATTGATCCAAAGATATAATTCTGATACTTCTTCATAATCTATGGTTGTCCAAATTAAAATCGGTTCTCGAAATATTAAAAAGTCTTGGAGTGGTAATGCAAGTTCATTTCGAATGACTTCTAGGTTATTCCATTTTATTTCAGTTTTTAACTTTTTTATCATCTTCCAAAGAACTGGTTCAAAACATCCCCATCCTCTTTGCAAACTTCGAGGGTCTCCAGCATAAAATAACGCTGGATTAGGGCCATAACGAGTTTTTCTTTTTTCATACACGTTTTGTTTTGGAAGATAATTTATATTAAGTTCAGATAAAGATATTTCTATGCCGTGGAAATTTAATAACATCGCAAGGGAAGCTGTTTCACATCCATTTGGATAGTTTGGATATTGTTGAATGAGGGGAACTTCGAATTGCCATGATATTTCAAATTTTGATGTAGACTCTTGTGATATCATTCTTTTTGTTCTCATGATTCGTTCTAAAAAATAATCATTTTGCAAAGAAGGAATGAGATAAACTAACCTTTGACTTTTTTGGATGAAATATATTACAAATACACTAATTAAGATTATCCAAAACCACTTTTTTTTCATTCCACAAAATTATCTCCTTTTTTTTGATTTTAGCAGATATTTTTTATGTTCCTTTTTCTTGGTGTTCTAAAATGCTTTTTGGAAACATAATTTTGCTCTTTCCTTCATAGGATTATTTGACAAGATAAGGGTTTTATGCTAAATTATATTTGCTGTTTTAGGCAGCGTAAATGCTATTGAATATAATGTGTTTTTTGAGATTATTACTAGTACAAAGGGCTGCCTTTTGGAACGTTTTAGAAAGACTCCCTATTTTCAAACATTTACATTATGAATAATAGAAAGGAGAATGATTATGGCAAGATATACAGGACCTGCTTATAAAAAATCAAGAAGACTTGGATTTTCTACTTTAGAAAATGGAAAAGAATTAGCAAAACGTCCTTATGCTCCAGGTGCACATGGAACAGATCGCCGTAAAAAAGTAAGTGAATATGGAATCCAATTACAAGAAAAGCAAAAGCTTCGTTTTATGTATGGATTAAATGAAAAACAATTTCATCGTGTATTTGAACGCGCAAGTCACATGAAAGGAATTGCTGGCGAAAACTTACTTATTTTATTAGAAAGCCGTCTTGATAATTTAGTTTATCGTCTTGGTTTAGCTAATACACGTCGTGGGGCAAGACAACTTGTAAATCACGGACATATTTTGGTGAATGGTAATAAAGTTGATATTCCTTCATTCCAAGTAAAACCTGGAGATGTTATTTCTGTAAAAGAGAATTCTATGAATCATCCAGCGATTTTGGCAAGTTTAGAAGCGACTTTAAACCGTCCTGCTTTTGTTGAATTTGATTCTAAGAAGTTATCTGGTGTTTATAAAAGACTACCAGATCGTTCTGAATTGAACCAAGAAATTAACGAAAGTTTAATTGTTGAATTTTACAATCGTTAATCGAACTCAGTTTCATAAAACTGGGTTTTTTTCTTTTTTTCAAAGAGGGATTCATTGACTTTTTTGGCTCTTTTTCTTATAATTATTTAAGATAGAGGTGGCTTATGAATCCAAAGAAAAAATTTATTATTTATTTTAGTATTGTTACTTTTTGTCTAATTGGTATTATTGGAGCAAGTTTTGCTTATTGGCTATTTGTTCGAGAACAAACTGGAACTAACCGTTTGACAACAGGATGTCTTGATTTATCTATAACGAATGATACGAAAGAAATTTCACTTACTAATACTTTTCCTATTTCAAATGAAGATGGGATGAAATTAAATCCTTATATTTTTACGATTACAAATACTTGTGATTTATTTTTAAGCTATCAAATTACATTAAACACTTTACCTACTACGACAATGGATAATAAATATTTAAATGTGGTGTTAGACCGAAATGTTATTCAAACATTCGATCAGTATGAAGAACTTCCAACATTAAATGGCTATCAAGAAACACGATTATTACAAACTGGGAGTTTAGCAGAAAATGATTCTAAAACTTTTAGTTTAAGGATTTGGATGGACGGAGAAAACAATGGAAATGATTTAGAAGCCATGAACAAAACTTTCCAAGCTAGAATTGCAGTTACGATTACACCATCTAGTTATAGTCCAGTTGATCAAGGGTTTAGAACATTAGCAGATGCTATGCTGGTGAATGAATATCAGTCTTCTAGTGTCGAGCAAGCAAAAGACGCAATTCGTGCAAAACAAAGTCCTGATTTTACGAAAACTGCTCCGATTATAATTTGGAATCAAAGAATATCAAATACACTATCTACGATTACATCTAATACAAGTAGTTATATTGGAACTGGTTATAATTTTAATACGGAAACAGGAATGTATACTTTAGAAAATTATGGTGGTACAGATCATTATCAAAATTATACAGATATTCGTAACGAAGAATATAATCAAAATACTTATTTTACTTGTGGTGGTAGTGTGACATATAATCAAGAAGGGGTTCCAAATTATTGGCGCCCAACGAGTTGTAATACATTATATAAGATTTCTAGTGTAGAAGCTTATGAAGAAGAAAATGAAACCAAATATCGTTTACAAGTATATGCTTATTCTCAAGATGAAAATGAAAGTGATATATCCGATCGTGGATTATATGTAGCAAATGATGAAAATGGAGAAAGTTATTATTATCGCGGAAGTGTAGAAAATAATTATGTCAAATTTGCAGATAGTTATTGGAGAATCATTCGCCTTAACGGTGATGGTAGTGTAAGACTTTTATATGCTGGTGATAGTCCTAATGCAACTGGTGCAGAACAAAATATTGGGTTGAGTGCTTTTCATCAACAAAATGATAAGCCTCAATACGTTGGATATATGTATGGAAATAGTACAGATACTTATGAAAATAGTGTCAAAAATGAAAATGATAGTACAATGAAAAGCGTTTTAGATAATTGGTATCAAGAACATATTTTGACTCCTGGATTACAAGATTATATTTCCGATAGTGTTTTTTGTAATGATCGCTCTATTTATTCTGGAGATGGAATTAGTACTACTGTTACAACTAGTTATAATGCTAATATTCGAATGAATAACCACACGCCAACATTTACTTGTTCTAATCAAAATGATAAATTTACAGTAAGCGATACGATTGGAAATGGTGCCCTTACTTATCCGATTGGACTTATTACAGTTGATGAACTTCATTATGCAGGAATGCTCGACAATGTTTTAAATCGTTCCTCTTATGTTTTTTCAAGTCAAGTTTATTGGACGATGTCCCCTATTTTCTTTTTAAAAACAGAAGCTCGCAGTCGCATGTGGCGAATTACTACTTCTGGAACCTTAAATAGTGACACCACAGATACTGCTTATGGAGTCCGACCTGTTATTAATTTAAAACATGATACTGTTATTTCTAGTGGAGTTGGAACACGCAATGATCCATTTGTCATATCTTAAGCAAATGGCTTCGTTGCTTTTTTTTATGGCTTTTGTTATAATTTTGATAATGATAGGAGCTTATTTATGGAACAGATGAAAGCTATTTTAGAAAATAAAAAATTGGTTTATATTGGTGGAGGAGTTATAGTTGGATTTATAATTATTTTATTTCTCATCTTATCTTTTCGTTTTGGAAGATCTACATCTTATCAAGAAATGGAACAGCTAATGATCAAGGCTACCACGAAATATTTGCAAGACCATCCGCTTGAATCCCCAACTAGTGTTCAACCAGAAATTACGTTGTCTTCTTCTCTTTTAGTAGATCAAAACTATTTAAAACCACTTGATAAATTACGAAAAGATAATTGCTCTGCTGAAGTGGTAGTTCATTATAAGGAGGAAAATCATTTAATTACTCCTTACTTAAGTTGTCAGAATTATGAAAGTACTACAATTTATGATCAAATCGTTCAAAATAATCCAATTGTTAGTTCTTATGATGGCCTATATGAGATGAATCAAGAACTTGTATTTCGGGGAGATAAAGTAAATAATTATTTATTATTTCATGATGTTTTATGGCGAATTGTAAAATTAAATCCAGAAAATCAGACCATTTCTTTGATTTTAGAGGACTTGAAAACAACAAAAAATGATATTTGGGATAATCGATATAATACAGTGGAAGAAAGTAAAAATGGAATTAATGATTTCGAAGTAAGTATTATAAGAGATTCTTTATTTCAAATTTATTCATCTCAATTTGAAAAGGTTCGTCATGAATTAGTTCCTATGAATGTTTGTATAGGAAAAAGAAGTCCAAATGAGACCAATAAAACTGGAGATATTGAATGTTCTTATTTTTTAAATACGAAGCTCTACGTCTCTTTACTCCCATTATATGATTATATGAATGCTAGTTTAGATTCTCGCTGTTTATCTTCTTTAGACCGTGGATGTTCCAATTATAATTATTTAGTCAATTCTAGTGGAAAATGGTGGACCTTGACGGCTGATGGTTCCAAAGGAA
The DNA here is from genome assembly GCA_022791775.1 of Bacilli bacterium. Taxonomy (GTDB): domain Bacteria; phylum Bacillota_I; class Bacilli_A; order RF39; family UBA660; genus MGBC162267. The sequence goes on from JAAVZT010000001.1 coordinate 32,942, forward strand.
CAAAAGTTTATGGCATATCAAATAGTGGTGTTATTAGTTCTGATCATGCGATTACAAAAAAATCTATCCGTTATATGATTCTTTTAGATGGGGGTTCCCTTCTTTATCTAAAAGGAGATGGAACCAAAGATTCTCCATTTGAAATTCATTAAAAAAAACATCAAACGATGTTTTTTTCATTTGGATACCATGTTTTTGAGATGTTAATATTACTGCTATTTGGTGTAGGATCTGGAAGATCTATTTTAGCAATTACTGGTAGAGGAAAGGAACTGCCAAATGCTAAAGCCATTCCTGGACGTAATGTTTTTAGTTTATCCAAATCTCTTAAAGTTACATTAGCAGAAATGGAAGAAATGATTTTTAAATCCTCTGGATGAAATAAGCGGAAAATGATGAAATTGGAACACTGACTTAAAGCTGTTGAAGATAGTTCACTTGGTCGTTGGGTGACGAATCCCATTATTACACCATATTTTCTTCCTTCCTTTGTAATTCGATCAAAAATATTATACCCTAATATTTCTGTATCTCGATCTTTATTCACATAACGATGAGCTTCTTCCAAAATAATATGGATGGGATATGAACCGCGATTAGTTAAATCTGTAGCAAAAAGAAAGAAGAGGCGAGAAAATATTTTAGTTAAAGTTTTGGCAAACCGATCATCAATATAATTAAAATTCATATTGACAATTTGGGCTGGTTCTTTTAGTGGTGTCTGAAACATTTCATAGATATATTCTTGTTTACTCAATACTTTTTTGGCTTCAAAAAATTGACGCATGCTACTATTTATAATGGCATGTAAACGAACTTTTAAACTATTTGCTTTTTCATACATTGCTTGACTATTTAAAGTTCCTTCACTTAATAAAGCAAATTCTAAGGCGTAATAGATATCCTCTAAGTCATAAACAAAATCATCCCCTATTATTCCAGATTCTAATTCTACTTTGGTAAATTCTGATAGGAAATCGACAACAAATTGAATCGCATTTATTTTTCCCTGAGCATCAATATTTAAACATTGACGAATGGTTCTTGTATATCCTGGTTGGACAATTTCAGAATCTAAGTTTAACTGTTCTGTATGGTATTTCATTAATATTGAAATAATTTGATCACGAATTTGAGTAGAATTTTTACCACTAGATAAAATATCTAATAAACATTTAGCAATTATATCATTTTTATAAGCTAGGGAACGTGGGTCGGTACTTTTAAATATAAATACATATTGCAGTGTTTTTTCTAATATTGGCAATAATGAGCTATCATTGACATCAAGTAATACTGCTAAATCATCAACATCTAAAAAATATGGAGGAATATAAATTAATTCCCCTTCTGTATCACTTGTATCTGTTGTATAACTTTTCATATGGATATTTGGGATTGATTCCATTTTTTTTAAAGCACTATGATATTCTCCATATACATCAAATAACACGATATGAGCATTGACTGGAACAGCCTCATTATTGAAATAAAAAATATTTTGTAATAAACGAGCAACTCCACAGGATTTTCCAGTTCCCGTATTTCCAATAATTGCAAAATGATGGGAAAAGAAATCATTTTGATTTAGGGTTATTTTAAATCCTTCATATTGAATAGAATTTCCTAATAAAAGTGTTTTTTTACTTCCATAATTTTGGGAACCAATTAACATTTCAAGTTCATTTTTATAAATAATACGACAACTCGTATGGATACTTGGAACTTTTAAGATTCCATTTTGAAAAAAGGTATCGTGAAGTTCCCCTAAGAGAATGATTTGAAATGCTTCTTTTGTAATTTTAATAATTTCCCCTACTATTTTTCGTTTTTCATCTTGAAATACCACATGAATATTTAATAAATTTGTATCAATAGTTTGATTTATATTTTCAACTAAAACATTATTTTCATAAATATCTAATATCTTTCCAAACATTGTCTCACCCTACTTTAAAATAAGTTTAACATAAATAATTATGAAAAAAAAGAAGGTTTGTCCTTCTTTTAGAAAATTAATCCACCAAGAATTATTGCAAGTAGGATATATAGAATTAAAATGATGAAAGCGCTATTATAAAGGTTATTACCTCCACAGCAATTATTTTCCACATTTTTTTTGCAACAGCTCATGGCACACCTCCTTAATTAAAGACTAAATGAATGCTCCTACAATTAAAACAAGTAAAATAAATAATACTAAGATGATTGCAGGGCCAAGTCCATTTTCACAACAGTTGTTCATTAATCATTCCTCCTTTATTTGTCTTTTCATTTATATTGTATGGGATTTTTGACAATAGGTGCTAGGCTTTTTTTCTTTTTTTACTTCCTGATTTCCCTTTTATTTCACTTGGATTGACTTGTTTTTTTGGAATATCATTGCTATAATATTTATGTTTTAGGAGGATGACATGAAAAAGAAAGCAATTATATTAGGAGCTTGTACATTATTATTATGTGGTTGTGGAAAAACGATTCCAACTTTATCTAATGGAGAGGAAGCCGTTGTTACATTTGAAAATGGAGATAAAATAAGCGTAAATGATTTATATAAAGAGATTAAAGATAATTATGCGTTGCAAACACTGCTACAAATGATAGATAAAAAGATCTTAGAAGCAGAATTTCCAGATGAAGTAAAAAGTAAAAGAGAAACGGCAGAAAGTACTGTAAAAGCGATGGAAGAAAATTATGGAAAAGATTCTTTTTTACAAATGATACAAAATTATTATGGATATCAATCTGTTGAAGCTTATGAAGAAGCTTATTATATTAGTAGTATGCAAAATTTAGCTATATTAGAATACGGAAAAAATCAAGTTACGGAAAAAGAAATCAAAAAATATTATGATGAAAGTGTTTTTGGAGATATTCAAGTCAACCATATTTTAATTACAGCTGATACAAATGAAAATATGAGTAGTGAAGAAAAAACAAATGCTGAAAATAAAGCAAAAGAGCAAGTAAATTCCATTATAGAAGAATTGAAAAAAAGTGACAATCCGAAAGAAAGATTTACAGAATTGGCTAAAGAATATTCTAAAGATGAAAGTACTAAAAATAATGGTGGAAGTCTTGGATTTATCAATATTGGAACCTTATCTAGTGCTTATGATGAGATTGTTAAAAATGCTAATAGTTTAAAAGATAATAGCTTCTCTACTTCTATTATTACTACCGAATTAGGTTATCATGTAATTTTTAGAGAATCACAAAAAGAAAAAGCTAGTTTAGATGATGTAACAGATTCCATTCGAACTACACTAGGAGAAAAGAAATTAAATGCAGATAATACTATGAGTGTTACAGCTTTAACAGAACTACGTAAAAAATATGGTATGGATATTGTAGATTCTGAAATTCAAAAACAATATGGAAATTATATTACAAATACGATTGCAAGTATTGAAAATCAAAGTAATTCTAATTCATAAAAAAAGGATTACTTTTTTTGTGGTTTATTCCACGTGAAATCCTTTGGCATATAATTTTCTTTTAATTTGGAATTCTAATTCTTTTCCACTATATTTTCGGCTTAGTTTATTTCGTAATTTTTCAAGCTCTTTCTCTTTTAAATCCGTTTCGTCTGGCCAGGCGATTTGGTCTGTTAGATCATCTAACCATTCTTTTGGATATCCTAACAAAATAAAATAATGAATACATTTTTGTTGCCATTTTTTTAGTCCTTCTTGATGTTTTACATTGGCTTTTTTCTGATATAAACGATATAGCTTCTCTAACCATTCTTCTTTTGGAATTTTTACTAAAGCTTTTTTTATTTTTTCTGAATCTAGTCCTAATTTCTCTAATTTTTTGATTAGTTTTAAAGGTCCATCATTTTGAAATCGAAAGGCATCATTTAAATAGGCTTCTAAATATTTTTCTTCATTTAAATACCCTTCTTTTTCCAATCTATTTTTTGTCCATTCTATATTTTGGGAAGAAATATTATTTTTTTTTAGATGATCTTCTATTTCTTTTTTTGTTCGTAATTTATGATTTAAATAATGAATAGCTAAACGATAAGCATATAAATATTCTTGTTCAAACTCCATTTGTACTATTTGTTTAGATGTGATGTTTTTTTTCGGAATTAATCGATATTTGATAATAATATCTTCATCAAATATTCTCGTTTCATTGTTTGTAAGTGTTAAAAGATACTGTTGTTTGGCCATTTTTTTTAAACTTTTAATTTCCAATTTTTTTCCTCTTTTCTAAGATTTTAATTATAAATTAACTATATATCACACTTTTCTTAAAGTCAAGCCGCAAAAATACAATTGTTCGTTTTTTGCAAAAAAAAAGATTTATTTTCCCAAATATTCTTTGCAAGAAAGGTCTAAATCTTTTATTAAATAATCTATTTCTTCTATGTTACTAATTCGAACACCACTTGCAAATTTGTGGCCTCCGCCATTATATTTCGAAGCGATTTCGTTGATAATCGGTCCGCGACTTCTTATATTTATTTTATAAATCTTATTTTTTTCATCATAAGTGATGAATGTCCAAACTAAAACATCCGATATAAAATTAAAATCATTAATCATATTAGATGCCGTGGAAGCATCGACATTATATTCTTTTATAATCTCACTTGATATTTTGACATAAGCAAGGCCATTATCTGTTTTCGTTAAATGAGAAGATAAGTAGCCATGAAATTGAATTTCATTAATGGGTCTTTCGTATAATTTTTCATATAATTTTATAAAATCAATTTTACTTCTTTCTAATAAAGTTGTGACTATTTTAAAAGTTTCTAAAGTTGTATAAGGAAGCAAAAAACGATCACTATCTGAAACAATCCCTAAGTATAAATTGCTAGCAATATTTTCATCCAATTTTAAATTCGAATTTAAAATTAATTCTGCAATTAATTGACAAGTGCTGCTCGCATTGTCATCAATCCATTCGAGTGGTCCAAATGTTTCTTCATATGGATGATGATCGATTTTTATTATTTCTTGGATTTTTAAATCTTCAATACCATCAATTCGACAATAATTTGGAACGTCTAGAGTAATTAATAATACATTTTTTAAGTTTTTATTTTCTATCTTATCTAAGATTCCGTATTTTTTAAATTTAGATACTCCTACTCCTACTGCATATACTTTTTTCGCCGGATATGTTAATCGAATTGCGTCTCGTAAAGCAACTTGACTACAGATAGCGTCTGGATCAGGACCAACATGTCGTGCTAATACGATAGTATCATATTGTTTTATTTTTTTTGCTATTTTTTTGATGATTTCTTTTTTCAATTCTCCCACACTTTCTAAGCTGCAAAATGAAATGTATCTCTCGCAATCATAATCTCTTCATCAGTCGGGATGACATAAACAGGAATTTTTGAATCGTTTGCCGAAATTTTACCTTCATTTTGATCTTTAAATCCAGCGATTTTCTCATTTTGTTCCTCGTCTAATTTAATATCTAAGAATTCCAATCTTTTTAATATTTCTTTTCTAGCGATAGCGCTATTTTCTCCAATTCCAGCTGTAAATACAATGGCATCGCAACCTTGTAGTTTAAAATAATACTTGGCAATGTAATCGACTACACGTTCAATAAACATCTGAAATGCTAATATACTTTTCTCATCATTATTCTTTATTTGGTCACATATATCACGCATATCACTTTTTCCACAAATTCCTAATAAACCACTTTGCTTGTTTAAAATCGTCTCAATTTCTGCTAAAGATATTTTTTCTTTTTCAATCATATAAGATAGCATGGATGCATCAATATCTCCAGAACGAGTACCCATGATTAACCCAGCATTTGGCGTAAAGCCCATAGAAGTATCCACACATTTTCCATTTTCTACCGCACTTATACTTGCTCCAGATCCAATATGACAAATAATTAATTTATTCTTTTCTGGATATAAATGATTCATTTTTTCTGCAATATATTTATGACTTGTACCATGCATTCCATATTTTCTTACTTGATATTTTTCATACCATTTTAGAGGTACAGCATATAAAAATGTCTCTTTGGCCATGGTTTGATGAAAGGAAGTATCAAATACAGCCACTTGAATTGCATTTGGAATTACAGTTTTTGCTGATTTAATTCCTGTAATTGCAGGAGGATTATGTAAAGGTGCTAAACTACTCAATTCTTCCATTTTATTTATTACCTCATCTGTAATGATAACACTGTTTTTAAATACTTCTCCACCATGAACTACACGATGGCCAATCGCTTTGATTTCTTGTAAATCATTTACAATTTGGTTTTTTACTAATTCTTCAATTAACAAATTAAGAGCCTCTTTATGATCTTTTATGTCTACTGTTTTTTTGATTTTTTGTTGATTTATGGAAAGTGTATAAAAACTTTCTCCGATTCCTATTCTTTCAAATGTTCCTGATATTAATTTTTTTTCTTCTGGCATTTCAAAAGCTGTAAATTTTAAAGAAGAGCTACCAGCATTTATTGATAATATTTTCAAATTTATTCACCTCGTAATAATATTATACAAAAAAAAAAGAATTTTTACTATTCTCTTTTACCATAACGATGAGCTAAAGTCATTTGGCTTTTGGCAGCACTTTCATCAATATTCATTTCTCGTCGCCGATTTGTTTCTAAATTATAGCCATAATCATTACAGCATTCTTGAATTTTACGTTCTAATTCATTTTGATATTGACCATCATAACTTTTATAATAATAGGAAATATGTTTTCGCATTTTATCACCTATTTCTATTATGTATAATTTATATAGATTTATTCATATTAAAAATGGGTGATAGAATGAAAGAAGAATATTTTAATCAAAGAATTGGTTGTGATGTAAAAGAATGCAAATATCATGATAAAAAAGAAAACCATTGTACATTAGGACAAATTTTGGTCAGTGGTTCTTCGAAGAAAGCACATACATTTTGTGATAGTTTTGAAAAATAATATGATAGTTTTAACTATCATATTTTTTATAATAAATCGTTATAAATAGATTCTTCTTTTTCTATGTGGACAATCTCGTGTTGTTCGATTGCTTCTTTTATTAATTCTTCATAAGGAAAACATTTTTCAAACTCTTCACATTTTTTAATTTCTGGATTAATGATCGGATGTTCTGGAACAAAAATAGTACAACAATCTTCATATGGCAAAATACTTGTTTGGTAAGTTCCTATTTTTTCAGCAAGCTTTATAATTTCTAATTTATCAAAACAAGCTAAAGGTCGAATGACGGGAATTTGAACAACTTGATTGATGGCATTCATACTGGTAAGGGTTTGACTTGCTACTTGGCCAATTGACTCTCCGTTTACTATTATTTTACATTTTCTTTGTTTCGCTATTCGTTCGCTAATGCGATACATCATTCGTCGCATGATTGTAATGAGGTATTCATGTGGAATATTTTTGTAAATAGATTCTTGAATTTCTGTAAAGTTGACAATGTGTAACACACACGTATTTTGATATTTTTTTAATATTTTCGCTAAACTTTGTACTTTATTTTTCGCTTCCTGGGATGTATGAGGTGGACTTTCAAAATAAATTGCCTCTATTTTTACACCTCGTTTCATAGTCAAATATCCTGCGACAGGAGAATCGATTCCTCCACTGAGCATCAAAAGTCCCTTTCCAAGGGTACCCACTGGATAACCACCTAATCCTTTTCTTTTTTCAATATATAAATATGCTTTTTCTAATCGGATTTCAACATGAATAGTAACTTCTGGATGATGTACATCAACACTTGTTCCAGTTTTTTCTTTTAAAACTAGACCTCCTAATCTTTTACTTATTTCAGGACTTTTTAGAGGATAATTTTTATTGCTTCTTTTTGTTTCGACTTTAAATGTATTGAAGGTTATATTTTGAATCATCACTTTCAAAGCGTCTTCTATCCTTTTTTGGTTATGATCATCTAATTCATATCCGATAATTATTTCATGAATTCCAAAGATACATTGGAGCTTTTCTACGACTTTATCAAAATTATTTTGGTTACAATAAAGAAACATTCTTCCTGTATCATAAATAATATTTACCTCTTCTTTCACAAGAGCTTGGGTAATATTATCTTTTAAAGTTCTTAAAAACAAACCAATGTTATCTTTTTTTGTAGTCATTTCCCCATATTTTATTATGATTAGTTTTTTCATTGTTTTCACCTGATTTTTATTATATTTAATTTTATAAAAAAAAGCAATCTCTTGCTTCTTTAATCAGTTAATTCATTTAATTTGTGATAAATTGTTTTAAAATAGCTTAAAAATCGATTAATTTCATCAGTGGTTGTTATATATGAAAGACTAATGCGAATGGAGCTCATGGCTCTTTTTTTATCATTGTAAATGGCCATTATACTAGTAGAAAGCTCTCCGCTTGCACAGGCTGTATTAGTACTTACATAGATTTCATATTCTTCTAAGGCATGAATTAAAGTTTCAGGACGAATATTTTTTAAGCTTATATTTAAAATCTGAGGAATAGAATATTTTGTCTGATTCAGTATAATTCCATCTAATTTTTGAAATTCTCCTACTATTTTCTCGTTTAAACGACGCACAAAATTCTCTCTTTTGTCTAAATCAGTTAACGCTAAGCGTAAAGCTTTTGAAAAAGATACAATTAATGGTACTGCTGGAGTTCCAGGTTTTAATTCATTACTTTTTCCACTTCCATAAATTAATGGAACAATTTTTACTCGACTATTTTTATAAAATAAACCGATTCCTTTTGGTCCAAATATTTTATGAGCTGTAATACTAGCCATATCTACATCATGAAAATTAACAGGTATTTTTCCTACTGCTTGGGTCATATCACTATGAAATAAAGTATTTGAATTTTCTTTTTTTATGATTTGGCGAATCATTTTTAAAGGTTGACGAATTCCTACTTCACTGTTCACAGCACAAATGCTTACTAAAATCGTATCTTCACGCATTTTATTTTTTAAATCATCAAAATCGATTAATCCTTCTTCGTCATTATTGACATAACTTATATAAAAACCATTTTGTTCTAAATATTCACATATTTTATAGATGGATGGGTGTTCTAATTTTGATACAATAATGTGATGACCTTTGTGTTGATTTGCTAAACAAGCTCCAATTAAAGCCATATTATTGGACTCCGTTGCTCCACTGGTAAATGTAATCTCACTTTCTAAAACATTAAACAATTCACTAATTTGTTTTATAGCAGTATTCATTAATGTTTTGGATTTCACACCCAAACTATGCAAACTATTTGGATTCCCTATAAAATCTTTCGTTGCTTTCAAATAGGATTCTAAAACATCATAACTTACAGGGGTCGTTGCACTATAATCTAAGTATATCATTGAGGGGATTCTCCTTCTATTAATAATTTGTAAATTTCACGCCAATTTTTTACGCGCAAAATTCCATACTGAGCTAATTCTTCATTGGAATAGCTCTCATTATGTTTTTGATTTAATAACAGTTTAATTTTACCATATCCGTCTTTTAGATTGGACACTTTGTCATCAATTTTCACATCGCACATGATTAAATCTTTTGAACTTGTCAAAATAATTTTTTTCGGATCGATATATGGCATATTTTTTAAGATCCATTCATATTTATATTTTGCTTGAATGGAACATGCTAATGGTTTTCTTTTATCTATAAAAGCACTACAAATATAGATATCATAATATTTATTTAATTCTTGAATCACTTCAATGGCATCTGGTATTAAATGACTTTTTTCATACACATTTATGTTTTGATAAAAATAGTCTAGGTATTTGCTATTTTCTTCTGGTGTTAAAATATTCGATACATAATATTCTTTGACATCTTTTGGACGATAATTTGTGTGTAAATACTCATTTAAAGCCTCTAGATAACCCCCACTCACAATTGTTTCATCTAAATCAATCATAATCTTTTTCATTCTTTTTCTACTCTCCATATTCTTCCATTAGCCTTTTATGAATTCCTGGTTCTAATATATTAATTGCTGCAATAGCATTTTCTAAGGATATTTTAAAATTACCTTTATAAAATGCATTTTCTGCTTTCGTTAATCCCAAATCTATGTCTTTGTTGACTGGTCGATAACGGTTACCATATACAATTGCTGTTTCAGCCATTTTAGCTGTTTTAATTGTTTCTTTTGTTGTATTGTATAGTTTTAAAACTAAGTCTCTCGCGGTATCTACTCGAGTATTTAATACTTTAATTGAGATTGGTGTTTTTTCTAACTCATTTACCATATTAGCAATTGCTTCGGTTGCTTCACTTAATTCCACAAAGTATTTTTTTGGAATAACTGGTAATTTATAACTTTTCATTTGTTCTTTTGATTTATTTAAGATAATTTTTATTTCATCTAGTTGTTCCCTTGCTCTTAATTCGTCCTCTTTTAGACTTCCTAATGTGCGAAGAGCTGTTTCTAATTTTTCTTCTGTGTGAGATAACTTAGCATTTAATATTTCCATTTGTTTGGCTAAATGACTAAAACTGTGGCGATGTGCTCGATGTAATTCAATTACTTCATCATATTTATGACGTACACTTTCTAACTCATTTTTTATCTCATCAATGACAACTACATCTTCATCATTTAGATCATAACTATATTTTATATCATCTAATTTATTGATTAGTTTATTATTTATTTTTGTTAATTTTGTTACCTTCATAAGTAAGCTTCTTTGATAATCATCAAATATTTTACGGGCAATGCGTTCTTTATCAAAATCATTGTATAGAGAATCAAAGTATTCGACCATGGTTTTTAATTCAAAGGTAGAATCTTCAATATTTAGTACATTTAATCGTTGAAATATATCTGTAATTTTTTTATTACTTTCGGTTAAATTATAAGGTAAATTTAAAAATTCTAGGTTATAGCCTTCTTTTTTCATTTTTTCATAAATGCCATTAATTTCTTTCATTTTTTTAGGAATTAATATTTTACCCATTGCGATTATTTCTGGAGCTTCATCAATTACCAATTCTAAATTTCCAATTGTATCATCAATGGCTTTTACAATCTTCCCTACTTCTTGATAGGCATTTTTATCCATCGATAGTTCAAACGCACCAAATAATTTATCAATATTTTCGAATTGTAAATCCAATGGCGAAGCGACAATTTGATATTTTGCTTTATTATTTTGATATTTATTGCGAATCTCACGATAATGCGCTTTTAATTTGGTAATAGTTTCTCGATTACGTTCTTCACTTAAGGTAATTTCTTTCATTTCCTCTAACAGAAAATTAGATTTTGTTTTAACGTAATAAATATCTAATTCGGCTTCTGCTAACTTCTTTTTTAACTCTTTATATTTTTTTTCTTGAAATAGCTCTTCAATTTCAATTAATTGGTCCGTAATTTTTGGAACTTCTAGGTCACGCATTTCTTTAAATCTTCGCTGCCATTCTTGAAATAATTCCTGCATATCTGCATTATTAACCAGTGGTTCTACTTTATTTAGTTCTGAAACTACTGCCGCAGAAATAATTAAATTTTTATCTCGTTCTAATTCACTGATTTCTTTTTGATATTTCTTTTTATCCTTTTTATTTAGTAAGTTCAAGACTATGACAATTGTAACGATTGTAAAAATATAATATGCGATTCCCAGTAACACGAATGTAGATTGCGACATTTTCATCACTTCCTAGCCTTAGTATTATTTTATCATAATTTGTCAATTATGGCGAAAAAAAGAAACTATAAGCTACTTTTTTTTATTGAAAAAAATCAAGAATTTTCTTGATTTTAATGATTTCTCATTCTTTGTCTTCTTCGTTCACTTTCTAAGCGATAGATTATCGAAGCAATGGCACTGCCGATGACTTCTTCTTTCGAAATATTTTGACGAAGAATTATATCTGCATTTCCTGCACTACCAAATGGGGCTGATTTTACTTCACCTATGTTCTGTCCATTTTTTAATACACGATATTCGGGAATATAAAAATTACCTTTTATGTCTAAATCGCTGGTAGCAAAATTGTCATTTTGAATCTGATAAGACACTCCATTTAAGTTAATGTCATAATATCCAGAATAATGGCCATAACCTGATTTTTTAATGCTTCCTACTACTTCATGATATGGATCATAAATGAGATAACTTGGTACTCCATATTTTTGTTTTATTTTGTATATAACATGTCCAGCCTGATCACTAATATATAGCCTTTGTTCATAGTATGTTCTTTTCTTCATTCGTATATATAAATTTACTGCTTGATCTTTAATCCTTATATAATTTTGTTTATCTGGGATTTTCATTTCTAAATAAGCCATTTGTTTTTGATCTATTTTCTGATCTCTTTTTGATTCATCTTGAAATAAGATGAGTAGAATCATTACAATATAGAAAATAATATAAAATATTGTTATTCCTATCGGAATGTCTTTGATTGCAAAGCTATCGGCTTGTAAAAATATAATAGCAGTAATAAGATACAAAAATGGAGTTAAGATTGTTATTCCCAAAGCATTTAATATTTTACGCATTCTTTTGAACCTCCTTGAATGATTTTATTATTTTAATGATAATTGTTAAAAATCCGATGAAAAGAAATATAGACCCTAAACATATCATAGGAAACTCTTTTGGATTTGATTGACAACCTAAATAGATTGCTAAACTTCCCATTAAGGTACAAGTTATTCCTAAATAGATTGGCAAAAAGAATAAGTATTTTTTTTCTCTTTTTCGAGATTCTACCTCTATTTCAAATTGCTTTTTTTCTTTTTCTGTATATCGTTTGATATATTTTGCTTGATTTTTCCAACTATCATATAGAAATAATGTAATTCCAAAGAAAATCCAACATATTATTATTAAGACAAAATATAAAGGTATGTTTTGGTTGTCAGTCGTTAAAATGGCGTATAATACAAGCAAAAAATTTAAAAAGAAACCAAACAAAAGATAAATTCCTGCTTGAATTTCTGATTGGGTCCACTTGTTCATTTTTTGTTTCATATTTTCATCCTTCTTTACAATGCTAAAACGATTCGATAACTTGATGATGTATTTATTCCACCATCATACCAGGAAAAAGCAAAGATTCCCGAACCTATTCCTGAGGCACTATTATAACCCCGTACAAAATATGGATATCGTTTTGATGGCATCCATGCTTCATTTTGATACCACGAACTTATTTGTCTATTATTTTCATTTATTCGAAATGGTCCTAATTCCCCTGTGGCATCCCCTAATATACGCCGGTGAAATACACTATAATTATTAGCAAATGCATAATTATCATAATACTTTGAATTTGGTAAATCAATTCCTTCTGTAAAATCTGAATCATTTTCTATTAATTTTCCATTAAATCCAGAATTATTTTCTTCTGAATATCCACTGATTATTTTTCCTGCTTCATCAAGCATAATACCCATTACAAATTCATGAGCTCCTCCACTCATATCATATATTCCACTAATATTTCCTGTGGTACTTGCTAGATATCCTATATTTGTATTATATGGCTTGGTTACATTTTCTGTATTTCCTGTTTGATTACAAGTTTCATCA
>JAAVZT010000019.1 GCA_022791775.1 Bacilli bacterium
CATAATAGTATCTTATCTCTTCTTGATTACTTGTGACAACAATACTATCTTTACCAATACGAATAGTTTCAGAATTATTTGAAAGAATAGTTTCTTCGACTAAACTTCCTAAGTCTTTTTCTTGACACTCTTCGTAGTACATGACTTGATTACCCAATGTTTTCACTTTCTTCTCACAAGCAAAGTAGTTTTCTGTAGTAGGTATGACTTCTTTACTTTTATATATACTTACTTTGATATTACTACCAAAGGTGTTTTCTTCAATATGATACAAAAATTCAAAATTACTAACGGAATGAATATCCCCTCTTGCACTAACACTCATTCCAATTACTTCTTTATGTCCTGGATAAATATCTATACTTTGAAAATTTCCTATGGATTGTGGAATATCTGAAATTGTTGTTGCTTCAGCAATTTTACAAGTTTTAAATTTCGTTGTTTCTTGTTCTTTATCTCTCGTATCTTGTATTTTTGCTGAAAAATAAGCATAGGTTCCAATACTTAAAATTAATATAGCGAGAACTAAAATTGTCAAGCTATACATTATTTTTGTTTTATTTTTCATAAATCACCTACAAGAACTATTCGAAAGCTAATACTTGGAGATGCAGTTCCCCATGAACTAATAAAAGAAAAAATTCCTCCGCCCATCCCATAAGAATATCCTGCACCTCGATGAATCCAAGGCTCTACAAAATGACTAATCCATGCTTCATCAGCATACCAAGAACCAATTTGCCTTTGTTGAGTTCCATAAGTATTAGAAACAAAAGGTCCCATCTCACCTGTTGCATCTCCTAGTATTCTTCGATTATAATTTTCTTCTTTTTCACCATAAAGATAAATGTCATAATATTTTTGATTTGATGGAAAAGGTATCCCATCTACTAATTCTGTTAAACCCGATGTATCTCCATTACAGTTTGGACATCCAAATGGTCCACTGAATCCAGAATTATATTTAAAATTATGTCCACTCATAGGTTGACCTTCTTTATCAAGCATTAATCCCATTACATACTCATATGCTCCACCACTCATATCATATATCCCACTAATGTTTCCTGTGGTACTTCCTAAATATCCTACACTCGTATTCCATGGTTTGGTGATATCTTCTGAATCTCCATAACGATTACACTCACGATTATCTCCAGTGTATCCGCAAGTTGGTTCTTTCACAGCACTATATCCTGTTACAAAATTACTATTGTTATTCAAACGAACACTTGCCATACTTCCATATTTACTATGTTGTAAATATGCAACAGCTCCCCATTCAGTATTCTTCATCATATGACTATCTAGATTTCTTTTATAATCAAAACTCGTTAGATATGCATTGGATACATTAATATTTCGCCATGAATTAACATTTGGTTTGATTTGAATACTATTCGGTTCATTGCCATTTTTTTGTGATGAGGTAGTATCCGTACTTCCTTTATATCCTGTCTCAAACTTTCCGACCCAAAATCCTTTCGTGGCAAAACTAATGAATGCAGGATGAGTCATAAAATCTCCAACCTGACAGTTTCCACTTGCTCCACTTATCATTGGTGTAGTACATTCTCCATCTATTAAATCTTCGGTATCATAGTCTCCAAAAAGAATTGGTATTTCATGTAGTTTCGTATTATTAATACTAGTTAAATTACTGTAATTTCCTAAATCCCATAATTGATAGCGATATTTTGGTATCCACACGAAATAAGACTCAATTTGATCTTCAGGGATAATTTCTCCTGGACAATACTTTTCATTTTCATTTTTTAAAATAACCGCATTCGCCCATCTGCTTTCTTCATAACGATACCATTCTTGCACTTCATCCGCTTGCCTTACCGTTCCATCATCTTCAATCATAACAGGGATTAATTCATCTTTCAAAATAGGATCTGTTCCATTTAAAATTGCTTCTTTATAGTTTACCTTTTGTGTAGACAGTTCTACATCAACATTACCGATTAATCTAGTATTCATATTAGGATTCTGTGACATATCTTGATTGAAAAATTCTATAACCACATAATAATATCGAATTTCTTCTATTCCATCACTTACAATTAAGCTATCTTGTCCAATCGTAACAAGATCCTCATTAGACGTTAAAATAGTTTCTTGGATCAAACTACCAAAATTCTTCTCTTCACAAGTTTCATAATATCTCGCTTGCCCTGCAATCGTTTCTACCCGCTTTTCACACCCAAAAGAATGATCGGCACTAGAAATCATTTCTTTATTTTTATAAACAGATATTTTTATATTATCTCCTAAGCCGTTTTCTTTTATCCGATAAAGGAATTTAAAATTACTAATAGCACCTAAGTCTCCCCTAGCTGCTACCCCAAAACTCATTACTTCTTTATGTCCAGGATAAATATCAGCAGTAACAAAGCTACCAACCGTATCTGGAACATTAAAAATTAAAGTAGCTTCTGCTAATTTACAAGTTTTTAACTTAGTCGTATCTTGCTTCAAATCTCTATTATCTTGAAATAATGCAGAAAAATAAGCATAAGAAACTCCTGTAATGAGTACAAAAACGACTATCATAATACTTATAGTAAGAAACGGTCCTTTTTTCTTCATAAAAAACAACTCCTACCGTTACCTTTCCCCAAAAATATCAAAATATGTTGTCCATAAAAATGCTCTTCTTTTGATTTTTTAATACTAATATTTTATCACAAAATTTAATTTTATTCTAGATTTAAAATATCACTTTAAAACTTGTTCTATCTTCCTTTTAACTTCTTCTACAGATTCAGGCTTTGGTTTCATAACATAATCCACTAAAGTCGTTAAATGAACATACCCTTGAGCATTTGTTCCATCCATCGATTGATTTAAAATCTCCCAATTAGCTCCATTTATTGTACTTTTAATTAATTCGGTAATTACCTCTCTTGGCAAATTAGTTTGATATAAATCTGCTAAAGAATTTAAAATATTATTATAATTAGTAATAGTATTCGTACTTTTTAATTGCTCTAAAATTGCCATCATTATTTGTTGACAATTTTTCTGTCTTTGACGATCTCCATCTTTAAAAGCTAATCTTTCCCGAGCAACCGTTAAAGTTTCCACACCATTTAAATGCTGACATCCTTTATGAACTTTTAATTTATTTCCCATCGAATCATCATAACTATCTAAAATAGTTGCATGAGTGGTGGTAAAACTGACATCCGAACAATAATTGATTCCTCCAACTTCATCCACAATTTTAACTAAACTTTTCGTATTAATTTTAACAAAATAAGCTAACTGAATACCTAAAAATTCCTCTAAAGATTTTCGATTTGTTTCAATCCCGTGAGCTCCCATATAACTTAGTGTATCACTTTTTCCATTATGTCCTACTACAGGAATATAATAATCTCTTGGAATTGAAGTCATCAACACTTGATGGCGATCCATATTAATTGTTAAAATCATATTAAAGTCCATTAAACTATTAGTAAAATCATTACCTCCAATATAAACATTAAACTTCTTTCCTTGATTTTCAACAGCCTGATCTACTTCTGTCTTAATCTCAATCGTATCAATTATCTTAAAATCATCTAATTTAAATTTTTTTTCTAATTGAAAAACCATTTCATAATTCGTTTGTTCTACAATCATAACTTCATGAGCTAAAGCCATAACCTTCTCAAACATCGTTATAACATCCGCTTCCGTTTGAAATAAAACTTCCTTTATTTGATTATGATTCACTTTTTCTTTGACCTGATCCATTAAACTAGAACCTTCATAATAAAGGACATCATGTGCTATATCGTTTATAGAAGAAATTGGATTATTTTTAGCAGAAACTACATAAAAAGTAGTAATGTAACTGAGTTTTCGATTTCGAAAAGAACGATTTAAAAAATCATTTGTATGATATATATAATAACAACCAATACTGCTTATAAGAGAAAATATACAAACAAAAACAAATGATATTATTTTTAATCCTTTTTTAAATTTAAAAATAGCTAAAACAAATAATAAATCAAAAAAAAGAAAACAACCAACAATTAAAAGATAATACTGTGTTGGCAAAATATTTAAATGATATAATAAATAAGCAAAAATACATATTAATAAAACACTCATAACACCCAACGTTTTGAAAACTAATAGCACATGTGGGTTTATTTTTTTCTTTTTTTTCTTTTTCATATACATCACCAAACTACTTTCAGTACCCTACAAAAATATATCAAAAAAGAAGCAAAAAGGCAAATCAATCCTTATTTTCTTTGTGCAAAAGGTCTTGTTCTTCTTGAATCGAGCAACGATGAGATATGACACAAAAACAATAACAAAAGAAAAAAGCCAAAATAAAAAATAGAAATAGCATATTGTCACCTCAAGTTCTTTATTATAAAATTTATAATTTATAATACTAGAAAATTCATTCGACAAAAAATTTACTATTTCTATTATATGTAAAAATTTAAAATTCATCCTTTTACAGATTCGTTTTTCGAGAAATTAGAAAACGTTTTATAAAATATGCAATTAATATTCCAAAAAAAGAACCAGCTCCATCCAAAAACACATCCATTATTTTTCCATCTCTTCCTGCTACAAATAACTGATGACACTCATCAAAAGCTGCATACAAAATACACAAAAGAAAAGCACAAAAAATACGCCGTTTTCGATTTTTAGACTCCTCTGGACTCACCCAATAAGCAAAAGCACCCAAGACAAAATAAAGGCCAAAATGGGCTAATTTACGAACTAAAAACTCCCAATCAAAAGGAATCCATGCAAAAGTAGAAAAAAATTGTTTCATCCAAATAGCAAAACGATTGGAAAGTTCAAGACTATCGCTTCCTTGTTGTGCAGAAAAACTAAAAATCAAACCAAGCCAGCCAAAAAAGAGAATCCATTTCATCTCTTTCCAATATCTTTTTTTAATTTTCAATGTAATAATTTCCGTAATAACTACTGTGTACTTCTGGAACTTTATTGACAATAACCCCCGCCACATCAGCTCCAACATTTTGTAACGTTTTTTTTGTATTTTCTAATTGATCTAATTTAGTATAGTTAACCGCACAAACAACCACTGTTTTATCTACATTTTTCGTCATAACCATAGAATCAGTAAGTCCTCCTACTGGAGTACCATCACAGATAATATAATCATAATGTTTTCTTAAAATTTCCAATAATTTTTTATTTTTATTTGAATCCAATAACTCACTTGGATTAGGTGGAACAATTCCACTAGTAAGTAAATGAAGATTATGAATATATGTTTTTTTAATAAAATTTTTATATTCTTTTTCTACTTCTCCAAGTAGTAAATTAGAAAGTCCAGTATCATTCGTAATATTAAATAAACGATGCAATCTTCCTTTACGCAAATCGCAATCTATTAATAACACTTTGCTTCCATTTTGGGCAAAAGCTGTCGCTAGATTAGCACTTACAAAGCTTTTCCCTTCCCCAGGAACAGATGAAGTAATTAAAATTATTTGAACCTTTTTATCTGCCGAAGAAAATTGTAAATTAGTACGAATGATTCGCAGAGCTTCTGCTACTGAAGATTTTGGATTTTGTTCTACAATTAACTCATTTTTACTCATGTTTCTTGCCTCCTTTTTTCGTACTCTTACTCATCGTATGATAATCTGGAATAGCTCCTAAAACAATCATATCCATTTTAGAATCTACTTGTTCTACACTTTTAACCGTATTATCAATAAAGAAAACAAATAATAGCCCTGCTAAAGCCACAAAAATTCCACCCATAAAACTAATGACCAAAAATTTTGCATAATTCATATTATCTGGATCATCACTTGCTATCGCCTTGTCCAAAATCGTAACATTTTTAATATTGTAAAGATTCTTAATTTCCGAACCAAATATATTTGCTACTTCATTTGCTACATCTCTAGCCACAACTCGATTGGAATCTACCACTCTAACACTTAACACCATTGAATCAGTTGCAGCTGTTATTTTAATATTACTAGCTAAATCACCCACTGTTTTATTTAACTTTAAATTATCAATTACTTGCTCTAACACTTTTCGACTTGTAATAATTTCTTGATAAGTAGGTAACATTTTTGAATTTAAAGTTATATCATTCGTTGTTATCTTAGAATCATTTCCACTTACGCCAGTCAAAGTCATCGATACCTCAGAGCTATAAACGGGTCTTCTAAGTACCATGAAATAAAACAAACAAATAATTAACGTAAAAATAACCACCAAAGCAAAAAAGACCAAGTGTTTTTTAATATACGATAAAAACTCTAAAATATTAATATCTTCCATAAATTTCCTCCACTATTTCTTTTCATATTATATCATATTTTATAAAAAAAGCTGCAAAAAAAAAGAACAAATATGTAAAATAGTTCTTTTTTATCTCGCCCCATCTCGTTTTAATACTTGCCTAAATGTAGCAAACAAAATTTTTATATCTAATCTTAAAGAACAATGCTCAATATAATAAAGTTCTAATTGTTTCCTTTTTTGATAAGTTGTACAGCTTCTACCATTTACAGCCCAATAACCAGTTAATCCTGGACGAAGACTTAAAAATTTTTTTGCTTGAGCTTTATTATAATTTTCAATCTCATCTGGCACAATAGGACGAGGTCCAATTAACGACATATCCCCTTTAAAAATATTAATAAACTGTGGAAATTCATCCAAAGAAGTCACTCTTAAAAAGTGCCCAATTTTAGTAATTCTAGGATCATGTTCTAATTTTCGTGTTTCATAATATTCTTCTCTAATTTTCTCATTTTCTTCTAACCATTTTGCCAAAACATCTTCTGCATTTGGAACCATAGTTCGAAACTTATAAATATAAATTGGATTTCCATATCGACCTAATCTTTTTTGTTTAAAGAAAATAGAATGAAAATCTCCATTTAACACGGCTAAAATTTTAATCAAAATGGTCAATGGAATCAAAAACAAAATACCAAGTAAACTGACTAGAACATCAAATAATCTTTTTACACATACAAATACTTTTTTGTGGAATAAAAATTCTGTAGTAGTTTTAATATTATCTATTACTAAATCTTTATTATTCATAATTGTTACCCCTTCCAAACAAATAATAATAACTTAACAATTTAAATGATTCTCTAAAACATAATTATTATAACACATAAGTAATTCAAAAAATGGAAAACGAGCAAGAAAATGTAAAGAGAATGCAAAATTTAAAATATTAAAACATATTATATCAAAAATAACTTATTTGTCGAGTCCATTTTTTTCCAAAAGAAAATAATTTAACTATGAATTTTTCAAATATATCTCTAATGGTTTATCAAAATTGATTGATGCCCCCTTTTCTATATTTGTCTTCTCAACCGTACCATATCCATTCAAAACATAAGAAAGACCAATAAAATTACAAAAACGAATTAATTCATTTGCACTCCATCCAACTACGTCTGGCATTACAATATTACTTCCATTGGTCAACAAATACACTTTAGAACCTTCTAGTACATGAATATTCTTTAATGGATATTGATTTACAACATACTTGCCATCCCCTAAAATGATTACCTTTAATTTTAATTTTTCTAAATCTGCAACAGTTTGATCTACACTCGAAGATATATAATTTCCAAGCGAAATAATCTTACTTACATCTGTATCAGATATAACCTCACTCAAATTCATAACTTTTGCAATTTCTCCAATGGCTGACGATACCACTTTCATGATATCTGCACTACTACTTACTAACCGTTTTGTTGAAAAATAAAAAACATATTGTGGATTTTCATATGGAAAAAAACCAGCAAAGCTCTTAATATAATCATATTCTCCCGTCATATATCCTCCTGTATCAGAAGCTATCTGAGCAGTCCCTGTTTTTCCAGCTATCGTAACATTGGATGGCGCATAACCTTTATTATAAGCAAATCCATTATAAACGACATCATACATCATTTTTTTCATCCGTTCAATGGTCGTAATACTAGCAATTCGATTTAACTCTTCTCGCTCACCTTGCAATATAACATTTCCCTTCGCATCTACCATTTTTGAAACAATATAAGGCTTTACCATCACCCCATCATTTGCAAAACTAGATAAAGCTTGTAACATTTGAACTGGCGTAACTGCAATTCCTTGCCCAAAACTAGCATTCGCGAGTTCACTTTCATAATTAAAATTTAAAACCCCTTCACTTTCAGCTGGAAGTGAAATACCTGTTTTTTTGCCAAATCCACAAGTTTCATAAAAATCTTTTAATTTTCCAACTCCCAAAGCAAGTCCTAATTTAGTTGCGGCCACATTAGAAGAATATGAAAAACCAGTATCATAACTAATTTTTCCCCAACCAGTTCGGTTAAAATCTCGGATCCGTGTTCCATCTTTCAAGGTTATGGATCCAGAATCAAATTCTGCTGTTCCATCGTAGATCCCTTCTTCTATCGCAGCCATAAAAGAAAATATTTTCATCGTAGAACCAGGCTCATATTGATAACTTGTTAATGGATTTAAATAAGAAGTAATTCCATTTAACGTATTTAGATCAAAATTTGGAACTGTAGCACTTCCTTTTATTTCCCCAGTTTTAGCATCCATTACCGAAAACTGAGCCCAATCTAAACTATGTTCATTTTTTAATTTTGTCAAAACATTCTCTAAAACAAATTGAATATTATTATCAATTGTCAAATAAATATCAGAACCCTTTATAGCATCTTCCGTAATTTGAGTTTTTGGCAATGGATAACCATAAGCATCTTGTTGATATTCTGTATATCCATTAACTCCCTTTAATTTATCATCAAAATAGGCCTCGACTCCCATTCCTCCTGTAATTTCTCCTTCTGCATTTGGTCTTGCATATCCAATTAAATAAGAGGCATAACTTTTATTTTTATAAAATCGTTTCGTACTAGAAATAAAACTAATTCCTGGCAATTCTAATTGTTCAATTTGCTTCTTCGTCGCTTCCGTAATGCCTCGTCCTCCTGGCCCGAGCTCTACTTGATAAAGATTCTGATTTAATAATTTTTCAATATACTCTTCTGACATATTTAAAATAGGAGCTAAGGATTGTGCCGTTTTTGTTTTATCAATTACATGTTCAGGTTTCTTTTCATTTTTTGTTCTACTACTAGATAAATAAGCAATCACAGTATACGATTTAACATTTTTCGCAAGTTCATCTCCATTTACATCATAAATGGAACCCCGAGATGCATAAATAGTTTGCTTTGTTGTATTTCGATTATCGGCAAATTCTCTTAAGTCAATTCCATCTACATCATTACTTAAGACGACAAAAGATAATTTTGCAACAACAATGGCAAATAAAAAAGAAAAGATGATCAGAGTTATCTTCAAATTAATATGCATCGATATCCCATATTTTACTTTTCTTTTCATATTTTCCCTAACCTATTCATTAATTACTTTAATATTTTCATTATTATAACTCAATCCTTTTTCATTCGCAACTTCTTGAATTTTGTCCAAACTAGCAAGTTCATCAATTTGCATACTTAAAGACTCATTTACATTTTGTTGAGTTTCAATCTTTGATTTCATTTGTTCTAATTGAATATTACTTTCCGACAAAAGTGCTTTAGTAAAAACCGTACAAATTGGCATAGATACAATCAATAAAAAAATTAAAGTATAAATAATTTTTTCTCCTCTTAATATTTTAATGGATTTCTTTTTTTTCATCTTCCTCTTTTATCCTTTCTATGACACGAAGTTTGGCACTATTGCTTCGCCGATTTTCTGCTAGTTCTTCATTTGAAGGTACAAATGGTTTTTTTAAAACAAGTCGAATCACTGGCTCATATCCTTTTGGTATTTCAGGTAATCCTTGAACCTTCTCATCTACTTGACTATATTTTTTAAATACATTTTTAACAATGCGATCTTCCAAAGAATGAAACGTAATCACAGCAAGCCTTCCTTGTGGCTTTAAAATAGATATAGCATCTGGTAATACTTTTTTTAATGCTTCTAATTCTTGATTTACTTCGATTCGAATAGCTTGAAAAATATTACGTTCTGGATGCTTCTTATAAAAATAATTTGCTCCAACCGCTTTTAAAATAATATCTACTAATTGATTCGTCTTCACAATATCCTCTTGTTCTCGATATTTTACAATTTCAGAAGCAATCGCCTTACTTTTTGATTCTTCTCCATATTGAAAAAAAATTTCACACAAGTTTGAATAAGAATAAGTAGCCAACAATTTTTTAGCATCAAATTCTTGTGTTTGATCCATCCGCATATCTAAAACTTCTTCTCGCATAAATGAAAAACCACGAGACACGGTATCAATTTGCGGACTAGAAACACCAAGATCCAACAATATACCATCCACCTTTAGAATATTTCTTTTTCTTAATTCTTCTTTTAAATTGGCAAAATCACTATGAATCAATTCAAAATTAGAGCCAATAGAAGCCAAAAATTCTTGTGAATAACGGATCGCTTCCCAATCACGATCAAAAGCATAAAGTTTTCCATTTGGAATCTTTTTTAAAATTTCACTAGCATGACCAGCGTATCCTAGCGTCCCATCAATATATACTCCATCGGGTTTTAAATTCAAAAAAGAAATAACTTCTTTCTTTAAAACTGAATAATGTTTCATAAATCCACATCCGTAAATAAATTTTCTGCTAAATCAGATAAATTTTCAGAATAATGTAAAAGCGTTTCTTCCCAATTCTCTTGATTCCAAATTTCAATCCGATCGTTAGCGCCGATTATAACACATTCTTTCGCTAAACCGGCATAACGAATCAATGGGGAGGTAATGCAAGTTCGTCCTTGCGAATCGAACTCACAGAAAGTAGCACCAGAGAAAAAGGAGCGAATAAAAGCTCGCGCATCTTTTTTGGTAAAAGGTAGAGTTTCTAATTTACTTACAAGCTTATTCCAATCGTCTAATGAATAAACATACAAGCATTTTTCAAGTCCTCGAGCCACAATAAATTTTTCTTTTAACTCCATTCGAAATTTCGAAGGTAATACAATTCGCCCTTTCTCATCAATATTATGATGAAATTCTCCTAGGAACATATTATATCCCCACTTTCTTCCACCTTGTGCCACTATCTACCACCATCTTACACGAAGTTCAAAAAAAAGTAAAGTTTTTTACTACACTTTTCCTCCTTTCAAAGAAAACTTTACGTTTCATTTCACATAAGTTATAATAAAGCAGAAAAGAGGTCAAAATATGACAAATTTAGAAGCGATTTCAAAATATCAAAATATTCATATGATTGGGATAGGCGGAGTTAGCATGAGTGGACTTGCCGAACATTTAAGCCATTTCGGATTCCATATTACAGGAAGCGATAAGAATGAATCTCAAAATACGAAACATTTAAAAGAGCTTGGCTTAAACATCCAAATTGGTCATCATCCAGAAATGATTTTCAATGCTGATTTAATCGTATACACAGCAGCAATTGATGAATTAGACCCTGAGCGCCAAAAAGCAACGGAATTAAAAAAAGAACAAATGGAACGTTCAGAATTTTTAGGACTAATTACAAAATGTTACCAGGAATGTATTTGCATTAGTGGAACCCATGGAAAAACTACAACCACTTCTATGATTGCCTGTTGTTTTTTAGAAGCAAATTTAGACCCTACAATAGAAGTTGGTGCTTATCTTAATAAAATTAATGGAAATAACCGCACAGGAAATAGTCCTTATTTTATTTTAGAAGCATGTGAATATGTCGATTCTTTTTTAAAATTTTATCCCAAAACCGAAATTATTTTAAATATTGATAATGATCACCTAAATTATTTCAAAACGCTCGATAATATCAAAAATTCATTTCGTACATTTATTAAAAGACTTCCAAAAAATGGAGTTTTAATAGCAAATTTAGATGATATAAATACTCGAGAAGTTATTTCTAATATGAACAATCAAATTCTAACTTATGGTATTCACTCAAATGCTTTATATACAGCCAAAAACATTACCAAAACACAGGAAGGCTATCCTATCTTTGATTGCTACTACCAAGATAAATATTTAGAAACCTTTAGTTTACAAGTATTTGGAACCCATAATATATCAAATGCTCTTGCCACGATCGCAACATGTCATTATTATCACTTAAATTTAAGTGACATCCAAAAAGGTTTACAAACTTTTACGGGCGCGAATCGCAGAATGCAAAAAATTGGAACATATCACCAAATTCCTATCTATGACGACTATGCTCATCACCCAACCGAAATAAAAACCACCTTAGAAAGTAGTAAAGAAATTCCTCATCACAAAACTTGGGCTATTTTCGAACCGCATACCTTTTCTAGAACCAAAGCTCATTTAGAAGAGTTTGCCAATATATTAAGTGAATTTGACCATCTTATTTTAACCGAAATATATGCTGCTCGCGAAACAGATAACCTTAATATATCTTCCAAAGATTTATTCAAAAAAATCCATGAAAAAAATTCTAACTGTATTTACTTAAAAACATATTCAGAAATAATAGAATATTTAAAAACTCATGTCGAACCACAAGATATTATTATTACTATTGGAGCTGGAACTATTAATCAAATTGGTTATAATTTAATAAAATCTGAGGAAAATCAAAAAAGTTGATCATTTTAAGGATCAACTTTTAATTTTTACTACAAAGGAATAACTAACTGCAACAATTCTTCCAATATTTATTAATTAAGGACAGCTCAACAATTAAATAATTGAATACAACAAACATTTCTTTAAATAATCTTTTCATACTAACAACAACACAGTATAAATATCTGCAAAAAAATCAGCCAATAAATTTTTCTTCCTTTACCCTTTAATCGCCCTATTAATTATTCTTCTATTTCTTTCCAGTAGGATTTACATGAATTGTTACTGCTAAAATTTCAGAATACGTTTTTAATAAGTCCTTCTCCAAATTATCCGCAATTTGATGACTCTCAAAAGTTGAAATTGTTCCATCTACTAAAATAGATAAAATAAGTAGATATTGATAACCCGCTGGAGCTGTTTCAAATTTAGTAATACCAAGCACACCATTATAAGAATTAATAAATTCTTTCATTTTATTAGCCGTAATTTCATCCAAAGCATGATCCATCAATATTTTATAACTATCTTGAAAAATATGAATTCCAGAAATCAAAATCCATATAGCTATACCTATCCCAACCATTAAATCCAGCCAAGAAATATGATAAAAAGAAAAAATAACAGAACAAAAAGTAAAACAAGTAATAACAATATCATTTCGATGATCAATCATATTAGAATAAACCAACAAACTTTTTGTTTGATTATATATTTTTTTGGAATAAAGAAAAAGAAATAATTTTGTAAATATGGTTAAAATACATACTATGAACAAAAGAACAGAAAAAATAACCTCATGGCCATTTACAAATCCAGTAATAGCATCTTTTAAAATCAAAAAAGCTCCTGCAAACATAGAAAAACTAACAAACAAAGCAAATAAAAATTCCGCTTTTCCATGTCCAAATTGATGATCTTCATCTCGAGGATGAGAAGCAATATAACCACCCATAAGCGTCATAAAAGAAGCAAAAATATCCATTAAACTATTCATTCCATCCGCTATCATAGCTTGACTATGAAAGAAAAAGCCGCTTATAAATTTGATTAACATTAAAAAAAGATTTCCTAATACCCCCAAAAAGCCTACTCGGCTAACTGATTTTGTCTGCATAAACATCCACCTCATCGAATTTTAAGAATACCATACTTTAACATAGCTTTCAATAAAGTTTTATATCTTTTCGTATTTTCACTATACCTTGTTTAATTCCCATTATTTAATCGAAAATATCTTGAATATCATCATTCACTGAACCCATTAAAAATGTCTTATTACCACAAATTTATTTGACAATCACTTCTTCTATATTTTTATTTTTCAAATAATTTGGAAATCATATAAAAATTTAAATTTTTGAATTCAATAACTATAAAGGTACAAACTCCAAAATTGAATAAACTATTAATTTCAGTATACAACCCTCTTGGCATTTCTTAATCATTTTATAAATATCAATTTTATTTTTTAAAGACTCAATATTTCGATTTTGATAAAAATTGGTCAAAAGAAGATCATCATAATTGGACACTCATATCGTTACAGGAAAAAGAGATTTCATCCATCATATTTTTATGAATTTTTTCTAAAATCACAACTTCTTTTCATCAAAATCAAACAAGGCAAATACTCACAACAATGACTGTAATAAATTATTAGGCCTCAATAACGAGCCACCCGAAAAACATTTGTCCACTTTCTCACACGAATCACACCTCTTTAAAAAAAGTACAATTTCTTATTTTAAATTTATTATGAAATCCGTGCCAAGAAAAAAAGAGCTTTAAGCTCTTCCTGAATATTTTCCATCACTAGTGGAAATAACAATCTTTTCTCCTTGATTAATAAATAAAGGAACTTTTACTACATAACCAGTCTCAACAGTTGCATCTTTCATTGCATTATTAGTAGTATTCCCTTTTACAGCTGGTTCTGTTTCTACGACTTCATACTCTACTTTCTCAGGTAAAGTAACTCCTAAAATTTCTCCTTCATAAGAATCAATTTGAATTTCCATACCTTCTTTTAAAAACTTAGCCTCTTGCTCTAATTTAGCACCTGGTATTTCTAATTGCTCATAACTTTCAGTATTCATAAAAACATAATTAGTACCATCAGCATATAAAAATTGCATTGGCATTTTATCAACATGAGCTCTTTCAATTTTAATATTTGTATTATAAGTATTTTCAACAATACTTCCAGTTCTTAAATTACGCAATTTAATTTTAATAAATGGACTTCCTTTTCCTGGCTTTACATGTTGAAATTCTTGAATCAAACAAAGATTCCCATCCACAATAACGGTCATCCCGTTTTTTATGTCATTGATATTAATTAACATTCAACAACTCCCTCTCTTATTTTCCTAATTTTGTTTCTTTAAACGCAGTTACTTGCTTACAAGTAGGGCAATATTTATTTAATTCTAATTTATCAGTTGTATTTTTCTTATTTTTAGAAGTAGGTCTCAATTGACGTCCACATCTACTACACTTTAAACCAATAAATTGACGGTTTTCATTTTTTGCCATTTTTCTTGCCTCCTTTTAAAATCCATATGTATTATATCAGAAAAACATTAAATTTCAAAGAAAAATAACATTCTTTTAAGAAAAGGAATAAGAAAGTAAATAATCTGCCATTTCATTACTAATATATCGATTAAAAGGCGCCGTATAATCCTTTCTTCCATTATAATGACTCAAATTAGGTGTCACCAAAACTAGACTATAAAGTTTATTTTGAGAAGGAGCAATCATAGCCAAAGTAGAACTAATCGTTTTTGTATCCACAACACCATCGCCATTTGAATCATAAAAAGATTCACTCGTTCCCGTTTTTCCATAGGCCGAAATAGATTTAGAAATATAGCCAGATCCAGTTCCACTCATCAAAACTTGTCGAAATCCTTCCCTAATTCGCTCATAATAATGAACATCTAAATTTGTTTTCGATAAAATACGAGAATCCGGTTTTAAAATAACATCTCCAAACTCATTTCGAATTTCTTGAATCAAAGATAAAGCATATCTTTCACCATTAGTATGAATCGTATGAATATATTGTAACAACTGTACTGGCGTATAAGTATCATATTGACCTATCGTAAGATTTAAAAGTAAATCATCACTCATCGTTTTTCCTATTTGACCATTTTGCTCATTCGGAATATCTAAACCCGTTAAACTTCCAAGTCCATATAAAGAAAAAACATTCCGATATTTCTGAAAAACCGCTTCATCTGCATCTAATTTCATGTTGTAAAAATATTGTTTTCCTGTCAAACGAATCGCCGTATTAAACTGATAATAATTACTAGACCATTTAAGAGCACTAATATCATCTAAATATCCTAACTCTTTATAAGAACACTTTTGTGGTGTCAAATAAAGTTTCACACAATGATCTTTCATTTTCTTTCCTTCTTCAATCACACCATTTAAATATCCAACCGTATGACTCGCTCCCTTTACAATACTTCCCACTGTAAACGAAGATAAAAATGTATTAGAACTTATTTCCTGAAACATAACATCTTTGCCATTTTCTAGCATTCTTTGCCCTACCATAGCTCGAATAGCCCCTGTTTTTGGATCCCCTATCAATGCATAGTTTTCTTTTAAGTATTCTGTATTTGGTAACTTTTTCACTTTGATTAAAGTTTGTTTTACAACATCATCTAATTTCTGTTGTAAAGTAATGTCAATTGATAAATAAATATCATTTCCCCGTTTCGCCTCTTTTACTAAAGAAAGTGATTTATCTGCATTAACAAAATATAATGCTTTTTCCCCTTTCAAATAACTTTCGTATTGCTGTTCCAAATAACTCGCTCCAACAATATCATGAAGAGAATAACCTAAGGCCAAATATTCATCTTTATATTCCTCTGGGATTCCCTCTCTTAACGTTCCAAATACCCCTTTTAATAATTCACCATAAGGATAAATTCTTTTCCAACCATAATCAATAAAAATGCCTGGAATATTTAATTCTCCAATCAAAGCAACTTGTTTAGAATCTGCCTCTTTAATCATTATCTTATTTTGATAAGAATATCCCTCATTCATAAGATGATATAAGAAAGCAATCATTTTCTCTTGATGACTTAATTCTTGCAAAGCTTCAACGGGTATACGATTTCTTTTTAATATTTCTAGTTCTTCTTTCGTCATCTTGCGCATTTCTACCAATTTTTTTTCTTCTTCTGTCACCAAAGATTGAACAATATTAGGATTTTTTAAAGCATAATATTCTCTTAACTCTTTTTCTTTTGCCTCCTCTACTTCAAAAATTTCTAACAATTGTTTAGCAATTTCAATTTCTTCTTCAAAAGAAGGTTGATTAATTTTATGATAAACAATTCGTTCCACCAAAGTATTATCAACCAATACTTTTCCATTCGTATCCAAAATACGACCTCGCGGAGCACTTTCTCCTTCAATATAAATTTCAGTTTTAGAAGCTAAGCGATTTACATAAGCCTCATGTTCTCTTTGATTTAAGGAATAAATACGAAAAAAAATCGTTCCAAAAAGAATAAGAATAAGACTATAATGAAACCATATCGACTTTTTTTTCATAATCTTCACCATTACTAGTATTCTTTTTTTCATTTAAAACATACAATAAGATAGGTGAAGAATATGTTTAATATTATCGAAAGATATATGTCAATTTTAAAACGCGAAGATGTCAATCAATTTGCCATCAAAAACAATGTTTATTTATCAGAAGAAGAATTAAATTTTACTTACGAATTTGTGAAAAAAAATTGGAAAATTGTTTTAGGCAACCCTAACTCTTTCCAATTCGAAAAATATAAAAACCATTATACAGAAGAAAACTTTTTAAAAATGGATCGATTAATTAAAGAATATCGTCGAAAATATCAAGCATTTTTATAAAAATCACGAATTTCTTGTAATAAATTTTTATGAAACTGTTTTTCTTTTAGCATCATTATTTCAAATCGATATGGTGGATATACCCGCTTTTTTTCATCATCGGTTATGGAAACATAAGGAGTTTCTAAAATTTTAGGAACTTTTTTTATTGCTGGATGATTTAAAATAGATAACAGCGTATCAAATCCTAAATGTCCACATCCAATATTTTCATGGCGATCTTTATGAGTAGCACATTCATTTTTACTATCATTTAAATGAACACATTGTATTTTAGAAATTCCAATCAAATCATCAAATTTTTTTAAAAAGCAATCAAAATCTTTCAATATATAACCCGCATCATGTAAATGACAAGTATCCAAACAAACTCCAAATTTAGAAGGACAATTTACTCCATCTAAAATACATTTTATTTCATCTAAAGTAACTCCACACTCTGTTCCTTTCCCGGCCATAGTTTCCAATAGAATTTGACAATTCGTATCAGAAGAAACAATTAAATTCAAAGCTTCTATAATATGTTTTATACCAAATTCAGGAGAAATACCCACAGCACTACCTGGATGCAAAACTATTTTGGTAATTCCCAACTTTTCACATCGAATCATTTCCTGCTTTAAAAATTCAATACTGAATAACCATTTTTCATAATTACTTTGATTTGCTAAATTCACAATATAAGGAGCATGACAAACCACATTTTGAATATCTATTTTGTTTTCTTTCATATATTTATGAGCATTCTGAATAATCGATTCCTCTAACGGTTTACGAAGCGTATTTTGCGGTGCTCCAGTATAAAACATAAAGGTATTTGCTCCATATGAAATAGCTTCTTTAGCACAACCTAATAATCCTTCTTTTCCATAAGATACATGACAACCAAGAATCATATCAAAACCACCTTTCTTAAAAAGAAAAAACTTTATTATGATAATAAAGTTCCTGAGCCACCACAATTTACAGACGCTGCCGCACTATACTCAACTGTTTGTTCTTCAATCTTAGAATACTCAGCACCAACAACTTGTTGTTTCCCATTAGAAAGCCATATTTTATAAGTAGCTACATCATTACTAACAGAGATTTGAACGCTTCCCACATAAGCAGAACCGATTTTATCCAAATAAGATTTATTCTTTAAATAGTCTATTGACATACAAAAACTACTTCCAGTCAAATTCCCATTTAATAAAGCATCCATATATGCTGTTTTGGCAGTTTCTACGACATTATTTGCATCAATAACAAAAGCACGCTTTTGAGATTTTGTAATCATACTTGTGACACTACCAGTAGCTAATAACATTAAAATTGCCAATATAGAAATTACTGCCAACAACTCAATTAAGGTAAAACCTTTCCTATTAAATCCTCTTAATTTCATACTCAAAGCCTCTTTCTATGTTAAAAACATTATATCTCATATTAGAAAACGAAGTCAATATAATTTAAAAATTCTTGTAAAATGAAAATAAAATAATATATTTTCATTAAATAAAAGCTTTGATTATTGCGTAGTAAGTCTTATTTAAAAAAGATATTCATAAAGATTTAAGTATTATTTACTACCAATTTACTACTTTTAAAGCAAAAATATAATATTTTTGCTTTAAAAAAACTAAAACGTTAAATACTTATTACGATGCGATAAGAAACAGTTGAATAATTAGAACCTGTATAATTTGAGAACGAAAAAAGATCCGATTCTCTGCCTTGAAACATAGCCCCACCTCTATGAATCCAAGGAGAAACATGAACTACAGTATCGCTTAAACTATGATACCAAGAAGACTTTCTTAGCATTATATTTTTATCAATAACGGTAGTCATATAATAAAATGGGCTCGTTTCTCCCGTCACATCTCCTAATTGAAGCAAACTATAATTTCTCCAATCATCATTATACAAATAAGAATCCAAATATTTTGATTTTGGAAAGGAAATTCCTGTAGTAAGTTCAGTAAGTCCACTGGTATCATTATTACAAGTAGGACACCCAAATACTCCATTAAATCCTGAATTAGCTTGACTGTTTTGGCCGCTTATTAACTCGCCATTCTCTGCTTTCATCA
>JAAVZT010000020.1 GCA_022791775.1 Bacilli bacterium
ATTTTACACGACTTAACAGAAAATGAGAGGAAGTCGTGTTTTTTATGATGAAAAAATAGGAGGTATGTGATATAATTGCCAATAGTAAACAGATAGAAGGGTGAGTAAGTTGACGATTTTTGTTGTGGTAGAGGATGACAAAGAAGCGCAAAAAGCGATAAAAGAAATATTAAGAAAAGTAGCGATCCAAAAGGATAATAGTATAGAGATAAGATATTATAGTAAATATAATAAAGAATTAGAAAACGTAATAGAAGATAATAGCATGCGAAAAGTATATATAATGGATATAGAATTAGAAGGAAAAACAAGTGGAATAGAAATAGCAAAGAAGATAAGAGAAAAAGATTGGGAAAGTGAGATAATCTTTTTAACAAGTCATGATAAAATGTTTGAGACAGTATATCGAAGTATATATGAAGTGTTTGATTTTATCGAAAAGTTTTATGATATGGAAGAAAGATTAGAAAATGATATAGACTTAATATTTCAGAAGAATTTTGATAATAAGATGTTTAGCATAACAAAAAGAAATATAGATTTACAAATATATTACCGAGCAATCACTCATATCACAAGAGATAAAGAAGAAAGAAAAGTATTAGTACATACAGATATAAATTCATTTAAAATTAATATGAGTTTATCTGAAATAAAAGAGAAGTTAGATAAAAGATTTATATATTCTCATCGAAGTTGTATCGTAAATCATCAAAGAGCACTTGAATGGAATTGGTCAAAGAATTATATTTTACTAGATAATGGAAAGAAAGTAGATTATTTATCGAGGAAATATAAGAAGGAAGTAGAGCAAGTATGTTAGAATGCGTGGTATATTTTGTAACAGTATGTTTATTGGAATTGACACTAATATATGGATTTAAAAGATTAACTCAACATACAAGAAAAGTCCATAAAAAATACTATTTGTTAATCATACTATTTAGTGGGATATTAACAATAGAATATTATTATAAAATGTCAACTTTAAATTCATTAACATCTATGCTGTGTTATTTAGTATTATATTATTTACTTTATCGTCGAAGTGTTAAAGAAACCGTTTTTTATGGAACAGCAATATGGATAATAGGAATTATAATTGATATTATTGCCATGTTTGGATCAAGATTGTTTCAATCATATCCATTATATATAGTAAGAGGAGTATATACAATCATAATGGAAATAACATTTATATTGATATTTCATATGAAATGGCTTCAAAAAGGAATTAAGAAAATATATGACAAAATGAATCGAAGCAAGTTTCCATATCAAGAATTAATATTAATCATAGTGGTGTTATTTTCATTAGGATATACATTGTATTATTTAATGATAGAAAAGAATATAGAAGAAACAGCAACAAGTTTTTGTTTTCTAATTGTATCAGTAATCATATTAATATTTGTATATATCAATCGAGAGTATAACTTGTATGCTTTAAAAGAAACCAATGATTTTTTAATAAAAGATAACGAATTTTATTTAAATTTATTAAATGATTATCGCTCATTAAAGCACAATATCATTCATCAGTTAAGTGGAGTGAAAAGTGTAGCAAACAAAAGAGCAAGTAAGTTAATTGAAGCCTTGATAGAAGAGTATAATGAAAATACAAAGAATGTACAGAATATAGAAACGATGCCAGTAGGGATCAATGGAATCGTGTATGAAAAGATTTATAGTTTTAATAATAAAGAATTAAAAGTAGAAGTAAATAATAAGATAACTAGTAACGTATTTGAAGGGTTAACTCCAAGGAGTTATAATTTATTATGTGAAGCTTTAGGAATCTTATTAGATAATGCGTTACAAGCGACAGAAAAGACGAAAGAAAAAATTGTAATGATTGATATGCAAGAAACAGATTTAGTTTATCAAATAAAAGTAATAAATACGTTTCAAGATGAGTTAGATATTGAAAGAGTAGGAACAATACAATATACAACAAAAGAAACAGGAAATGGAATCGGATTATTTTCTTTAATAGGGAGGAAGAAATTACGAATAAAAACAACGATAATAAATGATTTATTCTTAAATGAGATAATAATAGAGAAAAAAGCACATTAAAAAAAAGATCATATGACCTTGATCTTTTTTAAATTATAAAATTTCTTCTGGACAAGATGGTTCTTCAAAAATGAAACCTAAACAAGCAGAACTGCCAGTATTCGCTAAGAATGAAGCTACACCAGATAGTAAGTTAGCAAAAATGTTCATGTCAATTCTCCTTTTTTATAAATTTTTAAGATATTTATTTCTGTTTTTTCGTTATAAAATTTCTTCTGGACAAGCTGGTTCTTCAAAAACTAAACCAATACAAGCAGAACTGCCAGTATTGGCTAAAAATGAAGTCACATTAGATAATAAATTTGCAAAAATATTCAAATAATTCCCCCCTTTTTTGATAATATGATATATTGGGAAGAAATATGTAAAATAATGATTTTAAGAATTCATATTTCTTCATTTTATTATATGAAATTTTTTTATGTTATAATATAATAAAAGCCAAGAAATAAGGTGAAATTTTGAAAGAACTTTTAAGTCCGGTTGGAAATATGGAAGCTTTAAAAACTGCTGTATACGCAGGAGCAGATGCTGTTTATTTAGGGGGGAAAAAATTTGGAGCTCGTGCTTTTGCAGATAATTTTAATGAAGAAGAAATGAAAGAAGCTATTTTTTTCTGTCATTTATATGGTGTAAAGATTTATGTAACTGTTAATATTATGGTATATGAATCAGAATTATCTGATGTTTTGGATTATCTTAAATTTTTATATGAAAATCATGTTGATGCTGTCATTATGGCTGATCTTGGCTTGATGGAAGTCACACATCAAAAATTTCCAAATTTAGAAATTCATGCTTCAACCCAAGCACATACTCATAATATTGCTCAAATTTCTTTTTTGAAAAAGTTAGGAGTAAAACGAGTTGTTCTAGCTAGGGAACTTTCTTTGCAAGAAATTGAAAAATTTCCAAATGATTTAGAATTAGAAGTGTTCATTCATGGCGCGCTTTGTATTTCTTATTCGGGACAATGTCTGTTTTCTTCTTTTTTGCTAAATCGGAGTGGAAATCGGGGAGAATGTGCTCAAATTTGTCGATTGCCATTTCGACTTCTAAAAAATGGTAAACCAGTTTTAGAAAAAGAATCTTATTTATTGTCAACAAAAGATTTAAATACGACTTATCGTGTTTCAGAACTATTGCAGTCAAAAATTTCCAGTTTTAAAATTGAAGGAAGAATGAAGAGCCCTGCTTATGTAGGTTATATTACGAAAATGTATCGTCGATTGATCGATGACTCATCCTTAAAAGTGACGAAACAAGAAGAGCAGAATACTGCAGTTTTATTTTCAAGAGGTTTTACAGAAGGAGCATTGTTTCAAGCCGTAGGAAAAGATTTCATTCATTCTAAAACGAGTAATCACCAGGGAATTTATTTAGGTGATATTGAAGGTATTACTTTTCAAAAAATTAAAATTCGTTTAAAAATTGATTTAAATCAAGAAGACGGTATTCGTTTTGTAAATGAAGATAAAGGTATGATTGTGAATTTTTTATATAACGAGAAAGGTCTTTTGATCTCTCATGCAAAAGCTGGAGAAACTGTTTTTGTTTCTAATAAATTAGGAATTCAAAAAAAAGGTATTGTAATGAAGACACTTGATCATTCTTTGGAACTTGAGATGCAGAATATGAGTGCTTCGAAAATTTTTATTGATATGCAAGCAAAGGTTAACTTGGATGGTTTTCGACTTAGTCTTTCAGATGGAATTTGTCAAGTGACCATGTGGGAACAGATAGTATATCCAGCCAAGCAATGTCCTGTTTCTGAAGATGTAATCAGAAAACAATTATGTAAATTAGGAAATACACCTTTTCAAGTTCGAAATTTTGAATTGGAGTTAGATTCCAATTTGTATGTCAATATAAAAGATGTAAATGATATTAGAAGAAAAGCCGTGGAAGCATTTACAGCAAAACGAGTATATCGTCCTGCTGTACAATTTGGAAATATAGTAGAAATTTCTAGAAAGTTTGATAAAAAGATGGCTCTTTTTGCAACTGTTCGCAATGAAGAACAATTGCAGGTATTGTTACATTACCCCGTTGATGGAATCTATGTTGAGGATGTATCTCTTTATCAAAAATATGCAAATTATCCAGTTATTTTACGGACTAATCGAGTAAATCATCATGTTAATATTTTGAATGTACCTGAAATATTAGCTGGAGAGAGTGGAACTTTTTCCAAATTTAAAGGTGTAAAATATACTGATTATTATTTCAATGTAGCAAATCATTTTACAGCTGATTTACTAGTTAAAAATGGTGCTAGCCGAGTAACTTTATCTCCGGAGTTGTCTTTCGATAATATAACGGATTTGTTGCAGCATTATTCTGAAGGAAATCCTTTCGAATTAATTTTATATGGAAAAATAGAAGTTATGGTCTTAAATCATTGTTTGGTTAATCCGAATGGAAAAAGTAAAGAATGTAGAATGTGTCGAACAAAGGATCATTATGCTTTGCAAGATCGGAATGGTGCGATTTATCCTCTTATTATGGATAATTCTCATCTTACTCATATTTTTTATCATCGACCATTAAATTTGTTTTCTGATTTTTTTCGTTATTGGGATTTAGGAATTCGTAAATTTCGTTTTGAATTTTTAGATGAGTCTTCCGATGAAGTAGAGAAAATTGTAAATCAATTTTTAGTTCTTTACAACGATGCTGTTAAAAGGATGTAAACGTACAAAAGAAAGTGACAATCTTTCTTTTTTTATTTGTTATAATTATTCTAGGGAGGGATGTAGAATGAAGCCGCCAGTTGTATTAGAACATATTAAATCGGCGCATATTAGTTGTACAAAAGAGGATTTGGCACCATATGTTATTATGCCTGGTGATCCATTACGTGCGAAATATATTGCAGAAAAATATTTAGAAAATGCACAATTAGTAAGTAGTGCTAGAAATATGTATGCTTATACAGGTACTTATAAAGGAAAAAGGGTTAGTGTGATGGGTTCTGGTATGGGAATGCCTTCTATGAGTATTTATGCTTTTGAATTATTTTATTTCTTTGGAGCTGAACGAATTATTCGTGTGGGAACATGCGGAGGTTTAATTCCAGAAATGAATGTACCAGACCTAATCTTGGCTACAGAGAGTTATAATGAGGGATCGTTTGCATATTCTTATAATGGAGATCCAACACATTTTGCTCATCCAAGCAAAATTCTCAATCAAAACATTCAATCTGTGGCAAATGAAAAGGGAAAAAAATTATTTTTAGGTACGGTTATGACTACAGAACAGTTTGGTTTTTATTCTGATAATGAACATGTACTAGCACGTGTTCCAAGTGACACCAAAATAATCGGAGAAGAAATGGAGTCATTTGCTCTTTTCCATATTGCTTCTTCTTTTCAAAAAGAAGCTGCTTGTTTGCTTACTGTTGTAGATAGTAAGTATCGAGACACTTTTATGTCGATTGAAGAGAGAGAACAATCATTAGATGACATGATTTTGCTCGCATTGGAAGCAATTATTCGTTAGGACGAGAAATCGTCTTTTTTAGTGAAAAAATTTGAAAAGATAAAATTGTATTAGTATAAATTGAAAATAAAAAAGAATTTACGAAATTAGCTTAGTAACTAAAAGAGTAAATTCTTTTTGAATTTGATTTAAAAATTCTTTTGTTTTTGCTTCAAAGCGAAGGGTAATATTAGGGCCTGTGTTGCTTGCTCGAATTAAAGCCCATCCATCTTCAAATGTGACTCTAGCTCCATCCATAAAACAAGCTTGGTAGTTTTTTTGCTGTACATATTCTTTGACTTTTTCTATAATGCTAAATTTATTTTCATTTGCACAAGGTATTTTGATTTCAGGAGTGGAAATATATTCTGTAATTCCATCTAATAATTTTGAG
Organism: Bacilli bacterium; assembly: GCA_022791775.1. Taxonomy (GTDB): domain Bacteria; phylum Bacillota_I; class Bacilli_A; order RF39; family UBA660; genus MGBC162267. The sequence goes on from JAAVZT010000020.1 coordinate 5,957, forward strand.
AATGGAAGATTCGTTTTAGAAAGTATTTCTAAATATCTTAATCCATCATAAATTCCACTACATATTTCTGGACCTCGGTCATTAAAGAAAATATGGCCAGATAGTTCACCACCTAATGGTATATTTTTTTCTTTGGTAGTGGCTTCTGTATAACTGGTTCCTGTTCTTTCCATGTATGGAATGGCATTTAATTTTCTGATTTCATCTTCTAATGCTTTTGTACATTTTACATCATATAAGAAAGTGGGATTTTGAATTTCGTTTCGAATTGCTCTTAAAGCAATAATTAATAATTTATCGGCTGGAACAAATGTAGCAAATTCATCTATGATTCCTAAACGATCTCCATCTCCATCATAGCTAATCCCAATATCTGCTTTTTCTTCTAATACTTTTTCTTTTAAGAATGTTAAATTTTCTTCTACTGCAGGATCAGGATGATGATTGGGAAAGGTTCCGTCATTTTCTGCGCAAATATAAGTGATATCCAAATTTGGAAATAGATTATGACATTCTTTTACAATAATGGAAGTGGTTCCATTTCCAGGATCGATAACAACCTTTAGTTTACGGTCGCCCATTTGAATATTATCTTGCATATATTTTAAATAGGCAGATGTTACATCTCTTTTTTCAAATAAACCTTTTCCATCTAAAAATTCTCCTTTTAATGTATATTCTTTAAAATCAACAATCATTTTTCCACGCGCATTAGCTAATGAGTCAAAGGAAAACTTAAAACCATTATCATCTTTTGGATTATGACTTGCTGTTACCATAATTCCCATAGTGTGATCTAGATATCTTGTATAATAATGCATAGGAGTCGTAACAAGTCCATAATCGATTACATTACATCCACTATTTAATATTCCATTTTTCATATTTTCATAAAGAGAGGGACTAGATAAGCGGTTGTCATGTCCAATTACACATTTATGAATTTTTAGTTTTTCTTGAATATAACTTCCATAGCTTTTTCCAATAATATAGGCAGTCTCTTCATTAATTTCAGTTGGATAAGTTCCTCTAATATCATATTCTTTAAAGATTGTTGTATTCATATGATCACCTCTAGGATATATTTTATCATGTTTTTTTTATGTAATCTTTTTCTTTTGTTTTACTTGACAAATATTTTGGTCTTTTTTTGCGTTTTTTTTCATAAATATGAGTAGAAAGGGTGAGAAAGTGAAAAGTATAATTCCTTATCAAAAAGAAATTTCATTTGGTTCTAAAATTGCTGAAATTACGAGTATGTCTTTAGAACATGAAATTGAAATTAAGCAAGGTGAGGCTAGTGGTAATTTTATTCTTTCTGGAGATTATAAGAGTCATGAAGTGAGTGTGAATCGAGAACCATTTTTATATAAATTACCATTTTCTATTGAGTTAACAGATCAAATTGATTTGGATTCGATTCAGTTTGAAATTACTGATTTTTCTTATGATTTATTAAATGATGATACAGTTGAAGTAAATATTGAATTTTCGTTAGAAGCTGAAGAAATATTGATAGAAGAACCAGAAGTAATAGAAGAACCAGTTATAGAGGTAGTTGAAGAACGAAATATTCCTATTATTGAGGAAGATCCTGTTGTGGCTCCTGATTTAATGCAATTTGTAGATGCGAATGTGATCGAAAGAGAAGAACAAAAGAATATGGAAGTATTGGAAGACGAACCTGAAAAAGAAGAAGAAAGGATTATAATAAAAAAAGAGCCAGTTTTGATAACTGAAGAGAAAAAGACAATGGAAAAAGAGAATATGCAAGTCAGTGAAGAAACCATTATTAAAAATGTAAATCCAACAGATGATAGTTTTGCAACTTATCATATTCACATTGTGAAAGAAGGAGAAAATGTAGAAACAATTTGTACGATGTATCAATCTAATATAAACTTGTTAACTGATTACAATGATATGAGTAACATTATGGTTGGAGATAAGATTATTATTCCAAAAGAAGATGAATAAATCTTTTGAAATCTTAAAAAATATTTATAAACCAACTCGTTATACTTTTGTTGGGAAAACAGCTATTTTAGAAACAACGAGTGGGAATTTTGTAGTTAAACCAAAAGAAAAAAATATGGAAGAAGTATATCGATATTTAGCAGGACGAAATTTTTTGGCTTTTCCAAAATTAGTGGATGGAAGTCGAAATGAAGTAAATGTTTTTTCTTATGTTGAAGATTATCCTATTCCAAAGGAACAAAAAGCAGAAGATTTGATTTTACTTATTGCATTATTGCATCAAAAAACGACTTATTTTAAAGCAGTAAGTCAGGATCTTTATCAAGAAATTTATGAAAATATTGCCTCTAACATTGGTTATTTAGAACAATATTATAATGGTTTGTTTGATTATTGTTTTGAAGAAGATTATATGTCACCTAGTCATTATTTATTTATGCAAAATGCTTCAAAGCTATTGTCTAGCTTAGCTTTTGCTAAGCAAGAGCTCGATTTATGGTTTGATTTTGTAAAGCAAGAAAGTAAACAAAGAGTTTGCTTTATTCATAATCATTTAAGTTTAGACCATTATCGAAAAGGGGATCAAGATTATTTAATTAGTTGGGAACAAAGTAAAATTGATAGTCCTGTATTAGATTTAGTTCATTTTTATCAAACAGATTATTTTGATGTAGATTTTCCAACTTTGTTTCAAAAGTATCAAGAAAAATTTCCCTGGAGTGAAGCTGAAAAAAAATTATTTTTTATTTTAATTTCATTACCTCCTAAAATTGCTTTTGATGATTGTGAATTTAGGAATTGTAAAAATGCACGTGAGTGTTTAGACTATGTTTATAAAACGGAAGGTTTAATAAGGCCATACTATACGATAGAGTAAAAATAGCAATAATGTAATTTCCAAAAATAGTATGAAAATATTAAATCGAAAGGGAAGGATTAAAGTTATTATTACCTGGTAAAAAATTAACATACTAAGGACTAAAATGGCAAAGATACTAAAGAAGCCGTTTGGTCCGTTTTTGCATGGTCTTGGACAACGATTTGTACACATTTTGATCACCTACTTACTGTAGTTTATGTTTTATTTTAAGGAACGTTTATTGGAAAAGCCTAAGTGTTCAGGATTGCATTCTAGAACAGTTTTTTTTATAATGATAGTAGGATTGTGATAATATGAATAAAAAGGGTTTTGTTTTTATCGAAACGATTATTGTTGTGGCTGTTTTAATTACTTCTTTATTATATCTATATTCGACATTTGTTTCGCTAAATAACAATGAACAAAGAAGACTTTTATATGATGATGTGGGTTATTTGTATCGAGCTTATTATGTGAAAAAATATTTTACAAGTCAGCGTTTAGATCGCGTTGTGAGCCATTTAAATCCTTCTAATAGTGCAGATAATGTTAATTTTATTATTGCTTTTGGATGTGGTAGTGGAGATATTTTTGAAAATTATGATAAAGAAAGTGGCTTTTGTGAACTTATGCGACAGGAATTACATATTGGCAATATTTATGTAACGTATAATGATTTATCGATTTTACAAACTTGTAGTGGAAATTCCGGCCTTTGTGCTACTTTTTCTAGGGTTGGCGCTAGTATGGGAAATTATTTACGTACTCTTGGAGGTAAGGGGAAATCAGGTTATCGAATGATTGTAGAATTTCAAGAAGATGGAATGGGAAATGCCTGTGCGGATCAGGAACATTGTAAATATTATTTTGCTTCTGTAGAATTAGGAGATGTTGCATGAATCAGAAAGGAATTACATTGATTGAATTTATTGTCAGTATTGCGTTAGTAGCTGTTGTTATGTTGTTTTTATTTAATTTACTTATTGATGTGCAATATAATTCTAAAAATGGTAATTATGCGAAAGAAAATCAGTTAAATCGAGCAAGTATTATACGAGCTGTTATGGATGATTTTACCAACTTGGGCTTAGTTGGAATTACAGATTCTTCTACATCTGGAGAATTAAGATTAACTTTTCGATATAAAAATGGAAGCAGTAAATTACTTAGTGTGGGAGAGCAATATGTGATTTATGGTGATGAACGGTGGAGTATGAAAAGTAGAAATAATCGAACGACATATCAGAAAAATTGTGCCAAGTATCAATTTTTAAATCATGTTTGTTGTCAAGGAAGTGAGTGTGAAAGTAATGTTTGTTCGGATTATTTTTATGTACACATACGTATTCCTGTCATTGTTTCAAGTGCCATTCAAAACACCATTGATGATTTAGAATTTTTTTATGTAGGATCATCGAAAGAGATTGATTCCAATCATTTTCCTACTAAATCGTATTTAGGATATAATAGTAATGCCTGTACAGGTTAAAATAAATAATAGTAATATGGAGAAGAGGACGTGAAAAATACGTCCTTTTAAAAATGGGATATAGAGAATATTGGTGTTTTCTAAAATGCTTATGATTTGGGTGTGAATACTTAGTCCTCCAAATGAAATAAAACTAATGGCAATTATGGCGGTTGTAAATTTAGAAAAGGGAGAAGAAATTAAACAATTTAATCCTTGAGTCAATTCTAATAAGCCATTTGTTAGAACTTGAATTTGAGGATTTTGAATTGATATGATCGTTGAGATCATTAGATAAAAGCAAATAGTTCCTAAGATTAAAGTTAATGTACTCATGGAATTTTTAATGGCACTACTTAGTAAGTTCCCTAAACTTTTGGAGTTGGGATGAATCGAAATCTGATTTCCAGTTAGTGTTATTTTAGGACGGAAAAGAAAACCAATGATCAAATTGCAACTATAATGAATGAAAATGATGCTCCATATGAGAGATTGTTGATTTGGAAATATTAAGTTTAACATGGTTAAGAGAAATAAAGGATTTGAGAAAAAGGTAAATTTTAATAGATGACTTGCTTCTTGAGCTGATATTTTTTGGTCATCCACTAATTTTTTTAAAATATAAGCACTAGAGGGAGTTCCAGATAATAATGACATAATAAGAGCGAAGATTCCATATGGACTGGTGTGAAATATTTTTTGAAAAAAGGGGCCAAATTTGCTGGCTAAAAGTTCAGGAAATTGATATTGAATTAATAATTCACTTAGAATAAACATGGGAAAAAGGGAAGGAAATACTTTGGAAATCCAAAGTTCTACACCGATTATAATACTTGCTTTTACTTCATGATTCCATTTGAAAATTAAAATAAGTACTAAAAAAAGTCCGATTAAAATGATAGTGTTTTTTTTCTCTTTGTTCATATTTACCTCTTTTTTTGATATAATATTTTAGGTGATAATCAATATGTTTATAAAATATTATGAAAAATTTAAGCAGTTCATGAAGGAAAATGGGAGATTTTTCTTATCGATTATCGGAATTGTTTTTTTATTTACATTTGAACTTCCTTATGTGATTTATACTCCAGGTGGTTCTGTTTCTCTTTCAGATCGGGTGGAGGTGGAGGATGGTTATTCTTCTAGCGGTTCACTTGAAATGGCATATGTGTCGATGGTGAAAGGCAATATTCCTTTTTTGCTTTTTTCTTTTTTTATGCCTAATTGGGATATTGTTTCTACAGATCAGTTAAAACCTAAAAATGAAACTTTAGATGAAATGATTCGGGCGGATCAAATTTCTCTTTTGGAAGCTCAAAATAATGCATTATATGCTGCATTTACTTTGGCAAATAAGGAAGTTCACGTAACATCAGAAACGAATCATTTAGTGTATATTAGTGATGAAGCGAAAACTGATTTAAAATTGTTTGATGAAATTCTTCAAATAGCGGGAAAAGAAGTGAAAAGTTTAAATACAATTCGAGAAGTTGTAAATTCTTATCAAGCAGGAGATAAGATTTCTTTTATGATTAAACGTGATGGTGAAGTATTGGAAAAAGAAGCAGAAGTTTATTCTTCTATGGATGGATTAAAGGTGGGTTTAAGTATTACAACGACATACGAATATCATACAACACCTTTTGTTACGCTTACTTCTCGAAAAAGTGAGTCGGGACCTAGTGGGGGACTTTTGACGGCGCTTGCTATTTATAATTCTTTGGTTCCAGAAGATATTACAAATGGGAAAAAGATAATTGGAACGGGAACTATTTCTAAAGATGGAATAGTTGGAGAAATAGGAGGGGTAAAATATAAACTTTTGGGAGCTGTAAAAGAAAAAGCTGATATTTTTTTGGTTCCGGAAGGAAATTATGCAGAAGCTATTCAAGTGAAGCAAGAGGAAGATTTAAATATTAAAGTGGTATCTGTACGTACTTTAAAAGAAGCAATCGAAGCGATTTCAAAATGAAATGGCTTTTTTTTATAATAAAATAAATTTGCAATCTGTAATTTACGACCTAAATAATGAGATAAAATAAAAAATAAAAAACATGTTCTAGTAAAGTGTCAAAAAGATCGTCAAATGGCAAGCAAAGAGGTTTCTATATTCGATTAAGCAATCTTCGTTTATTTGATTAGACTACAATGTTTTTTTTGCTAAAAAATGTTGATTTTGTTTGTAAAGTAAAAAAAGTAAATTAAAAAAAACAAAAAAAAAACATTGCAATTTAGAACGGCTTATTGTTATAATGGGCTAGAGGGTAGTGATGTATGGAATCGGATGTTTTAGAAAATTTAGCTGTGGTAAAACGAAGTGGTCAACGGGTATCTTTTAATGGAGCTAAGATTGCTGTGGCAGTGAAGTTTGCTTTTGATAGTGTCTATGAACAATATGATGAGAAGAATGTTAATCAAGTTTATAAAGAAGTATTGGATATGATACGAAGAGATTATCTAGGACGAAAAACGATCAATGTAGAAGATATTCAAGATATTATTGAAAAAACATTGCAAGAAAAGTCTTTTTTAGATGTCTATTGTGCATTTAATGAATATCGACTGCGTAGAGCTGCTTCTCGGGAAGTGTTTTCCATGAAACAACAGCATAAATTTGTGAAAGCTATTGAACGGGTAGGTTTGACCGTTCGAAATAGTTCGGATGACAAACCAATTGATTTGATGTATAAATTCAGCAAGACGATCGCGACCGAATTTACGAAAGCTTATTTGTTAGAATCTAAATATGTTCGAGCTGAAGAAGAAGGTTTAATCGGAGTGGATTGTTTAGAGAATTATGCCTTGGCTACTACATCATCTGCTCATATTGATTTTCGAGGATTAAAAGTGGACTTTTTGAATCGTTATACTGATGCTTTGTTAGACAAAATGTTTCATTATAAAGAAGAACAATATGGTGAAGAGACACTTGCGTCTTTGGATGAATTATACGAACCTGTTTTATTATATGAATTTCAAACTATTTATGAAAGAATTTTGAAGCAATATTTCGTATTGGAAGAGATTTATGATTTTGTTGATTTTACGAAAATTCAAAAAGAAATACAGAATTTAAAAACTATTGAACATCCTCTTTTTATCGAAAATTATAGCAAAAATCGTAAGCTAAATTATTTGTTTCAAATGGCTTATCAAGTTGCTTATGAAATAGTGAAAGAAACATTACAGGATAATTTAGAAAAATTGCTAGAGCGATTTGAACATTTAAAAACAAAAATGAATCATCAAGGAATATCAATTAGTTTAGGACTTTCTTTTACATATGAAGGTTTATTAATTCAAACTCTTTATTTTCAAGTGTTGGAGAAAATGGAACCATTGGAGCATGTTTTGACTATTTTTAAAATTTGTCAACATTCTAATTTAGAAGTTGTGAGTGAATTGATTCAAAAAGGAAAAAATATTACTTGCTTTTTTGTAGATGAAAAAAAGAATATAATAGAACAAGAAATATTTTCGAATGGTTATTTCTTATATCATAATATTAATAATGATATAGAAACTTCTAAGGGGCGAATTTTAATTTCCTCTTCAACTGTAAATTTAGCTCGTTTAGGATTTCAGTGTGTTCATAATATTCAAGATTTTTATAATGAATTAGAAAATCTGATGGAGTTATGTAAGAATCAACTGCTGCAACGATTTGAAATTCAAGCGAATAAATATAAGGAAAATTATGATTATTTGTTTCGAGATGATGTTTTATTTGATTCGAAGAAATTAGAAATGGGTCAAAAAATTCGTAAAGTATTGCGCAGTGGGGTTTTACTTATTCGCTATGTAGGTTTAAATGAATGTATTTGTGCATTAAAGCAAAAAAAAATGTTAGATCAAAATGATATGGAATTTGGATTTCAAATATTACAGTTTATGGAAAAAAATATCCAAAAATTTACGATTGATAATAAGTTAAATTTTGGTTTGTGTGAAGCTGATGACGAACGATTAAGCAAACGAATTTTGGGAATAGATAAATCTGTTTTGGGAAATCCTGAGCTTTTAAAAAAGAAATCATATAAACCATTTTTTCAAGCAAGTGATACATCGAAGTATGATATGGAAACTTGGCTAGATTTTTTAAGTAAATATCAAAGTGTTTCAGGAATGATTGGTTTTGTGACGGTTTCAAAAAATTATAGTGCAAAAAAGATATTACAAATTATAAATTTAGCTCAAAAAAAGAAAATTCGATATTTGAAAGTGCAGGTTGGTAAAGATGTTAATTGATGGGTTTCAAAAAGTTACTTTACTCGATTATCCGAATAAAGTAGCATGTCTTTTATTTACAAGAGGTTGTAATTTTGCTTGTCCCTTTTGTCAAAATGGTGGCTTAATTTCATGCGATAAAAGAGAAGGCGTGTTTTCAGAAGATGAGATTTTTGCCTATTTGGAAAAAAGAAAAAATATATTAGATGGCGTGGTGGTAAGCGGAGGAGAACCATTACTGCAAAAAGATCTTAAATCTTTTTTAAAAAAGGTTAAGGCTTTAGGGCTTCAAATTAAGCTGGATACAAATGGCAGTAGACCAAAAAAATTGAGAGAATTGATTGAAGAATCTTTAGTGGATTATGTAGCAATGGATATTAAAAATATTTTTTTTAAATATCGAATGACTGCAGGAAGAGAGACGCTACTTTCTAATATTGAAGAGAGTATTGCTCTTTTAAAAGAGCATAAAGTAGATTACGAATTTCGCACAACGATTGTGAAAGAGTATCATACTTTAAATGATTTGGAAGCAATTTGTTCTATGATTGGTTCCAAGAGTAAATATTATTTACAAAATTTTGTAGATAGTGATCAAGTTTTACAGAAGAATTTGCATGGTTTTAGTGATCAAGAATTAAAAAATATAAATCAAATGTTAAAGACGCATTTTCCAAATGTGAAAGTGCGTGCATAGAGAAGGAGAAAGAAAATGTATAAAGTTAGAAAAAGAGAAGGAAAAATCGTTCGATTTGATTTAGAAAAGATTAAGAATGCTATCAAAAAAGCGTTTGATGCAGAAAAAAGAAAATATGATGATGATGTAATTGATTTCATTGCGTTAAAAGTTACTTCTGATTTTGAACCAAAATTGGAGGGAGATATTATTCGAGTTGAAGATATTCAAGATAGTGTGGAAGAAGTTTTATCCAAATCGGGATATACAGATGTCGCAAAATCTTATATTTTGTACCGAAAATTACATGAAAAAATGCGTAATATGAAATCTACTGTGCTTGATTATAAAGAATTAGTAAATAGTTATGTTAATGTTACTGACTGGCGAGTAAAAGAAAATTCAACTGTGACTTATTCTGTTGGAGGACTTATTTTAAGTAATTCAGGAGCGATTACTGCAAATTATTGGTTAAGTGAAGTTTATGATGAAGAAATTGCGAATGCGCATCGAAGTGGAGATTTACATTTACATGATCTATCTATGCTAACGGGTTATTGTGCAGGTTGGTCTTTAAAACAATTAATTATGGAAGGACTAGGAGGAATCCCTGGAAAAATCACATCTTCTCCAGCAAAACATTTATCTACCTTATGTAATCAAATGGTTAATTTTCTAGGAATTATGCAAAATGAATGGGCTGGAGCACAAGCGTTTTCTTCTTTTGATACTTATTTAGCACCATTTGTTAAAATTGACAATTTGACATATTATGAAGTGAAGCAATGTGTACAATCCTTTATTTATGGAGTAAATACTCCTAGCAGATGGGGTACTCAGGCACCTTTTACTAACATTACATTAGATTGGGTTGTACCAAATGATTTAGCTGAGTTAAATGCGATTGTAGGGGGAAAAGAACAAGACTTTAAATATAAGGATTGTCAAGCTGAAATGGATATGGTAAATAAGGCATTTATTGAAGTCATGATTGAAGGAGATGCCAATGGAAGAGGATTTCAATATCCGATTCCGACTTATTCGATCACTAAGGATTTTAATTGGGGAGAAACAGAAAATAATAAACTTTTATTTGAAATGACAGCCAAATATGGAACACCTTATTTTTCAAATTATATTAATAGTGATATGGAACCAAGTGATGTTCGTAGTATGTGTTGTCGTTTAAGATTGGATTTAAGAGAATTACGTAAGAAGTCAGGTGGATTCTTTGGAAGTGGAGAAAGTACTGGTTCTGTCGGAGTTGTAACGATTAATTTGCCGAGAATTGCCTATCTTGCTAAAGATGAAAAAGATTTCTATGTTCGTTTGGAAAATTTAATGAATATTGCAGCACGGTCTTTAAAAATCAAACGAAATGTCATTACGAAACTTTTAGAGGAAGGATTATATCCTTATACGAAAAGGTATTTAGGAACGTTTAATAATCATTTTTCTACAATTGGTTTGATTGGAATGAATGAAGTTGGCTTAAATGCAAAATGGTTGAAAGCTGATTTGACAAACGAAAAAACACAGAAATTTTCGAAAGAAGTATTAAACTTTATGCGCGAAAAATTATCAGATTATCAAGAAGAATATGGAGATTTGTATAACTTAGAAGCAACTCCTGCCGAGTCTACAACTTATCGATTTGCCAAACATGACAAAGAAAAATATCCTGAGATTATTACAGCTGCTACTTGTGATAATACACCTTATTATACGAATAGTTCTCATTTACCAGTAGGTTATACAAGTGATATTTTCGAAGCTTTAGATGTTCAGGATGAGCTACAGACTCTTTATACATCAGGAACTGTCTTTCATGCTTTCTTAGGAGAAAGACTTACAGATTGGCAAGCTGCTGCTAATTTAGTACGAAAGATTGCTGAAAATTATCGATTGCCATATTATACAATGTCACCTACTTATTCTGTGTGTGCTACACATGGATATTTAAGTGGAGAGCATACTACATGTCCAGTCTGTGGTCAAGAAGCTGAAATTTATAGTCGGATTACAGGATATTATCGGCCAGTTAAAAATTGGAATGCAGGAAAAACAGAAGAATATAAAAATCGTAAAGTATATGATATTGCTACATCACATTTAAAAGCAAATAAAGATATGGAAGAAAAAAGCGAAACGGTAGAAAAGAAAGAGTTGGAAGATGGAATTATTTTGTTTGGAAAGAAAACTTGTCCAAATTGTAAAACAGCTGAATCTATTTTAAACAAGGCTTCTGTGGAATATAAAAAAATTGATGCAGAAGAAAAGGTAGAGTTAGCTCAAGAATTTGGAATTAAAAGTGCTCCAACTCTTGTGATCATTACGAATGGACAAGTAGAAAAAATTAGTAATGTTTCTAATATTAAGAAATATGTGAGTGAATTAAACGTAGTATGTTAGATTTGATTATTATTGGAGGAGGCCCTGCAGGTCTTAGCGCTGCAATTTATGCATTACGAGCGGGGAAAAAAGTTCTTATTCTTGAAAAGGGTTCTATTGGGGGGAAAATTACATCTTCTCCTCTCATTGAAAATTATCCGGGTTTTTCCAAAATAAGTGGAGAAGAATATGCCGAGAAGTTGTATCAACAAGTTCTTGATTTCGGAGGAATTCTTGAAATTGAGGAAGTAAGGCGAATTGTGCCTGGCAAGATTAAAAAAGTGATTACGGACTGTGGAGAATATGAAGCAAAAGCTCTTATTTTAGCGACTGGTTCGACTTATCGTAAATTGGGCTTAAAAAAAGAAGATGTATTATTAGGAAATGGATTATCTTATTGCGCGATCTGTGATGGAGCTTTTTATAAAGGAGAGATTGTTGCGGTAGTAGGGGGAGGAAATAGTGCAGTTACAAGTGCTATTTCCCTTGCTTCTTTCTGTCAAAAAGTACACTTAATTGTTCGAAAAGATAATTTGCGAGCAGAACCTATTTTAGTGTCTGCTTTAAAAAAATATTCTAATATAGAAATTCATTTTCATACTGTGATAAAAGAACTAGTGGGGGAAGAGGAACTTTCGGCGATTGTGATTCATGATAAAGAAGAAAAGCTATTAGAAACGAAAGGATTATTTATTTCTATTGGTCAGGACCCAGAAACCGATTGGTTAACAGATATTACTTTAACGAAAGATTTTTATATTTCCGCCCAAGAAGATTGTAAAACAAATCAAGCTGGTATTTTTGTAGCGGGTGATTGTCGTGCAAAAGAATTTCGTCAGCTTACAACAGCAGTAAGTGATGGAACAGTAGCTGCACTTCAAGCTATTTCTTATTTAAAGGAGAGGTGAGCAAATCACTGCTCTTTTTTTATTTTTAAAATGAATTAATTGTATTCTATTTTTTATGGATAACAGAGCTTTAAAATGTTAGTTAATTGGCATTCTTTTGACAAAATTTTTTTGCGAAATAATATGGTTCATGATATACTTTGTAAGGTGAATGCTATGACAAAATATGATGAATCATCGATTAAAATTTTAGAAGGATTAGAAGCAGTACGCAAAAGACCCGGTATGTATATTGGCTCTACAGATAAACGAGGAATGCACCATTTAGTATGGGAAATTGTTGATAATGCAATGGATGAAATTATAAATGGATATGGGGATACGATCAAAATTAACCTTCATAAAGATGGAAGTATTACTATATTGGATAATGGCCGAGGAGTTCCGATTGGAATGCATGCTAGTGGAAAGAGTACTCCGGAAGTTATTTATACGATATTACATGCAGGCGGAAAATTTGAAAGTGGCGGTTATAAAGTCAGTGGTGGTCTGCATGGAGTAGGAGCTAGTGTCGTAAATGCACTTGCTCAGTTTATGGATGTTACCATTTATAAAGAAGGTAAAATTTGCAATATTCGTTTTACGAATGGAGGACAAGTTGAAAGCCCTTTAAAAGTGATTGGTGAAACGAAAAAAACGGGAACTATGGTAACTTTTTTACCAGATCCCAATATTTTTAAAAATTGTAGTTTTTCATATACCACAATTTGTGAACGGATGCAAGAAAGTGCTTTTTTATTATCTGGGGTTACGATTGAAGTAAATGATGAAGAAGATAAAAAAACGGCAAAGTTTCATTATGAAGATGGGCTCGTTAATTTTGTAGAATATATCAATGATGGAAAGAAAACATTACATCAAGTGATTCATTTTAATGGCGAAAAAAATGGTATTGAAGTGGAAGTTGCAATGCAATATTCCGAGTCTTATAATGAAAATATTTTATCGTTTGTCAATAATGTCAAAACGGGTGATGGTGGAACGCATGAAGTGGGCTTTAAAACCGGAATTACTAAAGCTTTTAATGATTATGCTAAAAGTAATGGAATTTTAAAGAAAGATCAAAGTCTAGATGGAAGTGATGTTCGGGAAGGTTTAACAGCTGTTATTTCATTAAAAATTCCAGAAGCTTCGTTACAATTTGAGGGGCAGACGAAAGGAAAACTTGGTACACCGGAAGCAAGAAGTATTACTGAAAGTGTTACTTATGAGCATTTGAAGTTTTTTTTAGAAGAAAATAAAGAAGCGGCACTTACGATTTTAAATAAAGCGGTACAGAGTAAAGCAGCAAGGGATGCAGCTAGAAAAGCTAGAGAACAGGTGCGAAAAGGAACAGGAAAAAATAATAAAGAACGAGTTCTTAGTGAAAAATTAACAAAGGCCACGGGAAAAAATTATGCCAAGAATGAATTATTTTTAGTCGAAGGAGATAGTGCAGGTGGTTCGGCGAAATTATATCGTAATCGAGAAACGCAAGCGATTTTACCTTTACGTGGGAAAGTGTTAAATTGTGAAAAAGCTAGTTCGAGTGATATTTCTAGTAATGCTGAGTTAAAGCAAATTGAATATGCGATTGGAGCGGGGTTAGGTGCTTCATTTGACCCACGAGATTCGAATTATGGAAAAATTATTATTATGACAGATGCGGATGTGGACGGAAGTCATATTCAAATTTTGTTGATTACTTTTTTTTACCGTTTTATGCGACCTTTAATTGAAGAAGGTATGCTTTATATTGCGACACCACCTTTGTATTCGATTAGTAATAGTAAAGAAACTATTTATATTGAAGACGATGAAGAATTGGAACAAATGAAGAAAAAAATGCGTGGTACTTATAAAATTCAACGATTTAAGGGATTAGGAGAAATGGATGCCAGTGAGTTATATGAAACAACTATGGACCCTAAAAATCGGCGCTTGATGCGTGTAACTCTAACAGATGCTGCTTTAGCGGAAAAAAGAATTCATGTTTTAATGGGAGATCAAGTTGAACCAAGAAAAGAATGGATTAATGAAAATGTTGATTTTACCATGGAAGATGATTTTAGAAAGTAGGTGAAAATGTGGCAAAGAAAAAAGAAGAACAAACAATTATTGAAAAGATTTTTGACTATAGTTTAGAAGAAATTATGGGAACTGGTTTTGGACGATATGCGAAAGAGATTATTCAAGAGCGGGCATTGCCTGATGTGCGCGATGGATTAAAGCCTGTGCAAAGAAGAATTTTGTTTGGTATGTATAGTTCTCATTATACTTATGACAAGCCTTATCGAAAAAGCGCTAGAGCTGTTGGTGATATTATGGGAAAATATCATCCTCATGGAGATTCTTCTATTTATGACGCTTTAATTCGAATGAGTCAACCATGGAAAATGCGTGAATTGTTTATTGATATTCACGGAAATAATGGAAGCATTGATGGTGATGGTCCAGCAGCGATGCGTTATACAGAGTCGCGTTTATCTAAATTTGCTGAAGTCATGCTTTCTTCTATTCAAAAAAATACGGTGGAAATGACGTATAATTTTGATGATACGGAATTAGAACCAACAGTTTTGCCTGCTGGGTTTCCTAATTTATTGGTAAATGGGTCGACTGGAATTAGTGCAGGATATGCCACGAATATTCCTCCACATAATTTAGGAGAAGTAATTGATGCAACTATAAAGCGGATTGAATCTCCGAATTGTAAGTTAGAGTCTATTATTGAAATATTAAAGGGACCAGATTTTCCAACTGGTGGAGTTTTAGAAGGAAAAATGGGCCTTCTTGATGCCTATCGAACTGGTAAAGGAAAAGTTGTTTTAAAAGCCAAAACGGAAATCGTTAGGGCAGGGAATCACGATCAAATTATTATTCATTCGATTCCATATGACGTCATTAAAGAACAGTTAATTAAAAAAATTATAGAAATAAAAATTGATAAAAAAGTTGAAGGTATTAATGATGTGATTGATGAATCAGATTATGAGCATATGGCCCGTATTGTTATTGATTTAAAAAGTGGCGCAAATCAAGAATTGATTTTGAATTATTTGCTTAAAAATACTGAATTGCAAACAAATTACAATTTTAATATGGTAGCAATTGTTAATCGTCGTCCAAAATTAGTTGGTATTTTAGATATTCTAGATGCTTTTATTATGCATCAAAAAGAAGTTATTACGAGAAGAACTAAGTTTGATTTAGAACATGCTAAGGCTAGATATCATATTTTAGAAGGTTTAGTAAAGGCTATTAGTATTTTAGATGAAGTCATTCAAGTAATTCGAGCTAGTAAAAACAAAAGTGATGCCATAGATAATTTAGTAAAAGAATTTGATTTTACTTTTGAACAAGCAAAAGCTATAGTAGAGTTACAACTTTATCGTTTAACAAATACAGATATTGTAGAAATTGAAGAAGAAATGAAAAAATTAGAAAAAAACATTTTTTTATGGAATCAAATTTTAAATAATGAAGAAGCTTTAAAGCATGTTATGAAAACAGAATTAAAATTAGTGAAAAAAGAATATGGTAATCCAAGAAGAACTGAAATTCATGATGAAGTAACTGAAATTAAATTAGATATGAAGAGTATGATCCCAAAAGAAAATGTTGTAGTGGTTGTCACAAATGAGGGCTATTTAAAGCGAGTTAGTTTAAAAAGTTACACTTCAAGTAATGAAGAAGAAACGACAATGAAACCAGGAGATTTTGTTACAGGATTATTTCAAGTTACAACTTTAGATTCTATGGTTTTATTTACTAATTTGGGTAATTATTTGTTTGTTCCAGTTCATAAAATACCTGAAGGAAAATGGAAGGAGCTTGGTAAACATATTAATAATGTGATTATGCTTCAGACCGGGGAAAAGTTAGTAGCTAGTTTTGTGTATGATTCCAAGCAAAAATTGGTAACAGTCACTAAAAATGGAATGCTCAAACGAACATTAATGAGTGAGTACGAAGTATCACGAACTTCAAAACCAATTTTGGCGATGAAATTAAAAGAGCAAGATGAAGTCATTCGAGTGTTTTATGAACAAGCGCATATTATGTTAGTTTCTAAAAATGGTTATTATGTAAATATGGTTTCGCAGGATGTTCCTTTAGTTGGAGTTAGAGGTAGTGGGGTAAAAGGAATTAACCTGAAAGATGATGAGATTCGAAGTGCTTTTGCTTATGAAAAAGAAGATTATATCAATGTCATTACAACACAAAAGACAGCGAAACGGCTTCGAACTATTGATATAGAAGAAACAGGAAGAGCTAAACGAGGAAATACTTTGATGAAAAAAGTAAAGTCGGTATCTTATGAAATTTTGAATGTTATTCCAACTTTCTCTCGAGATATTTTAGTGATTCAATCAGATAGTGCGTTAACAGAAATAAAAAATAGTGATATTGCTATCATGGATTTAGCTAGTACTGGGTCTAGTATTTCTAAATATCCAATAGAGAATATTTTTTTGAAAGTTGTTTTAAAAGTTCCTGGAGAAGAAGAGCAAACGCAATTACCATTAGAAAATTTTGAGAATGGTTTTAAACTTTAGGTATAAAAATCACCTGTTATAATAAGATTTAATAGGTGATTTTTCATGAATAAAAAAGAAGCATTTAAAAGTTTTGCTGCTCTACATCCTGAGTTAGTATCATATGTTAAATCGGGTGAAATGACTTGGCAAAAATTTTATGAAATTTATGACATTTATGGAGAATCAAATGAGGCTTGGAAAGAATATTTTAAAATGGAATCGGTTTTAGAAACGGATACTTTGAATACGGGTGGTATTGCGGATAAACTAAAAAGTTTAGATATGAATTCGATTCAGGAACATATTAAAACTGCTCAAAAAGCGCTTAATTTAGTACAAGAGCTAACTCAAAAAGGTACCGATAATCTTTCCTCACTCGCGAAAGGTCCACAAATTCCTAGGCCATTAAATAAATTTTTTGAGGATTAATTTATGCAGTTGGAGATTCGAGTAAAATTAAAACAGGAAAAAAATATGTATCAATATTTAAAAGAAAATTCATATTGGGTGAAAGAATTAAATCGCAATTCAGAGCGGTATTCTGAATTTGTTGAAGCGATGAAAGATCTTTATCATTTAAGAACAACGGATAAAATTAGTGATGCTATTGATAATATTGATTTAATTAGTAGTTTCTTAGGAGCTTTTAAAGCCTGATTTTCGTATTTTAATAAGACAAATAAAGCAAAAAACCTTTACACTAGAGATAGGATAGAGGTTTTTTTAGGAGGAAGTTTCGAGAGTTAAAGAAAAGAAAAAAATAGAGTATGGATTTTGTGGTCTGATATTTTTCTTGTTGACTGGAATCATAATCTATCAAAGCTATGCAATGTATGAACAGAAGAAAGAGTATGATGTAATGAAAGGAAGTATTCCTTCTTTTTTAAGTGATTATGATGTAAAAGTTGCCATCTTAGTAGATGGAGTTGGTACTGATACGATC
>JAAVZT010000021.1 GCA_022791775.1 Bacilli bacterium
AAAAAAAAGCTAACTGCACCTTTTATAACACTAAAAAAGAATCTATTTTTAGACTCTTTTAAAAAAATATATAAAGTGATAAAAAATACTAAAATTCTTTATACTTTACATCCATCAAATATAAACCATTACTAATTACAGTAGAAAAAGAATAAATATAATCGGGATCATCTAAAGCCATTTTAACTTCATCTAAAGTTCTTTTTCCACGTCCTACATCCAACATAGCACCCACTAAATTTCGAATCATATAACGATAAAAACTTTTACCTATAAAATAAATGTTTAAATAATCACCTTCTTCTTGGAAAAAAATAACATCAATAATAGCATCATAACTTACTCTTTTACCACTTACAAAATTACAAAAATTATGACCTCCAATAAAAAGATTGGCAACCTTTTGCATCAATGCTAAATTAAAATCTTTAGAACACTCGTAAGTATAATCATAAAGACATGGATCAAATTCACCAGTATATATTCGATAACAATAAGTTTTCTGAGTCACCGAAAAACGCGCATGAAAATCATCTTTAACCACAAAACATTCAGAAATAGATATATAAGGAAATAATAGTTTATTTAATACAGACTTCAAACCAGTTGGAGGAATATTATGAACTAATTCAAAATGGGCACATTGCCCTTTAGCATGTACACCTCGGTCTGTTCGACCTGCCCCTTTTATATTTACATTGGACTGATCTATTTTAGATAATGCTTTTTCTATTTCTTCTTGAACAGTTACCTGATTTTTTAAACGCTGAAAACCAAAAAATTTACTTCCATCATAAGAAAAACGAACAAAATATTTCATAAATCAGCCCCGCTTGTTACATTTCGATAAATTCCTTTTAATAATTCCTTCATTTCCAAATAAGGTTGCACTTGAATATTTTTAGAATGCAAATATTTAATATATGAAATAATCGGTGGCATTTCGACATAATCATAAATACGATTATCATAAAAATCATGAATCAAAAGATAGTTTTGTTTCGTATATAAATAAAATTGCTTGGTCATACCCATTAAAAAAGAAATATCATTTGAAAAAACACAAATGCATTTTCCATATTGAGTTAACTTTAAAAATAATTTTTGATAATAACTACGATTTCTAGCAAAAAAACCTTGTTCAAAATTTTCAAATAAAATAGTTTCAGAATTATATAATAAAGCCTCTACAAATCTTAATTTTTTTACTTCAGTAAAAGAAAGATGTAACAAATTAGATTTCAAAATATCTGGATTTAATAAAACCATCTGACAAGCTTTTTGAAATTTTTCTTGAGAAAAAGAGACAAATTTCTTTTCTAAATATTTTTTTACCCCAATATTTTGACGATATGCATTTGCTAATACATAAGCAATTTTTTTATTACTTTTTAAATTTGAAAAAGAAGTTGGTACATTGACAAAAGCCACAATTTTTTCCTTTTCAATAAAATCTTTTAATTTTATTTCCATATCTGATTTGTCAACTCTCTTTCATCTGAATATACATCCTGTAATAAATCATAACAAGATAATTGTAAAGATAAATCGATTAAAAATGGCAAAGAAAAACCTAAACGTTTTAAAATTTTTTCTTCTTTTAAAACTTGAATCGTATTTCCTTCTATTAAAATTCCATGTCTTCCCATTATTAACAAATACGGAAAAAATAGTACATCTTCCATATTACTCGTTACATAAATTATCGTAATATTACAGCGATGAAAAAATTCAAAAAGCGCCCGTTTTTCTGATTTTGAAAAAACATACAACACATCATCTAAAAATAAAAAAGTGGGATGTTTTAATAATTCTTTCAAAATAGATACCTTTATTTGACAGGGCAAACTTAATTTTTGAATAAGGTAATCGTAAGAAGAAAAATTTAAAAACGCCTTTACCAATTTTCGATCCTCTAAAGATAAAGATTCATAATCTAAAAATTCATAAATACTTTCTTTTTTATTAACAACAGGACAAATTAATCCAGCACAAGTAACTTCTTTTTTAAGACTTCCTTGATAAGAAGAAAGTCCCAAAATAATTTTGAAAAGGGATGTCTTGCCAACACTTTCTGAACCTATGATACAAATATCTTTTCCTTCTTCAAATTCAAATGAAAAATGCTCAAAAATCAATTGATTTTTTACATACTTTTCTATATTTTCCAAATGTATTTTCGCGCCCATAATATCACTTCAAATATATTCTAATCGAAAAGCAAAAAAAAAGGAAGAAAATCTTCACTATTGAATACTTTTTGGTATTTTAATAATAATTTCATTTGGTAAAGAATACATATATTTCTCTCTAGCATATCTTGCCACATAATCAATATCATGTAATTTAGTAACTTCAGAATTTAAAGACTCCTCTTGATCTAGCAAATCTTTATATTGAACGGTTAAACTTGCTAATGTATTTCGATTGTCTACGATTTGTACCCAATCTTCTAATATGGTACCCACAAATACTCCTATTACCAAAAGTAAAACGCAAGCCAAAAAACAAAGCCGACGCTTCATTTTTGAAGTCACTTTCCTTTTCATTCTATCACCTAATTATAAAATATTATATCATCGAAAAAATCGCTTTTCAACGAATCGACGAAACTTTACATGTTTTTTAACATTTTTAAAAAGTGATTTTTCACAAAAATAACCAATAAAAGTACAAATTAAAAAATAAAAATGAAAAACACCTTGATTTACATAATATAATATTAAAATATATAATAAAGAAATATCTAAAATAAATAGAAAGGTAAGGAAATATCGATACCATCGATTTAAAGAAAAAACAAGCTTATAATGAAAGCGACTCGTAAAAGAAAAAAATAAACCAAAAAGAAAGGAAAGAAAAAAAGACAAAAGTTGTACTTTATAGTTCATTATTTAAATAATTTTGCAAAAATGGATTCTTCTTTTACTTTTTCTCTATTTTCTAAATAAGCAAAACTATTAATTTTTCCTTTAATTCGTACATTTCCATCATGAGTATCTAAACGCAAAATTTCCAAGCCTTCTCCTTTTAACAACAATACTCCCATTGTAGTTTCTAATAAAAATTCTTCATTATCAAAACTACTAATTTTTTTGACACCACTTAAATAAATCTGCCGACGATCCATTATTTTCACTTCATGATTACTAGTAATAAGTTCTTCTATATTCTTATCCATTTTAATGCCTCCTAATAAAAGCTATGAAGGAAAAAAAATTTTATTCATAAAAAAAGAATTCCTTTATTGGAATCTTATTCAGCAGTTTCTGCTTTTTGAAATTCTTCAAAAATAGCTTCTTCAAACATTTTACGAACATCTGGATTAATTGGATGAGCAATGTCACGGTAATCCCCAGTAGCTGTTTTTCTACTTGGCATAGCAATAAATAATCCATTATCTCCTTCAATAATACGAATATCATGAATAGCAAAAGAATCATCGATTAAAACAGATGCAATTCCTTTCATTCGAGAGCCTTCTTTTTCAATTTTTCGAACGCTTACTGATGTTATCTTCATAGTTACACTCCTTCTAAAGTTTTAATCAAACTTATTTATATCATATAGCAGATAATCTTGGAAATCAATAGGTTTTTACATATACTTTACTTGTACTTCACCCGTTATCACATCTGCATAATTAAAGCTTTTTTCGACTCCATTCACTAAAACTGTAAAAATATAAGGATACATTTTCGAAATTCGTCCAATAAAATATTCTGTCTTATTTCGAAGTCCATATACTGAAATTTCTACATTTTCATTCATATGTTTTTGCATTTCATTTTTAATTATATCCAGATTCAATCTAATTCATTCCTTTCATCTTGGATACCCAACATACATGATACCATTACACATAAGACCACCCATACCATCTTTACCATATTTTGTTTTATCTAATAAGTTAACTAAATCAATTTCTTTATTTCGTTCACTCATTGCAATCGTTGACGCAATAATGGCAGGATCCAAAGCATGAATATTGACTCGTTTTGGACTAGAAGCAAAATTTGCTCCAGCTTTAATTAATTCTTCATAATTGCTTTGACAAGCTCCAGCAATAATAACTAATTTTTCATGACTTTTTTCAAAACGACGTGCCTCTTTTACGGCTTTAATAAAGTTTTCTGTATTTTTATAGTTTCGCGTATCATGAATATCCCCTTTTTTCTTATAATACGCATCATGACCTGTAATAATGACGATATCTGGTTGATATTCTAATAAAAGCATATGAATTTTAGAAGGAATTTCACTTTCACTCACTTTTTTTCCTACTGCAAACACTTTATTTTTACGATAAAATTTTAAACATCTTTCTAAATATTCACTATCTCCATCTATGTGAAGTATTTTTCCTGGCAAATAAAAGAAATCTCCTCGAAGCATAGAATCTTCTGCAACCTTAATTTCTGGCTCCACTTCTTCTTCCACCTTAAAATCCTGAGCCAATATTAAATCATCCACAATACTATCAGCATAAAGACGAACATCGACACCTTTTAGATAATACATATCACCTTTTATATTTATAACTTTAAAAATCGTGTCATTTTGATAACTATTGCGAGTTACATAATCACCTTTTTTTATATTCACAATATCACCAGTATAATAATATGCAAAAGCCTAAAACATTTTACTAATTTAAGCTTAAAAATATTTTCTCAAATACATAAGATGGTATTTCTTCAGCTCGAACTTGGTCACTCAATTGATTTTCTTTTAAAATCTTCAAAATAGCATCCCATTGATAATTTTTTAAATTATTTCGTAAAGTTTTTCGCTTATTTGCAAAACATTCTTTTAAAAATTGAAAATACTTTTTTTGATTTAAAAATGTCCTTTCTTTACTTGTAAATAAAACTACTGCACTATCGACATTTGGAACAGGAATAAAAGCAGTACGAGGAACATCCATCACTTTTCTAACGTTAAAATAATAATTTAAAAAAACAGTAAAATAACCATATTCTTTGGTCCCAGGAAATGCTGCAAAACGTTCTGCTACTTCTTTTTGTACTAATAACACCATTTTAGCAAGTGGTACATCAGCATTGATAACATGTTCAATAATCGGCGTAGTAATATAATAAGGAATATTAGCAATCACATAAAAACAATCAAAAGAAATATCTTTAAAATCTTCCTTTAAATTACTTTTTAAAAAATCCTTATATATAATATGATTAGAATAAGTAGTTAAAATTGGTTTCATTCGCTCATCAATTTCATACGCTTTATAATAACAATTTTTCTCTATTAAGTATTTAGTTAAAGCTCCTTTTCCTGGGCCAATTTCTAAAATTAAATCGCTTGGTTTAACTGAAATGATAGAGGCTATTTTTTGTAAAATTTGTTCATCTTTTAAAAAATTTTGGCCTAAACTTTTCTTCGCTGGAATATGCATGAAATCACTCTTTTCTTCCATAAAAATAGCAAATTAATCAAAAAAAAACAAGGTTTAAGAATTCCAGCCTTGTCTTAAAACATCATAAGTTATAGACTTTCTGCCAACATATTGCTTCGCATATGCCTCACTTGGTGAAAGCAAATCTAAATCATTCCCTAATACACCACGGTCTAATACGATTGCTACGATAGGTTCTTTTGATAAACCTTTATGCTGAAAACGAACTATCGTTCCACACGGTAAATTTTTACTAGAAGCCACAATTCGAACATTACCATAAATGGGATCAGCATATGTATCAGTACCATCTTTCACATAATAATTAGGAAGACAAGCAAGTGTGCCACCACACAGAGGACAATCTGCACCATACCCTGTCAAATCTCCTGTATAGGTATCTTTAGCACTATATAAATCATTTTTAATATCTTCTTCTAATTTTAAAGCAATAGTCGATAAATTAATCGTTCGATTAGTTGCATCATTTTCAAATTTCGTTTCGATAATATTGGAACTAGATTCTGCCACTAAAATAACAAATATTATGAAACAAGTACGAATCACTTGGGATAAAGATAATTTAAATTTTCCCAAAATCATCACCTCAGATCATAGAATAATCCTATCATAATTAAGATAATTTGTCAAAAATGGCGTAAAGATTATCATTGGTAACTTTTTCAACTTGACTTATATCAATTTTTAAAGTTTCAGCAATAAAAGAAGCAATCAAATAAATATTCTTCGGTTGATTTTGTTGTCCTCGATAAGGATGTGGAGTCAAATAAGGACTATCTGTTTCTAAAACAATTGAAGGAAAAATAAAAGGTAATATTTCTTTTAAATGGCTATTCTTAAAGGTTACCACTCCATTAATTCCCAATTTATAACCCATTTCAATATAAATCTTCGCTGTTTCTAAACTACCAGTAAAAGAATGAATAATTCCTTTTACTTGATATCTTTTTAAAATTTCTATGGTATCTGCAGTTGCTTCGCGGGAATGAATTATAACTGGCACATGATATTTTTCAGCTATTCTTAATTGCGCTTCAAATAATTCTTTTTGTAATTCTTTATTTTCTTTCGTATAATGATAATCTAAACCAATTTCTCCTATTCCTAAAATTTTAGTATCTTGAATATGTTCTTCCAAATATATTAAAGCTTTTTCTTGATTTTCAGATGCTTCTTCTGGATGAATACCAATAACACCATAGCAAGAAGCATTGGAAAGTAATGTCATGACTTCACGGTTGCTTTGATGATTACAGCCACTGACAATATATCGACCTACTGATGCAGCTTTTGCATTCTGAAAAACTTCTTCTAATGAAGAATAATATTCCCGAAACAAATGACAATGAGAATCAAAAAAATTCATTTTGTTTCACCTATCTTTAGATAAATCAATCCGTTGAAATAATATTTCTGGTTGATTTAATTCATATTTTAAAGTAGACTCAAAAGATCTAGAATCATTCTTTTGATTTAATTGACATAACATTTTTTGGCCAGTTTCGGGTAAAAAAGGACTCAAATAAATAGCCGAAACTCGAATAGATTCTAATAAATGATACAACACAGTTTCTAAACGATCTTGTTTTTCCTCATTTTTGGCAAGTATCCATGGCATTGTTTCATCAATATATTTATTACTAGCACGCAGCAAATCAAAAATATCATCGATTGCATTGCCAATCTCTAATTTATCCATATGTAATATAACCTGTTGGTCTAAATCATTTATTTTTGCTAAAAATAAATGATCAATTTCTTCGATTTGATTAGGATTTTGAATATGACCTTGAAAATATTTTTGACCCATCGTAATCGTACGATTCACTAAATTTCCTAACACATTTGCTAAATCAGAATTAATTCGCTCTTCTATTAAAGATAATGTAATATTTCCATCATGATTATATGGAATCTCATGTAACAAATAATAACGAATGGCATCTACTCCATATTGTTTTACCAAATCATCCGCATAGAGAACATTTCCTTTACTTTTACTCATTTTATCATTATTCATTAATAACCAAGGATGGCCATAAATTTTTTTAGGCAAAGGTAAATCTAAAGCCATTAGAAAGATAGGCCAATAAATCATATGAAACCGAATAATATCTTTCCCCACCACATGAAGATCTGCTGGCCATATTTGATAAAATTCATTACTTGGAGCAGCCACATCATAACCAACATTTGTAATATAATTTGTAAGTGCATCTAACCAAACATATACCACATGTTTCTCATTCATTGGAACTTTAACTCCCCAATCAAAAGAAGTTCTTGAAACACATAAATCAAATAAACCGGGTCGTATAAAATTATTTATAATTTCATTTTTCCTAGATTCAGGTTCAATAAAATCAGGATGTGATTCAATATAATCTTCTAATTTTTTTTGATACTTAGACATTTTAAAAAAATAAGCATCTTCACTTTTTATCACAACCTCTCGACCACAATCAGGGCATTTCCCATCTACCAATTGGCTTTCTGTAAAAAATGACTCACAAGGGATACAATAAAGACCTTCATATTTACTTAAATAAATATCACCTTGTTCATATAATTTTTGAAAAATTCGTCCAACTATTTCCTCATGACGCTTATCGGTTGTTCTAACAAACTTATCATAAGAAGTATTCATTAAATCCCAAATATTTTTTATTTCCTGGGAAATATTATCACAATATTCTTGGGGTGTGATTCCAATATTGCTAGCATTTAAAGCAATTTTTTCACCATGTTCATCTGTTCCAGTTTGAAAATAAACTTGAAATCCTTGAAATCTCTTAAAGCGGGCAATTGCATCTGCTAAAACAATTTCATACGTATTTCCAATATGAGGTTTTGCAGAAGTATAGGCTATTGCAGTAAAAATACTATATTTTTTTTCCATATTTTCTCCTCTTTTCCAAAAAAAAATCATGAACAAAAGGACGAGCAAACCCGTGGTACCACCTTTTTTCATGATTTTCATGCGCTTTTCTTCGTAACGTGAAGTCATCGTTTTAGCTCCAGAACCATCTTCCATATCTCTTTTTATCTATTCTCACCAATTCATAGACTCTCTTAAAAAAGACAATATTTCTCTTTCCTTCTTCACTAAATTTATCCAAATTCTATCACAATTATTTATGAAATGTCAATTTTATTCGCAATTAAAGTAGCCAAAAATTTGGCAAATTGTTTCTCTTCTTTCGATAAAGATTGATCCTTAATGAAAATAATAAGACCCAAACAATCCATCGTAGAAATAATCGGTTGAAAATAAAAATAGCCTTCTATTTCATAATCTCCAATATTCATTTTTTCATACGAAGTTGACTCATATGTCTCTCGATTTTGTATATACTCCATAAAACGGTTTTCTATTAATGACTGATCTAAATCTATTTTAATATTGTTAGAAAAAGAAACAATTCGATCCCGATCAGTTATCATAATTCCTAAATCCATAGAACTTGGTATTAATTCACATAATTTAGCTGAAAAATCTGCATATTCTAACATTTTAGAATATTTCTTTAAAACAATTTGATCTCCTTCTACAAAGATTTCTAAATTTTCTCCTTCACGAATTCCTAAGTGTCTCCTTATTTCTTTTGGGATTACAATTCTCCCTAATTCGTCAATTCTTCGAATAACTCCAGTTGACTTCAAATTTGTTCACTCCAATCTATATATATTCTTGGAATAAACAAAATATTTTATACTTTAATTATTGAAAAAAGGTAAAATATCTTGCAAAATTTTATCCATCAAAGGTACTACATAATAAACAAAATGTTTTTCTAAACCTTTTAATGATAATTGAATGATGATACGTTTATTAAGGTATTTTAACTGAAACTTAGGATTAATATTATATACCTCTAAAAATAATTTATCGCCTTTTAACATCGAACTAATTTCTTCAGGAATTTCAATTGTAATTTCACGATCACTTTGAACAACTTTAGTAATATTTAATCGATTCGCTAATTTTTCAAACCATTCTTCATACATATATACTTCGATAGAATTACTAATTTTACCAAATCTATCTTCTAATTCAGTTTTGACTTCTAATAATTTATCATAACTATCTATTTCATTAATCTTTTGATGAATTTCAATTTTTAAATCTTCATCAGAAACATAATTATCACTAATATGAGTTTCAACATTAAGCAGTGATTTTGTATCTTCTTCTTCTAATACTTCTTCTCCTCGAAGACGCATCATTTCTTCTTCCACCATTTTCATGTATAAGGAGATACCTACAGTATCAACAAATCCTGCTTGTTCACTTCCTAGTAAATCTCCAGCTCCACGAATAGATAAATCGCGCATTGCAATTCGGTAACCACTACCTAATTCAGTAAATTCTTTAATTGCTTGCAAACGTTTTACTGCTATTTCATTTAAAATTCGAGACGGATTATACATCAAATAAGCATAAGCTATTTTATTGCTTCGTCCTACCCGACCACGTAACTGATAAAGTTGACTTAAACCAAAATGATCTGCATCATATATAATAAGCGTGTTCGCATTTGGAATGTCAATTCCTGTTTCAATAATCGTTGTACAAAGTAAAATATCAAATTCATAATTAACAAATGATGTCATAATATCTTCTAATTCTTTTTTTGTCATACGTCCATGTGCAAAAGTAATTCTTGCTTCTGGAACTAATTTTTGTAATTCTGCCATTTTTTTATCAATAGAAGAAATTTGATTATAAAGGATAAAGATTTGTCCTTGACGAGATAATTCTTTATAAATGGCATCTTTAATAAGCAAAAAATTTTCTTCAATCACATAAGTTTGAACTGGATAACGATTGACTGGAGCAGTATCAATAATAGATAAATCACGTAAACCACTTAGAGCCATTTTTAAAGTTCGCGGTATAGGAGTAGCTGAAAGAGTTAAAACATTAACATCATTTTTAAACTTCTTAATCTTTTCTTTATGCGTAACTCCAAAACGTTGTTCTTCATCAACAATTAATAAACCTAATTTTTGAAATTGTACATCTTCACTCAATAAGCGATGAGTACCAAATACCAAATCAATTTTACCTGTTTTTAAATCATTTAATATTCGTTTTGTTTCTTTAACAGTTGTAAAGCGATTTAACAAAGCAATTTCAAGAGGATATTCAGAAAAACGAGCTGAAGCGGATTCATATTGCTGTTTACTTAAGATTGTTGTAGGACACAAATAAAACACTTGCTTATTATTTAAAATAGCTTTAAAAATAGCTCGAAAAGCAACTTCTGTCTTTCCGAATCCCACATCTCCACATAAAAGACGATCCATTGGTACAGGATTTTTTAAATCTCTATCAATATCCTGAATGGCTCTTTCTTGATCACGAGTTAACATATAAGGAAAATAGGAAGCAAAAACAGCCTCTTCTTCATAATCCATATATATTTCTCCTTGAATTTGATTTCGCGCAGCATAAAGTCGAATGAGTTCATCAGAAATATCATGTATTCTTTTTTGAATGGCACGCTTTTTATTTACCCAACTAGGAGAATTTAATTTATTGACCTGAGGTTTCATACCATCTTTATCCGTATATTTATATATGGTTGAAATTTTTTCAACTGGAATATATACTTTGTCGTTGCCAAAATAATTTATTTGAATATAATCCTTTTTAACTCCATATTGTGTCAAAGTTACTACCCCAAAATAGATACCAATTCCATGCATTCGATGAACAACATAATCTCCAGTTTTTAAAGAATCCAATGTATTAATTTTACGACCAATTCGATAATTATTTTTATAATGAATCGTAGTATTCTGTACTTTTTCAATATCAAATTCAGAAATCACAACAAAATCTTGAATTTCAAATCCATGATTCATTTTCATTTTCCATATATGTATTACGTTAGTATAAATTTTGTTTTGTTGATAAGTAATTTCACATTGAGAAAAAAGATTTGAAATATGCTTTATTTGGCTTTCTTTCGATAAACAAAAGATAATTTTTTTCTTCAAATGAAGCTTTTGCAATACATATTCTTTTAATAAATCAAAATTACCATTAAAATTTTCAATTTCTTTTGAATCATAATGATATAGATTATCTTTTTTTTGCTCTTGTAATACCGCATTTAAATATATTTCGTAATCGGGACTTATTTCATCAAAAGAAAACATATATTTCTTGCCATGTTCTTCTTTCGAAATTTGAAATTGCAAAATTTCTTCTTCTAATTTCATTGCACTGATCTTTATTTGTTGATAATCCTTATAAATTACGACTGGTTTATCTAAATAATCAATCAAATTACTTTTTGAATCTGTATTCATCTCCTGATAAGGATGTATGATTATTTCATTCAAAACCTCTAATGACGTTTGGGATGACTCATCAAATCGACGAATTGATTCAATCTCATCTCCAAAAAATTCAATTCTAATCGGGTGTTCTTCATAAATAGGAAACAAATCAACAACAAATCCTCGGATCGCAATTTCTCCAGTAGAAGTTACTAAAGATTCTTGTTTATAACCATATTGTAATAATAAATCATGTAATTTATCTCTCGAAAAAGTCGTTCCAACAGACAATCCTAGTTGAAAAAGCGACTTTTTTGATAAATCTGGCAAAAAACGAAGATAACCAGTTAAATTAGTTATGATTATCCAATGCTCATGTTTTATCTTTTCTAAAGTTTCTAAACGTTTCATTTGAAGTTCAGGAGAAACAGCAACAGCAACTGATGTCAAAAAGTCATCCATTGGAAATAATAAAACATGATCTGTATATGTTTCTAAGGAATTATAAATTTGATTTGTTTCATATAAACTACTTGTAACTACTAAAATATTCTTTTGAAAATGTTGATATGCTTCATAAATATAAAAAATATTTAACTCACTAGTTAAACCTTGAATAATACAATTTTTATCAAAAGAAAAAAGACTGTTTAACATAGAAACTCTCCTTAATGATTATAATCATTCATTGTTTGATCAATACCTTTTAAAATAAACGACTCAATTATTTTAAAGAAAACATCATATTGAGAAGATAATTGATCCGATTCTATTTTAGAAAATTTGCCTAATACAAAATTGATAACATCATCCTTTTTAGTAGTTTGAATACCAATTTTTAATCGAGAAAATTGATTAGAATTTAGAGCTGATATAATCGATTTAATCCCATTATGACCACCATGAGAACTATTCTTTTTTAAACGATATTTTCCAAAAGAAATGTCTAAATCGTCTTGAATTACTAAAATATCTTGAATTTCTATATTATAAAACTTTACCGCTTTAACCACCGAATTACCTGACAAATTCATATATGTTAATGGTTTTAAAAAAAGAACTTTTTCTTGATCAATCGTAATAATTTGATAAACCCCATCAAATTTCTTTTTCCAATCTTTGGAATTAAGATAATGATCCAAAACCATAAAACCAATATTATGACGTGTATTGTCATATTCACATCCTGGATTCCCCAAACCTACAATTAATTTCATTTTTCCACCTCATTCAAACAAATTTTGATAAGTTTTCAGCTGATTCAAATAAATGGGAGAGTAAACCTTTAATCCCATTTTAGCATTTTTAACAGCTCGAAAAAGGATTAAAAATGATTCTTTATTGGGATTCGGATAGACAAAATACAACTCTTTCATACCAAATCCATAACGATTTAACAATATCATAATTTCTTGTAATCGAGACGGAATATGTACCATATATAGACTTCCCTTTAATTTTAAACACTTTGACGATAAATCAATAATTTCTTCTAAAGTAATCTTTACTTCATGCCGAGCTATTTGTTTCAAAGGCTGTGAATTTATAAAATCTAGATGATGAACTTTAAAATACGGAGGGTTACAAGTAATAATATCAAAATTATTTCCCGGGAAATAGAGATTCCAATTCTTGATATCATCGTGATAAATGTTAATTTGCTCTTCTTTCTGGTTATATTTAACAGATTCTCTTGCTAATTGATATATTTCATTTTGAATTTCGAACCCTACAATGGGAAGGTGAGTTTTTGTTGATAATATTAAAGGAACTACCGCATTTCCTGTACATAAATCCAATATATTTTGAGTATTTTTGCAAACATGTACCATTTCTGCCAATAAAATGGAATCAAGAGAAAACTTAAATCCTTCTTCGTATTGATATATTTTCATTCCAAAATAATCATATAAATCATTTAATACTTTCTTCATCTATTTTAATTTCCTTATATTCACCATTTACCATAACAATAAATTTACGATTTAAAACATCAACTTGAGAAACAATACCTTCACCAAATGATGTCATCACTTTTTCCCCTATAGATGGCATTCCTTTTTGGCATCTTGAATATTCAGCATCTTCGTAAGTAAAACAACATAATAATCTACCGCAACTTCCATTTATTTTAGAAGGATTTAAAGCAATATTTTGATTCTTAGCCATATTCATTGAAACAGACTCCAAATGTGTTAAAAAACTACTGCAACACAGTTCTCTACCACAAGGACCTATTCCACCAACTTGAGAAGCTTTATCTCTTGCACCAACTTGACGTAACTCTATTCTCGTACGATAAATTGCCGCTAATTTTTTAGCTAACTCTCGAAAATCAATACGATCATCAGCATAAAATGATAATAATAATTGTTTTCGATCAAAAGTAAATTCAGCAGATATAAAATTCATTTCTAACTTTAAATCTTGAGCTAATTTTCTTGCTTGCTCTAAAGCTAATTTAGCATCTTTTAAATTCTTTAAATATTGATCATAATCTTGTTTCGTACTAATTCGAACTATATTTTTAATATTTTCCTTAAATTTTTCTGACATTTCTGAATTGGCGATTGAAATTACTTTTCCAAACTGTAAGCCTTTTTCAGTTTCTACTATTACAGTGACATTTAACGCAATTTTTAATTGATTACCGTTAAAATAATATATTTTCCCTCGCTCTTTTAATTGAACACCATATATATTCATATTTACCTCGTTTCTAGGACAAATCGATCTAGTAACAAATTTAAATTTACATTATAATTTAACTCTTTCTCTAATAACTGAACTAATTGTATTTGTTCTAAAAGAAGATCAGAAGATTTTTTAAATAAAAAATTTAGTTCTGAATATAAATTATTATCTTGTTCATAAAATTGACTTTTATAAAAATAATAATAAATTTCTATCATTTTTTGAAATACTTTTTGACATAATTCTTTAGAAAAATCATTGGTTAAAATTGACTTATTGAATAATAATGCCATTTCTTTTGAAAGGTGTACCTCGCTAATAAGTTGAATCGCGATTTGGTTCACTTCTTCATTAGAATCTTTTTCATCATATAATTGAACTAAAATTTGACACCTACTTTTAATTGTCTCAATTATATTCTCTTTATTATTTGTAATAAAGAATCCTAATATACCATTTTCTGGTTCTTCTAAAAACTTTAAAATTGTATTTGAGGAGGATGCATTTAAACGTTCTGAGGCCATAAAAATATACATATTGTATTTAGAATAAATCGGGATTGTACTAAATTTTTTCTTTAAATCTAAAACCTGCTCCTTGCGTATATTTTGACCATCAGGTCGAACTATTATCAAACTAGGAAGATTCTCAAGTTCAATTAAATGACATAAATTACATTTAAAGCAATCTTGTACATATTCTTGCTCACAATTTATTTCACATAATATTTTCTTTAAGTCTTTTAAACATTGTTCCTGATTATTTGTTTCAATCAAAAAAGCATGAGAAAGACGCTCCTCACGATAGCTAGTTAAAATACACTCTAATTGTTGATTATCCATTACTACCACCTATATTACTTTAAAATAAAAAACATTGCTATTAACGATAATAAACCTGGTACTCCTAAACAACTAACGGTTCCTAAAGTAATTACATTTATCGGAATAAAGATATTAATAGATGAAACTAATAAATTAAATCCATATAAAATTAAAAAGGCAATTACAATTTTTCGTCCTGCATTTATTATCTTCTTTATCATATAAATCCCTCAAAAATATATATGATATAAAAGAAAAATTTATTCGGATATTTGTTTTCGATCACTCAGAGCATGTGAAAGAGTTACAGTATCGATATAATCTATTTCTGCTCCCATTGGAAGCCCATATGATAATCTAGAAATTACAACATTTTTTCCTTCAAAAATTTTTTTAATATATAAAGTCGTTGTTTCACCCTCTATAGAAGATTTTAATGCTAATATTAATTCTGATTGTTCTAACTTTTCAATTCGCTTCACTAAACATGCTAAATTAATATCATCAGCACCTATATTATCCATTGGAGAAATTAATCCATTTAAAACATGATAAACTCCCCGATAATTACCTACCTTTTCAAAAGAAAACACATTTTTATAATCTTCTACTACACAAATCAAGTTCTGTTCTCGTTGATCATTTGAACAAATATAACAAACATCACGCTCCGTCAAATGACCGCAAATAGAACAAGGATGTAACTGTTGACGAGCTAACTTTATATTCTCAGAAAAATCTAAAATCTCACTTTCTTTCATATCTAAAGTAGCAAGGGCTAAACGCTCAGCACTTTTTTCTCCAATTCCTGGCAATTTTTTATAAAATTCCATAATTTTTTCAAATTTTTCAGGATAAATCATCTTACATCAAACCATCAAGCATACCAGCATAAGAGCCCATTTTATCTTGAAATGCTTTATCTATTTTTTGCATAGAATCTTTTACAGCTAATAAAAACATATCTTCTAACATTTCCTTATCATCTTGAGTAATATTCCCTTCAAAAAGAATTTTAACACTTTGAATCTCACGACTCCCATTAAATACTACTTCTACCCAGTCAGATTTCCCGGGAAATAATTCTTTATTTAATTCATCTTTCTTTTTTTGTAAATCTCTTTGCATTTTTTGCGCTTGTGCCATAATACTTTGCATATTCATTTTTTGTTCCTTCTTTCTAATTAAACTATCTCTATTTTATCATGATCAAATAGTTCTTGAGCAATTTTTTCAAGAGATGGCTCTCTTTTTTCAACAGAATCCAAAGGAATCGTCAAATTTTTCTCACTTAGCATTTCGTATGTTTTACCATTATGTAAATTTTCAATATATATCTGCTTTTCTTTTAACCATTCTGATTCACTAAGTGCAATAAATGTAAATTCTTGAGCAAAAAATTCACATAAATAATCGGTAATTTCTAAAAGACGATTATTAATTAAAATAGCAGTTCCTTCCACATTAGTAGCAATAATAACATGACTCTCAGATGCAGCTACAATTTTAGAATCAACCAATAAATTTAAAATATCATCAGGAATTGGTGAAGTCATAATATTCAACCATTCTTGCTGCAATTTTTGTAAAATATTCTTCTTGGCTCCACAAAAACAATTATTAATGCGTACTGTTTTTATTTCTAAAAAATGATTTTGGAGAGACTTTTCTTCTAAAGATGTATCTTCCACTTCATGAGTAATATTATTCACATTTTCATTTATACTATCGTTATTTTTTAAGTCTTCTTCTACTTTTGATTTCATGGGATCCTTAACAAAGTCATTCTTTATATATCCTAATAAAATTAATTCAATCAAAGAATAAGGATTTACATTTATATTTGCCCGATTCATACAATCATTTAACTCAAAGACAATACATTTTACTTCTTCATAAGACAAATTTGAAGTAATATATTCAGTTTTTAACTTAATACAATAAATCATTAATTCTTGAATTAGTTTTTTTATAAAAATTTTATAATCGGTTGCTCCTCTTTTTAATTCATCAAATAACGACATAATAGTTTTTATATCTTTATTCAATAAGCTTTGAACAATATTTTTTATAAATACTATTGATATAGAACCATAATTAGATAATATATTTTCTATCGTTATATCAGTAGAATTGGCTGATAATTGATCTACTAAACTCAATGCATCACGCATTCCTCCCTCAGATATATACGCAATTTCCTCTACAGCATCGTTTGTTATTTGAATATTTTCTTGTTTGCATACATATTTAATTTGAGAAACTAATTCTTCTATTGAAAATTTCTTAAAATCAAACCGTTGACAACGCGATAAAATAGTAATAGGAACACTTTCAATATTGGTAGTAGCCATAATAAATATGACATGAGATGGCGGTTCTTCCAAAGTTAATAATAAAGCATTAAAAGCACTTTGAGTCATCATATGAACTTCATCGATTATATATATTTTATATTTACTATTAGTAGGAGCGATTTTAACATTATTAATAAGTTCACGTACTTCATCTACACCGTTATTAGATGCAGCATCTATTTCAATAATATCTGAACTAGATAAGAAATTTAAACATGAATTACAAGTTCCACAAGCTTCTCCATCAATCGGATGTTCACAATTAATAGATTTAGCAAAAACTTTAGCTGTACTCGTTTTTCCTGTTCCTCTTGGACCCGTAAATATATAAGCATGTGATATTTTTTTATTTTTCACAGCATTTTGTAACATAGTTTTTGTAAAATCTTGTCCAACGATATTTTTAAAACTATCAGGACGATACTTTCGATAAAGAACTTTGTATTCCATTGATAATCACCACAATAATTATAACATAAATTGCAATTTTTACTACCTTTTATTCCGAAAAAAACTCGATAAAAGTTCACTATAACACTTTTCAAGCTCTTCATTCTTTTTGTTATAAAAAAGTGTTTTATTATACTCCTTTTTATAAGATAATTTCTCATTTAAATAATAAACATGTTTTATACGTGCCTGCTTAATAACACTTTCACACATAGAACAAGGCTTTAAAGTAACATATAGATCACAATCACACAAATTCCAACGTTTTAAAATTTTAGAAGCACATTTTATAGCTAAAATTTCAGCATGTGCTGTAATATCATGTCTTTTTTCGCGTAAATTATAATTTTTAGCAATTATTTTATCATTATGTACTATAACTGCCCCAATGGGAACTTCACCAATTTTAGCTGCTTTTTCAGCTAATTTAATACATATTTTATATATTTTTTCATCCATATTTTCACCTATAAAAAAAGTGCACACAAACAGGGATTACATTGGCTGCTATCTTCCGATTCTGACCAGTTTGCAATATATTTGTTGCACATATACATTTTAACAAAGAGAAAAGCTTTTATCAACTTTTTTTTATGTTCCACGTGGAACATATTTATGCACATAAAAATTCTTTTTTTTAAATAAAATATGAAAAAACAAGTGTGAATCGAAAGAATAAAAGTTAAAAGATATGTTTTAATTAGATTTAAAAGCATTTATAAACAATTTATTAAAGAAAGAAAATTTGATAACAAGAAGTTATACACATAGTTTCACGTGGAACATCAAGATTATTATTCAATAAAAAGCTAAACTAAAAGTTTTTTTGTTAATTATATATTTTATAATGTATTTATCCACATAATTTTAATATTATTATTTTATATATTTTTACTTATACACAAACAACCGTAAATTTAATATTTGAAAAAAATATAGTTATCCACAAAAAAAGAATGTTTCACGTGGAACATTCTTAATATTTAATCTGTAGTTTGTTCTAAATCCGATTCTTCATGATCAACCAAACTAATTGTTGAAACTATCTGATTATCTTTTAGATGAATTAATCGAACGCCTTGTGTGACTCTTCCTAATGTTGAAACTTGCTCAAGGGGCATACGAATTAACATCCCTGTATTAGTAATAATTATTACATCTTGATTTTCTGATACAACTTTAAATGCTGAGATATTACCGTTTTTATCTGTTGTATTTAAAGCTTTTACACCCTTACTACCTCGTTTTGTACCTCTATATTCACAAACATTTGTTTGCTTTCCGTATCCTTTTTCGGTAACAATTAACACTTTATCATCATCAGTAGCTATTTCCGCTCCAACACAAGTAGATTCACCTAAATTAATTCCTTTTACCCCTGTAGCAGTTCTACCCATTACTCGTAATTCATTTTCATCAAATTTTACCATACGCCCTGTACTAGAACCTAAAAGAATTAAATTATCTCCAGTAGTCTTTTTTACCGCAATTAATTCATCATCATCTCTTAAATTAATGCATATTTTTCCAGAAGTTCGAATACTATCAAACTCATGAATTGCAGTTTTTTTCACAATTCCTTGTTTTGTAACAAATAAAATATATTTATAATCATGATCGTTACTTATATTAATTACACTATTAATCATTTCATCTTTTTCAATTTGAAGTAGATTAATAATTGGTAATCCTTTTGATTGACGACTATATTCTGGTATTTCATAACCTTTTAAACGATAAACTTTTCCTTTATTTGTAAAGAATAAAGCATAATCATGCGTGGACATATTTATTAAATGTTCTACAAAGTCTTCTTCATTTGTTCCCATTCCTTTTACACCTACACCACCACGATTTTGAGATTTAAAAGTATCTACCGTAGTACGTTTAATATACCCTTTATTTGTTAAAGCAATCATAATATTTTCTTCTGGAATCAATGATTCATCTTCAATATATTCAATGGCTGTCATATCTATATTAGTTCGTCTTTCATCTGCATATTTGTGCTTAATTTCAAGTAATTCTTCTTTTATAATTGCTAATATTTTTTCTTCACTTGCTAAAATAGACATTAATTCTTCAATTAACTTATGTAATTCAAACAATTCATTTTCGATTTTTTCTCGTTCTAATCCAGTTAAACGACGCAATTTCATTTCCAATATTGCATTAGATTGAATTTCGTCTAAAGTAAAACGTTTCATTAATTCTTCTTTAGCTATCACATCTGTTTTAGATTCTCGAATAATTTTAATAACTTCATCTAAATGATCTAAAGCTATTTTCAAACCTTCTAAAATATGTACTCTTTCTTGAGCCTTCCCTAAATCAAACTTCGTTCTTCGAATAATAATTTCCTTTTGATAATCAATATACTTTGATATAATGTCTTTTAACGGTAAAACCTTTGGTTTTTGTTGATCTAACATCAAGAAATTTATTCCAAAAGTAGTTTGCAATTGGGTATGTTTATATAAATTATTTAATACAACATTCGCATTTGCATCTCGTTTCAAATAAATAACGACACGAACTGGATTTTCCAAATTTGATTCTTCATGTAATTCACTAATTCCATCAATAATTTTATCTCGAACTAATTCTCCTATTCGAGATTGAAACTCAGCTTTATTCACTTGATATGGCAACTCTGTAACAATAATGCGAGATTTACCATTTGTTTCTTCTATTTCAACTTTACCACGAATTGTAATAGTTCCTCTTCCAGTTTCATAAGCTTTTTTAATTCCGCTATTACCTAAAATAGTAGCACCAGTTGGAAAATCAGGTCCCTTTATAAATTGCATTAAATCTTCCGTTGTTACATCATGATTTTCAATATAAGCAACACAACCATCAATGACTTCTCCTAAATTATGCGGTGGAATATTCGTCGCCATACCTACTGCAATTCCCATCGTTCCATTTACAAGAATATTTGGAAACCTACTTGGCAAAATATCAGGTTCTTTTTCTGTTTCATCAAAGTTCGGTTTAAAATCAACCGTATCTTTTTGAATATCTCTCACCATTTCAAGTGATAATTTTGATAAGCGAGCTTCTGTATAACGCATTGCTGCTGCTCCATCCCCATCCATATTACCAAAATTTCCATGACCATCTACTAACATATGACGAAAACTAAATGATTGCGCCATACGAACCATCGCCTCATAAATTGAAGAATCCCCATGTGGATGATATTTTCCCATGACATCTCCAACAATTCTAGCACTTTTCCGATGAGGTTTATCTGGAGTATAACTAGATTCATACATAGAGTATAAAATTCGTCGATGTACTGGCTTTAATCCATCACGCAAATCTGGTAATGCACGAGCTTTAATGACACTCATAGAATATCTCAAAAATGATTTTTTTACTTCTGCTTCAATATTGTTTTCTATAATTCGATCCATTTTAACCTCCTAAATATCCAAATCTTCTGCATATTGGGCATTATCTTCAATATAAACTTTACGAGGTAAAACATCCTCACCCATTAAATCAGTAAAAACCTGATCTGCAGCCATTGCATCCTCTACTGTAATTCGTCTTAAAACACGATTTTCAATATGCATTGTAGTTTCACGTAAATCAATTGCATCCAT
This sequence comes from Bacilli bacterium, assembly GCA_022791775.1. Taxonomy (GTDB): domain Bacteria; phylum Bacillota_I; class Bacilli_A; order RF39; family UBA660; genus MGBC162267. The sequence continues at coordinate 21,668 of JAAVZT010000021.1, forward strand.
TTCACCCAGTCCTTTAAAACGATTTACAATTGGACGAGCATTTGGAGGTAAAGTTGCACGATATTCTGCCAACTCTTCATCTGTTTGAATATATTTAATGTTTTTACCATACACTACTTTATACAAAGGAGGTTGGGCAGCATATACATACCCACCTTCCACAATTGGTCTAAAAAAGCGGTAAAATAGTGTTAAAAGAAGAATTCGAATATGATCTCCATCAACATCAGCATCTGTCATAATAATTATTTTATGATAACGAAGTTTTTCTATATCAAATTCATCACCAATTCCAGTTCCGAAGGCTGTAATAATAGTACGAATTTCCTCATTACCTAAAGCACGATCTAATCTTGCTTTTTCCACATTTAAAATCTTTCCACGTAATGGTAAAATTGCTTGAGTTTTCGGCATTCTAGCATCCTTGGCAGAACCTCCTGCACTATCTCCTTCGACCAAAAAAATTTCCGAAATAGTAGCATCTTTACTGGTACAATCAGCTAATTTCCCAATCGTATTAAAAGTATCCAAAGCAGTTTTTCGGCGAGTTAATTCTCTCGCCTTCTTTGCTGCCATTCGAGCGCGTGCTGCTACAGTAGCTTTATCAATAATAACTCGAGCCTGATCTGGATTTTCCATTAAAAATCGTTCAAAACCATTACTAAATACATCATCTGCAATTTTCTTTACTTCAGCACTACCAAGTTTCCCTTTTGTTTGACCTTCAAATTGTGGATCAGGATGCTTGCAACTAATTATCATCGTTAATCCTTCTCGAACATCATCACCAGTTAAAGATTCATCATTTTCTTTTAGCAGCTTAGCATTTTTTGCATAATTATTAATAATTCTAGTTAAAGCACGTTTTACACCTTCTTCATGTGTTCCACCGTCCCCAGTATTAATATTATTAACAAAAGAATAAATAGAAGAATTATACGAATCATTATATTGCATAGCAACTTCTATAATAATGTCATTTTCTTTACCCTCTACATAAACAATCTCATCATGTATTGGATTTTTACTCTTATTTAACATTTGGACATATTCAATAATACCACCATTATATAAAAAAGTTTTACTCTGCTCTTCTTCTCGTTCATCAATCAAACGAATTTGTAATCCTTTATTCAAAAATGCAATTTGCTGTAAACGATTAGCCAAAGTCGTAAAATTAAAAATAGTCGTTTCTTGAAAAATCGTCGCATCTGGTTTAAAAGTAACTGTTGTACCTGTACGATCAGCTGCACATTTATCTATAACTTTCAAAGGTTCTACGGGATGCCCACCATGCTCAAACCGTTGATAATGAACTTCACCATCTCGATACACGCGTACCTCTAACCAATCAGATAAAGCATTTACAACACTTGCACCTACACCATGCAATCCTCCACTAACTTTATAACCGCCGCCGCCAAACTTACCACCTGCATGTAACACAGTAAATATTGTTTCCACAGTTGATAAACCAGTCTTAGCATTAATACCAGTGGGCATTCCACGTCCATCATCTTTAACAGTAATCGTATTTCCTTTTCCAATTATAACTTCAATATCATCACAATATCCAGCTAAAGATTCATCAACAGAATTATCCACAATCTCCCAAACCAAATGATGCAATCCAACTTCACTAGTCGTACCTATATACATTCCAGGCCTTTTACGTACTGCCTCTAATCCTTCCAATACTTGAATATCATTATCCCCATAATGTTGATTTTCATTTTGCATTTTCTTACACCTCCATAATTTTTCCATTCTCTACTTGAAATTTCTTATAATTTTTATTATCCACAAATCGAAAATGATTTACATCCGTAGTAGTTATAAACACCTGAATATCTTTGGAAATAAAATTTAAAATATTGACAATTTTTTGTTCATCTAACTCACTAAATAAGTCATCTAAAATTAAAATAGGATAATACCCTTTCAATTGATAAAAAAGTTTTAATTCTGCAAATTTTAACGAAATAATAGCATTTTTTTGTTGACCTTCTGAACCATAATCTTTTAAATCATAATCATCAAGAATAAAAATTAAATCATCAGTATGAATTCCTAATGAAGTTTTTCCAAAACTAAGATCCTTCTTTAAAGATTTCTGATATAACTGAAGCAAGTTTTCTTCATTATAAGATTTATAATCGGAAATATAGTTTAAACATAGCTTCCCTTTACCCGCAATAGTCTGATAAATTTGAGATAAGGTTTGATTAATCAACGCTACAAAATACTCTCGTTCTTGAAAAATTTTTAATCCATAAAAAATCAATTTTTTCGTTAAAATATCCAAATAAGTTGTACTATTATTACTATTAATAAACAATTGTTTTAAATAAGCATTTCGCTGCTTTAAAATTTTATTATATTGATTCAAATCCCTTAAATATTCTAAATTTAATTGTGAAATATCAATATTTAAAGTTTTTCTTCGAATAGAAGGTGTTTCTTTAATAATTTTTAAATCATTCGGATGAAACAATATAATATTAATTTTAGAAATATAATCACTTAGTTTTAAAACATTATTATTATTAATTTTAACCTTTTTACCATCTTTACTTAGGATAATTTTATAATTGGTTTCATAGCGGTTATGCACATTTCCTTCTATTTTTGCAACCGTAGCATTTTGATGAATCAACGTTCGATCATTTACTAAACGAAAACTACGAGTTAATCCTAAAACATAAATAGCTTCAACTAAATTTGTTTTTCCTTCCCCATTATTTCCATAAATAATATTTAATGAAGGATGAAAACGAATCCCTAAGGATTCATAATTTCGAAAATTTAGCAATTTTAAATACTCTATCCACATATTTATGCCTCTTTTAAGCCTTTATACAAAAATAATAGGTATATTGTGTACCTCTATACCTATTACATTATAACATAAAATTAATGATATTTAAAACAATTTTCTCATTTTTTTCTTCCTCGCAGAACAGATTCTAATCGAGTTGCTCGTAATACCTGATTATCCAAAATTCCAAAGGATAAATCTAAAACAACTCGACTTCCATTTTTAAATTCAATCACCATTTTTTCTCCAGCTCGAAAATATTTATTAATTTTTTGAAGAGAAATCCAAGAACAATTCTCTTTTCTAGGAGAACTAGTAGGAAAAAATATCATTTCCTTACTTTCCTCAACAATTACTGGAGCTTTATATGAAACACCTATTAAAAATTCAGTTCCTTTTTGACGCCCTTTTAAAGAACTACCAAAATATGCACAACTTTCTTCCATGATTTCATTCGCTGACTTATCCACAATAAAATGACTTTCTTCTTCAAAAATCTCCGTTTTATTTTTTAAAGCAATCAAAGCCAATGTTTTTGAATTAATTTCATAATTTTCCATCTTTTCACCCCCTAACTTGGAAAATTGACAACTATAATAAGGGATAAAAAGAAAAATTTTTGTCGAAAAAAAGAATAAATATTTCGTTTATTCTTTAATAACCTGCATGTACAACTAAGGAATCATCTTCCATGACCCAAGAAGATACTTCAACAACCCGATAATTATCTTTCGTTTCTCGAATGACAACTTGTTTAATACCTGCATTAATAATCATTCTTTTACACATAGAACAACAATCATCATTTTGTACATAAGACCCATTTAATACTTCCTTACTACATAAAAATAAAGTACTATCAATCATTTGACTTCGAGAAGTACTAATTATTGCATTAGCTTCTGCATGAACACTTCTACAAAGTTCATAACGTTCCCCTCTTGGAATTTTATTTTCTTCTCTTACACAAAAATTTAAATCCGAACAATTTTTTCTTCCTCTTGGAGCTCCGACATATCCTGTTGCAATTACCTCATCATTTTTAACGATAACAGCTCCATGAGTTCTTCTTTTACAAGTACCTCTTTCAGAAACAGTTTCTGCTAAATCCAAATAATAATTAATCTTATCACGTCGCATATTTTGCCTCCTTCTTTTTTTATTATAACAAAAAAAGCATCAAAAAATGCTTTTAATACGTTTTAATTGGCAAAATTAATTGAATTAATGATTCATCCTTTAAAGACTTAATTACAATTGGCTTTACATCGTTATTTAACAAAATTAAAATATCCTCGTCTTTTAAAGTTTTTAAAGCTTCTAACATATATTTAGCACTAAAAGAAATATCAATATTAGAATTTTCACTTGTTTCTACCATTAAACGTTCTTCCGTCTTTCCAATCTCAGAAGCATAAGAATTAATTACCATTTCCTTATGTTCAATGCGCATTTTGATAATATTTTTATCTTTTCCTTGCGTTAATAAGGCCGCGCGATCTACTGCAGATGAAAAATCATCTTTTTTTGTTTGAACAATAATTTCAAATTCAGTTGGAATCAAATTAGAAGTATTCGGATACATTCCAGATAATAAATTAGTTTGAAATATAATATTTTTATATTTAAATAATACTTTATTATTAAAAATATGCATTTCTATATCTTCATCATCCACAATGATCTTTTCTAGTTCAATAATATTTTTTCCAGGAAGTACAATATTTACATCGTTCTCAACAGGTGCAGATAATTTAATATTTTTTTTAGCAAGACGATAGGAATCGGTAGCTATACATTCTAAAATATCTCCAGTAATCTTAATATTTATACCAGTTAATAAAGGCCGTAATTCTTGAGTTGAAATAGCAAAACTCGTTTGATTAATAATTGTTTTAAATAAATCACCTTTCAAAACAATTGGATCTTTATGTTCTTCTAAACGTAAATTTGGATATTCACTAGGATCTAAACAATTTAAATTATATTGATTATAATCAGAATAAATTTTAATTTTTAAACTGTCGATAACTTCAAAGTTAATCACATCACTTGGCATTTTTCTTAGAATATCTAAAATATATTTACTTCCAATGATGATAACTCCTTCATTATCCACATTTTTAATAAGCTTTCTTTCTATAAAAGATTGAATTACTAATTCAGAATCACTTGCAGTTAAATATAAACCTTCACTCTTTAATTCAAATTTAATCCCATTTAATACAGGGATCACATTTTTAGTCGATACTCCTTTAATAACATTACTTAAGTTTTCTAAAATAATACTTTTATCAATTGAAAATTTCATTTTCATTCCTTCTTTCTATTTATTAAATTTATATTAGTATTAATAATACCGTTGATAATGTGTATATCTTTCAAATTTGTGAAAATTCCTAAACAATTTTCAGAAAATTATTGTGAATAATTATACAGAATTAAAACATTTATCCACAATCAAATTTTATTTTTTATTTCTTTAATTGTATTAGAAAGTGTTGGATTTGTTTTTAAATCCTTTTCTATTTTATCACAAGCATGAATCACAGTCGAATGATCTCTTCCTCCAAATTCTAAACCAATGCGTGGAAAGGTTTCATCCGTTAGCATTCGACATAAATACATTCCAATTTGCCTAGGATAAGCAATATTTGCACTTTTCTTCTTTCCCTTTAAGTCTGCAATCGTAATATTATAATAATCTGCTACTGCTTTTTGAATGCCTTCAATACTATTCACAGAATAAATATTTTTATTAATAAAATCTTTTAAAGCTTCATTTGAGAATTCTAAATCAATCACATCTGGAACAACCATTGCAGTATAAGCCATCAGTCGATTAATCGCTCCTTCTAAAAAACGAACATCATTTTGACAACTATTTGCAATAAACTCTATTACATCTTCCGTTACTTTATTTGCAATACTTGTATTTTTCAACTTTTGTTTAATAATTTTACACCTTAATTCAAAATCTGGAGGATAGATATCCACAGGAAGTCCCCACATAAAACGGCTTCGCAATCGATCTTCAAGAATTTTTAAATCATCAGGGGATCGATCCGAACTAATAATAATTTGTTTATTATCATGATGCAGAGCATTAAACGTATGAAAAAACTCTTGCTGAGTCTTTTCTGCTCCTACCAAATATTGAATATCATCAATAATTAAAACATCGACTCCCCTATATTTATTTTTAAAATTATTGGCATATTCTACTGTATTATTCTTATTTTCTAAGTTAGCAATTCCAGTATAATCATTCATAAACATGTCACTAGTTGTATAAAGAACCTTTTTATTTGAATGTTCAACAATATAATTGCCAATTGCATGCATTAAATGGGTTTTTCCAAGTCCACTCTTTCCATATATAAATAGTGGATTATGAATCTTACCAGGAGCTTCTGCCACGGCCATTCCCGCAACTTTAGCCAGTCGATTGGAATCACCGACTACATAATTTTCAAAGTTTAATTCAGGAATTAAATTTGTTTCCCAAGAATCAGAAGTAATGGTTGATTCTTCCGAAATTAGTTCCATTTGGAAGTTATCCACAATATCATTTTGTTCATCCTCTAAAAAAAATTCAATATCAAAGTTCACACCAGTTAATTTAAAAAAAGTATCTTCAATTAGTGTATAATAATTGTCTCCTAATATTTTTTTGTGTATTTCCATTGGGACTTGAATTCTTATTTTATGTTGAAGACGGTCTAATTTTATTAAAACTAGATCGTGAAACCATGCATGGAATGAAGCTGCATTGATTTCTTTATAGATTAAATCTAAAAAATTTTGCCATAAACTATCTATTTCAGTTGTCAACCATCTTCACCCACCATCCCAAACATATTTATCCACTTCATTGTAACTCAACTTGAAAAAGGGAACAAGTATCAATCAAAAATTCACACTTATTTCACAAGTTATACACAAGATTGATTCCTTATTCTAACAGGTAAAAACATAGTTATCAACATTATCCACAAATTATTTTAAAAAAATTATGCACAGTGAATAAGCGATAACCTGAATAATGTTAAAACTTATCAACATAACTGTGAATTTGTTAATAACCTATTATTTCTTGACTTTTTATTTTAAGTTTGTATATAATAAGAGAGCTTTACAAAAAAAGGAGGTAATCAAAAATGAAAAGAACATATCAACCAAATAATCGCAAAAAAGCGAAAAAACATGGCTTCTTTGCAAGAAAAGAAACAAATATTTTAAAAAGAAGAAGAAAAAAAGGACGCAAACAATTATGTAAATAAACCACATCTATGTGGCTTTTTTTATAAAAGGGTTGAGAGAATGAAAAAATATGAGATTGTTAAAACACAAGAAGAATTTACAGAGATCATTGAAACAGGTCAAAAGTTAAAAAATAACTTCTTTAATATATATATAAGGAAAAATAAATTAGGAATTTCTCGATTTGGAATAGCAGTTGGAAAAAAATTAGGAAATGCCGTTTTTCGTAATAAGCAAAAAAGAAGAATTCGAACTATTTTGACTGCTCAAAAAAATTGCTTTCCAAAAAGTTATGATTATATTATAATAATGAAAGAACAAGGAAAATTAGCACCTTATCAAGAATTAGAGAAAAAGTTAATTGACTTGCTATCAAAAGGAGAAAAAAATGAAACAACAAAATAAAATAATGAGTTTACTAATATTACTAACAGTGATATTGTGTGCAACTGGTTGTGGAAATAGTAATTACATTAAAGATCAAGAAAATAGAGTTGTCGTAAATGAAGAAACAGGTCAAAGTTTACAAAAAAATATTTTATGTAAACCAACCGAAGAAAGTTTATATAATACTTATGAAAAATATAATGATCAGTTAAAAGTAAAATTGGAAGATTTACCTTCATGCAGTGAATTTCAGACTGGTGCAATTCCATATCACAGTCTTTGGGAATCCCTATTTGTAAAACCGTTAGCTTGGGTAATTTTAAAAGCGGGTTATTTTCTAAAAAACTTTGGTTGGGCCATTATGATCGTAGGATTATTGATCCGATTTATTTTATTTCCATTATCAGTAAAAACAATGCGTCAAACTGAGAATATGAAAAAAGCTAACCCTGAAATCATGAAAATAGAAAAAAAATATGCTAATCGTACTGACAGTGAAAGTATGATGGCCAAAAGTCAAGAAACAATGTTAGTTTATCAAAAATATAAAATTAATCCTGTTAGTGGATGTTTATTATCGTTTGTTCAAATCCCGTTATTCTTTGCTTTTTTACAAGCAATTAATCGTGTCCCAGCTATTTTTGAAGGCGAATTATTTGGAATGAACTTAGGAATGACTCCTTGGAAGGGAATTAGTAATGGACAATATTTATATATAATTTTAATTGCTTTAATAATTGCCACAACTTATTTTTCTTTTAAACATTCAATGAATCAAAATGGAAATATGGGCAATAACGAAGTAATGAAACAAATGGATTTTATGTTTAAATTTATGATCATTATGATTTCTGTCGCTTCATTTAGTTTACCCACTGCGTTAGCATATTATTGGATTGTCACGAATGGTTTTATCGTTATTCAAAATTTCTTGGTAAAAAAAATACTAGATAGAGATAATGATAATCAAATGAAAGAAAAATCGCCAAAAGAAAAAGTTGAAAAGGCAAAAATTATAAAAGAAAAAAAGAAAGCAGGAAAATAATATGAAAGTAGTAGAAAGCAGTGGCAGAACAGAAAAAGAAGCATTAGATAAAGCATTAATTATGTGTAATGCAAATGAGCAAGAAGTAATTTATAAAATCGAAAGAATAAATTCTTCAGAAATTAAAGTTACTGCTACTACGAAAAGAGAGCTTTTAGATGATATAAAAGATTTCGTAAAGAAATTGCTTGAAGAATTAGGATTAAAAATAGAAATAGAAAGTCATTTACAAAATGATATTTATGAATTAAAAATGTATTCTAATAATAATCCAATTTTAATTGGAAAAAATGGCCAAACTTTAAAAGCCTTAGAAACAATTGTAAGACAAAAATATCTAATCGAATGGAATCAATATATTAAATTAAACTTTGATGTAGAAGATTATAAAGAAAAAAGAATAAAATATTTAGAACAATTAGCAATTAAAACAGCTAAAGAAGTTCAAATGTCAAAAATAGATGTTACATTAGAAAATATGAATGCCTTTGAACGAAGAATCATTCATAATACGTTAACAAATTATCCAGAAATCTTTACAAAGAGTGAAGGAGAAGATCCTAATCGTCATATTATTATAAAAGTAAAAAAAGAGAAAGAATCATGTTAAAGGATTCTTTTTTTGCAATATTTTTTCCGAGTTCAAAAATAATAGTAAATAAATATGCTATAATAAAAAAAATTGCTAAGTTAATAGAAATAAACTATAATAAAAAAACAAATTTTACGAAAGAAAGTGATAATATGAACGACACAATTTGTGCAATTTCAACAAATACAGGTAATAATGGAGCTATTTCAATTGTAAGAATAAGTGGCCCTGAAGCAATTGCAATTACATCCAAAATTTTTACTAATTTAAAATTTGCTACAGCTGAAAGCCATACAATTCATTATGGTTATATAAAATGGAAAGAAGAACCAGTCGATGAAGTTTTAGTCATGAAAATGCTTGCTCCAAAAACATATACAACGGAAGATATTGTTGAAATTAATTGTCATGGTGGAATGATTTCAACGCAAAAAATATTAGAAATATTAATATTAAACGGTGCACGGATAGCAGAACCAGGTGAGTTTACCAAAAGAGCTTTTTTAAATGGCCGGATTAATCTTTTAGAAGCAGAAGCAGTAAGTGATATGATTGAAGCTAAAACAGATCATGCTAGAAGTTTGGCGATGAATGGGATTAGTGGAAAAATAACAAAATTAATTCAAAATTTAAGAGAAGAAATCGTAAATATATTAACAAATATTGAAGTAAATATAGATTATCCAGAATATGAAGATGAATTAGTAATCACTCATGAGAATATTTTACCTAGAATAAAAAATATTACAAAAAAACTTGAAAAAATTATTGAAGAATCTCAAAATGGCAAAATTATTAAAGAAGGAATAAATATTGCATTTATCGGTCGGCCAAATGTGGGAAAAAGCAGTTTATTAAATGCATTTTTGGAAGAAGAAAAAGCAATCGTAACTGACGTTTCTGGAACTACAAGGGATATTGTCGAAGGTTCTATATCATTAAATGGGATTTTAGTTAACTTAATTGATACAGCAGGAATTAGAGATACAGAAGATATTGTAGAAAAAATAGGTGTTCAAAAAAGCAAGGAAATGTTAGAAACTGCAGATATTATAATATTAGTCTTAAATTATAATGAACCTCTTCAAAAGGAAGATTATGAACTATTAGAAATAATCAATTCCAAACCTCATATTATATTTTTAAATAAAAATGATTTACCAAAAAAAATAAATTGCGATAAAATACTTTCAAATGCTGTATTAGGAAATACAATTGAATTAACTGGTTTAGATAAATTAAAAGATGAAATAAAAAATCGTTTTCATTTAAATGAATTTGAAACAAAAGATTTTACCTATCTTTCTAATATTCGCCAGCTCACCTTAGCCAAACAAGCGCTCCAAAATTTAAAATCCGTAGAAGTACAAATTAATATAAATACTCCTATTGATTTACTTGAAATGGATTTAAAAACAGCCTGGAATCAATTAGGGTTAATTATTGGAGAATCCTATGAAGAAGAATTAGTAGATAACTTATTTCAAAAGTTCTGTTTAGGAAAATAAAAAAGGAAGTGAATATATGAAATATGATGTTATTGTTGTTGGAGGAGGTCACGCTGGTTGCGAAGCAGCGCATATTGCAGCCTTTATGGGGCAGAATACACTCTTAATTACAATGAATATAAATAATATTGCTGATATGCCATGCAATCCTTCTATAGGTGGAACTGCAAAAGGGATTATTGTAAGAGAAATTGACGCTTTGGGTGGCTTAATGGGTAAAATTGCTGATCAATCACATTTTCAAATGAAAATGTTAAATAGTGCAAAAGGTCCTGCGGTAAGATCTTTAAGAGCTCAAGCAGATAAAATAACTTATCCTAAAAACATGTTAAAAGCTCTAAAGAAAACCAAAAACCTAGAAATAAAAGAAGGAATTGTCGAAAATATTATAGTTTGCGACGGAAGAATCCAAAAAATAATTTTAAGTGATCAAACAGAAATAGAAACCAAATCTTTAATATTAACTACAGGTACTTATTTAAAAAGTAATATATTAATTGGTAGTGAAAATACAGAAGGAGGTCCACATGGTGAAAAAAGGAGCAATCATTTAAGTGACAATTTAGCCAAACTAGGGTTTAAAATTCAACGTTTAAAAACTGGGACACCGCAAAGAATCCAAAAAGACTCAATTAATTTTTCTCTTTTAAAAGAAGAATTAGGAGAAAATAAATCATATACATTTGGTTGGGATGAAAAACCAAATTATAAGATAGAAGATCAGCAAAAATGTTACTTATTATATACGAATGAAGAAACGAAAAAAATAATTTTAGATAATTTAGATAAATCTGCAATGTATGGTGGGTATGCAAGTGGAATTGGGCCAAGATATTGCCCTTCGATAGAAGATAAAATAGTACGATTCAAAGATAAAGAACGTCATCAATTATTCTTAGAACCAGAAAGTTTATTCTATGATGAATGGTATCTTCAAGGCTTTTCAACTAGCATGCCTCGAGATGTTCAAGAAAAAATGGTTCATAGTTTAAAAGGATTAGAACATGCTAAAATCACGAAGTATGCTTATGCGATAGAATATGATGCCATTGATCCATTACAAATAAAGCCAACATTAGAATCAAAACTCGTGGAAAACTTATATACGGCAGGACAAATTAATGGGACAAGTGGATATGAAGAAGCAGCAGGTCAAGGATTAATAGCTGGAATTAATGCAAGTTTAAAATTACAACAAAAAGAGCCATTTATTTTAAAACGAAGTGACGCTTATATAGGTGTTTTAATTGATGATTTAGTCACAAAAGGAACAAATGAACCATATCGAATGTTAACATCAAGAGCAGAATATCGTTTATTATTAAGACATGATAATGCTGATTTAAGACTGCGCCCACTAGCCTGGAAAATTAAAAGTATTACCAAAGAACAATATGAAAGAACAAAGCAGAAACAAGATCAAATAAACGATATAATATCTATTTTAAAAGAAAAAAAATTAAAATTAACAGCTGAAAATCAAAAAAAATTGGCGAGTGAAAAGATAGAAGTAAATGCATCTAAAACTTTTTATGAATTATTAAAACGTCCAGATATAAATTTAAATAAAATAGAAGAATTTTGTCCAATAATATGTAATGAAGAAATGAAAGAACAAGTCGAAATCGAAGTGAAATATGAAGGATATATTAATAAAATGAATCGTGACATTGAAAAGATGTTAAAATTAGAAGAAAAGCTAATTCCAGAAAATATAGATTATGATAAAATTAAAAACCTAGCTTCCGAAGCAAAACAAAAATTAAATAAAATTCGACCTCTATCAATAGGTCAAGCATCTCGCATAAGCGGAGTAAATCCAGCCGATATTTCCATATTAGCTATCTATTTAAAAAAGGAATACGCCAAAAATGAATGAAGTAGAATTTTATAATCAAATAAAAGAATTAAAGATTATTTTAACAGAAGAACAAAAAAAACAATTGAATGAATATGCTTCTTTTTTACTATCCTATAACCAACATACCAATTTAACAGCTATTCGGGAAAAAGAAGGGGTCTATTTAAAACATTTTTATGATTCTTTAACGATAGTTAAAGCCTTTGATCCAACTCAAAAATACAAAATATTAGATGTAGGAACAGGAGCAGGTTTTCCAGGAATTGTTTTAGCTATATGCTATCCAAATTTAGAAATCCATCTATTAGATTCAAATATTAAAAAAATAAAATTTTTACAGGAATTAATTCAAAAACTAAATTTAAAAAATGTAAAAATAATTTATGATCGAGTTGAAATTTATTCCATAAAGGTGATGGAAGAATATGATTTATTAATATCACGTGCTGTAGCAGAATTAAGGATTCTATTAGAAACGTCAATTCAAGCCTTAAAAGTAAACGGTCTATTCATTGCGATGAAAGCATCAATTCAAGATGAATTAGAAGCTGCCAAGGATACCATTGAATTATTAAATTGTGTTGTGAAAGAAGTAATACCTTTTGAATTACCAAATCAAATGGGAATCCGAAACATTATAAAAATAGAAAAACAAAAAGAAACGTTAAAAATATATCCACGCCAGTATGCAACTATTTTGAAAAAAACATTGAAAAAAAAGTCGTAGTAGGTTAAAATAAAAGAAGAATAAGGGGCTGATTAGTATGAATATGGAAAAAGATATTCAAATGATACCAATAGAAGATATTATACCCAATCGCTTTCAACCACGATTAGCTTTTGATGAAAGTGGTTTAAAAGAATTATCTGAATCCATTAAGCAACATGGAATCATTCAACCTCTCGTATTAAGACGATTAGGAGAAAAATATGAAATAATTGCTGGAGAAAGAAGATATAAAGCCGCTACGATGGCAGGATTAAATACTGTTCCCGCAATTATTTCAAATATTGACGATAATCAAAGTGCTGAAGTAGCATTAGTGGAAAATATTCAAAGAAGAAATTTAACCGCAATTGAAGAAGCAAAATCTTATAAAAGTCTTTTAGATAGAGGCTATTTAACACAAGAACAACTAGCTGAAAAAATGGGAGTATCTCAATCATCAATAGCGAATAAATTACGATTATTAAACTTAGATGAAGAAGTCCAAAATGCATTATTAAATGAGCGAATTTCAGAACGTCATGCAAGAGCATTATTGTCTCTAACAAAAGAAGAACAAAAAAAATGGTTAAAAAGAATTATTGATAAAAGAATGACTGTACGTCAATTAGATATGGAACTAAAAAAAATGAAAGATGAAAATGATAGTGAAAATATTCCGTTAGTAAGTTTAACGCCAAATTTAGAATCAATTGTAAATAACGCAACTGATATCAATCCCATCCGTGATCTTCACGATGTAGAAAGTATGTTGAAACCTATGGAAGAAAAAAAAGAAGAACAACCACTTAAAGATGAACCAACTACAATCCCTAATAAATTTTTTAATTTTTTAGAAGATGAAGCAGCTAATATGAATATGACAGACGGATTAATTACGAAAGAGCCAGAACCAATTAATCCACTTGTTGAAAATATAGAAGTATTAGATGATGGTTTAGAAGAAGAAAGAAAACCTGTTATTACAACAGAAAATCCCTTTTTGTTAGAAACTACAAATAATGAAGTAAATACGATTGAAGAAGTAAAAGAAACGGTAGAAGAAAATATTTTTGATCCCGTAGATTCTATTCTAAAATTAGATCCAAATTATGAACAAAATTTAGAAGAAGAAAATGGTACGGATTTAAAAACAGCAATTAATACGGTTCGTAATCTAGTAAATCAATTAAATAATAATGGTTTTCAAATTGAAATCGAAGAATTAGATTTAAATGATAATTATGAAATGCATTTAAAAATAAAAAAATAATCTCATGAATTTGAGATTTTTTTTCGGGTATATCCATTAAAATATTTTTGCAATTGTTTGATAATTTTTGGTATTTTTTTTGAAATATAGGATTGTGTAACATGTAAATAATTTGCAATTTCTTGTTGTGTTGAAATTTTACCATAAAATCCAAAATACATTTTCAAAATAAGTTGATCTCTTTCATCTAAATAAGATAAATATTGATATAGATCTGCAATTTCTTCTTTTGCCAAATAATTATCTAGTAGGTCAAAAGAATCAGGAATAATATCTTCTAAGGTAGATTTAGTTGAAATATTTTTTTGAAGACTATCTTCTTTTAATGAACGATTATATTTTCTAAAATACATTTTTAATGTATTTGAAATGACAGTATTAGCATAAGTTAAAAATAATATGTTTTTATTTAAATCATAAGTATCTAAAGCTTTTATCAATCCAATTATTGCAATTGAAACAAAGTCTTCAAATTCATCTTTTTCATAACAAATAGGCCAATTATGATGAATATATTTAATTATATATCTAATATAATGCATAATAATATATTCTCTTGCTTCTTTTGATCCATTTTGATACTGTTTAAAATATAATATAAATTCATCTTGTGTAATAATTTCAAGATTTTGATAAGATAAATTTCTTGACATAAAACCCCTCCAAATAAAAAAATTATAAAGCAAAAAAATAGAAATTCGCTTTTTTAACACTAAAAAATCATTCTTCTTTATGAATTGGAATAGATGTAAGTTCTGTTCCTTTTTCGTAATAAAATATTGTTGAGTTTTTAGAATTATAATCTTCTTTACCTGTAACAGCATCCCTTACCAAACCAATTACATTGTGTGGGGTTTCATACCAGTTTGCTTCTTTTTTCTCTAAATACTTTTCTATAGTCTCTAACCAAACATTTTTAGAAATTCTACTTGCTATACTACCTACTTCAGAGCTATCATCTTTTCCAACCCATACTAAACCTAAAGCATCAGGAGTATATCCAACACTCCAGCAGTCTGTATTGGTAGTACCAGTTTTTAAAGCATATTTTCGCGACATCTTTGATGCTAAAGAAAGAGCAGTTGGTGTAGTATAAGAGTTAAAGGAAGAATTAGTAGTATTGGTTAACATTTCATTTAAAATATAAACATAATTTTGATTTAAAATCATTTCATTTTTTTGTTTATGTTGATACAAAATATTGCCATCCATATCTTCAACTTTTTCAATAAAATAAGGTTCTTTTTTAAATCCTCCACTTGCGAGAGTCATATAGCCAGTAGCAAAATCCATCATGTTTAATTCACTAGTTCCAAGTGCTAAAGAAGGGTTAGCTTGTACTTCACCTTTGATGCCAACTTGTTTAGTTAAATCAACTAATGTATTTTCTCCTAAAAATAAATGTGTTTTCACAGCATAGATATTATCAGAATAAGCTAAAGCTGCTGACATAGTAATATCTTGATTAGCATAGATATGGTTATAATTAGAAGGACTATAAGTTTTGTTATTGGAAAAAACAAAAGTTGTTTCACTACTTAGAAATGTAGAAGAAGAAGTAAGGCCATTTGCTAAGGCTGCATAATACAAAAAGGGTTTCATGGTACTTCCAACTTGCCGCTTTGATTGAATAGCTCGGTTATATTGACTTTTTGAATAATCAAACCCTCCTGTTAAAGCAAGGACACCTCCTGTTTTTGGATTTAATAAAACACTCGCAATTTGTAAATCAGGTTCTTCCATTTGAGAAAGAATAATTTCTTCCATATTTTTTTGAGCATCTTGATTTAAAGTAGTAAAAATTTTTAATCCGCCCGATTCCATAAGACTGGTAGGAATGCCTCGAATGTTTTTAAGTTCATTTAAAACTGCATCTTGATAATATTGAATCATTTGGGATCGATTCGTGTTTTCTCTACCATAAATTAAGACGGTATCGGTAAACAGATTATCATAAGTATTTTGATCAATATAATGATTTTCTAACATTGATTTCGCTACAATCTTGGCACGTTTTAAACAAGCATCATAATCGACAACAGGATTAAATTTATTAGGACTTTTTGGAATTCCAGCCAACATGATCGCTTCTTCTAAAGTGAGATCTTTTACATCTTTATTAAAATAGTATTGACTTGCTTCCCCCACCCCGTAATTTCCTTCTCCGTAATTAATTGTATTTAAATATCCTTCTAAAATATTATCTTTTGAATAATGTACTTCTAATTCAACTGTCAAAAAGGCTTCTTCAATTTTTCGATGCCAAGTTTGATCAAATGTTAAAAACATATTTTTTATATATTGTTGACTAATGGTTGAAGCCCCTTGTCTTCTATTTTTTAAAATATTTGTTACAAATGCTTTTCCAATTCGAAAATAATCAAAACCATGATGATGATAAAAATTCTTATCTTCTACACTAATTACAGCATTTAAAAGATGTTCAGACATATCATTTAACGAAACCCATTGATTATTTAATGCTCCTTTAAAGACCAATGTTTCATTTTGATCATATAAATAAATTTTTCCCAAATTGGTTAGTTCTAATTTAGGACTAAAAAAAGCATAAACATAAACACCTATTATAGCTATTAAGCTAGATAAAAATAAAAATAAACCAATTCGAAATCCTAATTTTAATTTTTGTTTCATACCAGCCACCTAAAATTATTATGGTTTAAGTAGTAAATAATATCCGTTCAAATTATAGAAAAATAATAATGCATAAGCGAAAAGTTTATGGTATAATGTCCTAGAAAAAAAGGAGGATATTTATTTGTTGCTAAATTTAAGACTATATAAAGAAGATAATTTAATATTAGAATCTAAAAAAGTAGCATATACAAAAGAAAAAAATAAACTCTTTTTTGAAATAGAAGGAATGAATCATGAAATTGATTTAGAATCTAAAATATTTAAGAGAGAAAATCAAGAATATGCTTTTATTTTAGATTTCGATCAAGAAAAATGTTTTTATGAATTAAAAGAATATCAAGCAACTTGCGATATTATAGTAGATCAAGCATTTTTCGAACAAACCCAAAATCGCTTAGAAATGATTTATGTTATTGAAACGGAAGATGAAAAAAATAAAATCATAATTGAATTATGATAAGATACAATTTTATAATTTTTGCATATAATGGCTAAGAAGTATGGCAAATTCATGTCGAGATGTAAATAAAATAAAAAATATTACCACATTAGAATTATTTTATCGTATAATGAATGCGGATTTTTATCAATCTAATAATATTATTTTTGGGAGGACAAAATGAAAATAAATAAAATAACAAAAGAAGAGTTAGAGTTAATGAGTTATGACGATATAGCTTTTGAAATATTAAAAGAAGTAAATAAACAAATGAAAATCAACGATTTATTTCATAAAGTATGTGAAATATTGAAATTAAGTGAAAAACAATTTGAAGATCAAATAGCAGATTTTTTTGAAATGCTTACAACAGATAAAAGATTTACAATGTTAGAAAATGGATTTTGGGATTTAAAAGAAAAACATAGTGAAAAAGTAATTATTGATGAAGATGATGATGAAGTTTTTGTAGAAGAACCTGAAGAGCCTTCAGATGAAGAAACAAATTTCTATGATGAAGAGGAAGAAGAAAATGATGAAGATGATTTAAAAGATTTAGTAGTCATTGATGAAGAGGAAGAAGAAAATCTATAGCATAACATCTGAAAAGAAAGGATGAATGACATGGAAAATAGATTAGAAACGATTTTAGAAAAATATAATGATATAACCAATCAGTTGATGGATCCAGAAGTAATGTCTAATTTTAATCAAGTGAAAGCATTATCAAAAGAGCAAAGTGACCTAAAAGAAATTGTAGAAAAATATGATGAATATAAAAAAATAAAACAAAATATGGAAGATGCAAAACTACTTTTGAATGATAATGAGTTAAAAGAAATGGCAGAGTTAGAATTACAAGAAAATAATCAAAAATTAATTGAATTGACAAACGAATTAGAAATTTTACTTATTCCAAAAGATGAAAATGATGGCAAAAATGTTATTATGGAAATTAGAGGTGCAGCTGGTGGAGATGAAGCGAATATATTTGCTGGGGATCTCTTAAGAATGTATACATATTACGCTGAAAAACAAGGCTGGAAAATAGAAATCAATCATGAAATACCTGGAGTAAGTGGTGGTTTTTCTAATGTAGAATGTATGATAAAAGGGGAAAATGTTTATTCTAAGTTAAAATACGAAAGTGGAGCTCATCGGGTACAAAGAGTTCCTGTTACAGAGACTCAAGGCCGTGTTCATACATCTACAGCAACAGTTCTCGTCATGCCAGAAGTAGAAGATGTAGACATTGATATAAAAGAAAGTGATTTAAAAATAGATGTATATCATAGTAGTGGAGCAGGAGGACAATCTGTAAATACATCAAATTCAGCAGTAAGAATTACGCATTTGCCGACCAATACAGTAGTTACTTGCCAAAATGAACGTAGTCAAATGAAAAATAAAGATAAAGCTCTAAAAATATTAAAAGTGAAATTATATGATGACTTACAACAAAAAAAAGAAAATGAAATTGGAGCTGAACGAAAAAGTAAAGTAGGTTCAGGCGATCGCTCTGAAAAAATAAGAACCTATAATTATCCACAAAACCGAGTGACAGACCATCGAATAAATTTTTCTATTATGTCATTAGATCGAGTAATGGATGGTGAATTAGAACCCATTATTGAAGCTTTAATTACGGAAGATCTAAAACGAAAATTAGCAGGAGAAGAGGAACAAGTTTAGGAAAATCTAAATTTGTTTTTTTATGAAAGGAGTATAATTTAAATAATTGAATCAAATTGAAAATAAACTGAAAAATGTTATAATAAAAAAAATTATGAAAAAAGCAAGGAAGACTGGATAACATGAAACCTAAAAAAATTACAGAATTAGATTGGAATTTAATTCAAGAAAAATACAATAACAATTTAACTGAAATAAAAGATAAAATTGAAAATAATTATCCAGTACAATATATAATTGGTAATGTTGATTTCTATGGCTGCCAAATTAATGTAGATGAAAGAGTGCTAATTCCTCGATTTGAAACAGAGTTATTAGTTGATAAAATAATAAAAAGAATAAATTATTTTTCAAAAAAAGATATTCGAATAATTGATTTAGGTACAGGTAGTGGCTGTATTGCCATTGCCCTTCAAAAAAATTTATCATGTGATATGAGTGCAGTAGACATTAGTCAGGAAGCATTAGATGTAGCTAAAGAAAATGGGAATCAAAATCAGGTTCAAATTAATTGGAAACAATGTGATATGTTAAACATCTCATTAAATTATGATATTGTAGTTTCCAATCCACCTTATGTTGCAAAAAATGAACCAGTTGGACAAGAAACAAATTTTGAGCCTCAAATGGCTATTTTTGCGGAAGAAAATGGCTTATATTTTTATCACAAAATAATGGAAAAAATATCATTGGAACCAAGGAAACCTTTTATGATATGTTTCGAAATTGGAATGACACAAGGAACTTCAATTAAAGATTTAGCAAATAAAATCATCCCAGAATACCAATGCGAAATAGAAAAAGATTATACAGAACGTGAACGTTTTGTCTTTTTAACATTAAAGAGATAGAAAGAAGATAGTTATGAACATAACCAATTTAAGTTTTTCTTATAATGAAGATATTATTTATCAAGATGTAAATCTAATACTAAACGAAAAAGATCATATCGGAATAGTAGGAGTAAACGGTGCAGGAAAAAGTACTTTTTTCAAATTAATATTAAAAGAGCTTTTGCCAGATCAAGGGACAATTAAAATTAAAGCAAATATGAGAATATCCTATCTTCCTCAAGTAATTACAGATGAAATACCCAATTTAAATATTACTGTTTTTGAATATTTATTATCAGCAAGACCCATTCAAAAAATTGAACAAGAAATGAATACTTTATATATCAAATTCGCTGAAAACCCAGAATCTATAGAGATTCAAAAACGACTTTCTTATTTACAAAATCAATTAGATTATTGGGACTACTATGAAGCAGATAGTATTTTATTTCGGTTGATTGAAGATCTCCATATTTCTAGTAAATTACTAGATCAAAAATTAACAGATTGTTCGGGAGGTCAAAAATCTAAAATAGCATTTGCGAAAATATTATATAGTAAACCAGAAATTTTATTATTAGATGAACCAACAAATCATTTAGATATCGAAACAAGAGCTGCCGTAATCGAATATTTAAAAAAATATGATGGAATGGTTTTAACCATCTCTCATGATAAGGAATTCTTAAACGCCACAACGAATAAAACTCTTTGGATAGATAAACAAACAAAAAATATGGAATTAGTTTTGGGAAATTATGAAGAATATCGAACTAAAAAACAAATCGCAGAAATGAATTTAGAAAAAGCTTATCAACAAGAGCAAAAAGAAATTAATCGTTTAAAATCTATTGTTAATTTGTATAGTAATTCTTCTGGAAAGCGAAAGAGAATGGCAGAATCTCGAGAAAAGACATTAAATAAAATATTAGAAAATCAAATAACACTACGCAAAACGGACAAAAAAATAAAAATGAAAATGCAAATTGAAGAAAATGGAAGCACCATTCCTTTAAAAATAGAAAACATTATATTTGGTTATCAACAAAAAGAATTATTCGAAAATATTTCGTTTGATATTTATCGTGGAGAAAGGCTTTTAATAGTTGGGGAAAATGGAGTCGGAAAATCAACCTTATTAAAATTGATTGTGAATAAATTAAAACCATGGAATGGAAATATTAAAATAACGAATAAAACAATTTTAGGATACTATGCACAAGAACATGAAACATTAGAACAAGAAAAAACAATAATAGAAAATTTACAAACATTTCAATTAAATGCAAGCCAAATAAGAGCTCATTTAAGTGCCTTTTTATTCCAAAACAATGATATTTATAAAAAAGTATCCCAACTTTCACCTGGTGAACGAAGTAGATTAGCTTTAGCTAAACTAGCTTTAACAAAAGCTAATGTATTATTATTAGATGAGCCAACAAACCATTTGGATCCAGAAACACAAGATCAGATTGCTAATTTTTTTAAAAGCTATAAAGGTAGTATTTTATTAGTAAGTCATAATTTACCATTTGTTGATAAAATAGGAATTGATCGAATTTTACTATTACCAAAAGGTGAGATATTATATTATGATCCAGAAATAATAAAATATTATGAAAATTTGAATAAAAAATAAAAAAAGATTGCATAAGTTAATTGGGTGAACTTATGAAAAAATTAATAATTGTCTTATTTGCAATCACAGTGATACTTAGTTTATCAAACCATAAACAAGAAATTTTAATTCCAGATAATTCGATTCGGTTTCGAGTTATTGCAAACAGTAATTCTGAAGAAGATCAGGAAATGAAAATAAAAATAAAAGAAGAAATAGAACAAGAACTGAATAAACAAATACAACAAGCAAAAAATATAGAAGAAGCTCGAGAACTTATTAAAAACGACTTATTAAAAATTAATGATATTGTTACAAACTATAATATACCTTATCAATTGAACTTTGGAATGAATCCATTTCCAGAAAAAGAATATAAAGGTGTGACATATAAAGCTGGTGATTATGAATCTTTAGTAATCACTTTGGGTAGTGGACTCGGAAAAAATTGGTGGTGTGTAATGTTTCCACCATTATGTTTATTAGAAGCCGAAGAAAATAATTTAAATGAGGTTGAATATCAATTTTTTGTCAAAGAAATGCTAAATCAGTATCTGGAATAACTATGTCCTCCATACATATAATGAAACAGGAGGACTTTTTTATGGTTGAAATCGTTACAATTTTAACAATTGCCGTTGCATTAAGTATGGATACTTTTTCTCTATCTTTGGGAATTGGAACATGTAATTTATCTCATAAAAAAAGTCTTACTTTAGCGTCCACAGTGGGAATAATGCACTTTATTATGCCTTGTTTTGGAATATTAATTGGTAATACCGTTTTAAATTTTTTTGAATTAAATAGTAACTTACTATTGGGCATTATCTTAATTGTAATAGCGGGACAAATGTTATATGAAATCTTTAGTCAAGAAGAGAATACGATTCAATTAAATTTTGGTGGTATTTTATTATTTGCTTTTGGAGTAAGTATTGATGCTTTTTCTACAGGATTAGGGTTAACAGCGATTACAGAAAATATTATTTTGGCAATGGTTGTTTTTTCAATAATCAGTTTTTTATTTACCTTATTAGGACTTTTAATTGGAAAATATGCAACTCATTTACTTGGAACATATGCTAGTATATTTGGAGCAATTTTATTAATTGTTATTGGAGTCAGCCATTTGTTAAAATAATAAATCTTTACAAAAGTTATGGATTCCTTTATATTAAATAAGAACAAATGAAGGTGATTAGAGTGAAACAAATAATTATTGAAGGTGGATATGAATTATCTGGAACAATCCCTATTTCAGGAATGAAAAATAGTGTTGTTGCATTATTACCTGCCGCAATATTATCCGATGAAGAAACAAGTATTTCAAATGTTCCAAACATATCTGATAAAGCAGCATTAATTGAAATAATTAAAATTTTAAATGGAAAAGTAACCGAGCTGAATAATGTAGTTACCATTAATTCAGAAAATATTATTTCTAATTTAATTCCAGAAAATTTAGCCAATAAATTACGTGCAAGCTATTATTTTATGGGGGCCTTATTAGGAAGAAAAAAACATGTTGAAATTTATTTTCCTGGAGGATGTAATATTGGAAATCGTAAAATAGATTATCATATAAAAGGATTTGAAGCATTAGGGGCCAAAATAAAAGAAGAAAATGGAAAATGTATTATTCATGCCGACCGTTTGATAGGTGCTACAATCCCTTTAGAATTTGCTAGTGTCGGAGCGACAATTAATATTATGTTAGCAGCAGTAAAAGCAGAAGGAGTCACTGAAATTCAAAACGCTGCCAAAGAACCAGATGTAATTAATATAGCAAATTTTTTAAATAACATGGGTGCTAAAATAACGGGTGCAGGAACAAATACAATCAAAATCGAAGGAGTTAACTATCTTCATAAAGCAAAAATTGAAGTTTTTCCAGATCGTATCGAAGCAGGAACTTATTTAATTTTAGGAGCTCTAATTGGTAAAAACTTAACGATTTCTAATATTATTCCATCTCATATTGAAGCATTATTAGAGAAATTGCAGGAGGCCGGAGTTACATATAAATTAGGAACAAATGAAGTATTTATTGAAAATCATGTATCCTTAAAATCTATTAACGTTACAACAGCAGTCTATCCAGGTTTTGTAACAGATTGGGGGCAGCCATTAAGTACATTATTAACTCAATGTTCTGGGGTATCTATATTTGAAGAAACAATTTACGAAAATCGAATGGGACATGTTCCATATTTAAATCGAATGGGAGCCAATATGATTGTAGAAGATCGAAAGATTTATATTACAGGAAAAACAGAATTAAAGGGTACAGATGTGATTGCTACAGATTTAAGAGCAGGAGCCTCCTTAATGTTAGCAGGATTAATTGCAAATGGAATAACCAAGATAAATAATGCAGAACATATCTTAAGAGGATATGAAAAAATTGTCGAAAAACTTAGTAACGTAGGTGCTAAAATCCAAATAGTGGACATAGAATAGTAGAGTAAAAGTCTACTTTTTTATTTGGGGGAATCATGAAAAAAAAGATTTTGTTAATAATTCTGATTGGAACAATATTTACTTTTTGGATTTATCAAGAAAATAAAAATAATAATATTTATTTTGTAGCATTAGGAGATGGACTAGCCACAGGAATGACAGCATATTATGTGGAGGGATATAATTATAATGATTATATTCGTGATTATTTCGAATCAAATCAGCAATTAGAAAAATATATTTCTAATTTTGCAAAAACTGATCAAACCGTAGAAAACTTAATAACTTGTATAGAAAACAATTATCGCTTAGAAGAAACAAATTTAACCATTCAACAAGCACTTGCCAAAGCAAAAATTATCACAATTGGAATTGGAATGGATGAATTAATGAATTTATCTTTAAAACAAAATATTCCATCAAAAGATATAGAGGATTATAAAAAAGATATGGAAAAATTATTGAAAATCATTCGTAATTTTAACAATAATGAAATATATTTAATTGGATTATATAAAGGTTATAATTTAAAGGATGATACTGTATTAGAAATAAATAATGCTTTAAAAGAAATCGCTAATCAAAATCAAATAATATTTATAGATATCTCTGATTTTCCTGATAAAAATCAATATTATTTATTAAATACAAGCTACTATATTAATTATAAAGGACATAAAGAAATTGCAAATCGAATTTTAAGCAGCATTTATTAATATTCTAATTTGACAAATCAATAAAAATATAGTATAATCCTAAAACATGTGGTGCATTATTCTAGTCATTCACCCAATATGAAGGTAGGCCTAAAAATCTATCAATTGCATGAAAGCACTTTATATAACTTGCTTCTTCGGCCCAAGTTGGGGCAATTATATAATTTTAAATTTTAGGAAAGTTATAATGGCATATAACCAACCTCCTAAAATTACGCATAATAAAAAAAGTGTATGTCGTGCGTGGATACGTGGGAGATAATGAAATAATTTCTATTTCTGATCAAGTAGAAATATTATCAAAATCGTATTTGCAAAAGCGAATAAGTATTGATAAGTGAATGTCAGGGAAAACCTCTAGAATGTCATAATTATAAGGATTAAAGTACGGACTCAGTGGTAATCGAGTAATTAAGCTTGGCAACACTTAGTTACTTTCTTGAAAGAGAAATCGCCCTCGGGTAACCAAAGGTAGAAAGTAGAGAAATTCAACTCGACCTAAGCCGTAAAATTAATTTATAATTTACCACAACCAAAACCATTGTAGCTAAAAAGATTCATAATGAATCTTTTTTCATAAGTTTAGAAAAGGAGATTTTATGCGTTGGTGGCCGATAAAAGTCTTTGTTTTATCATTCGTTTTAGCAGCTATTTTTAGCACTTTAACCAATATGTGTGCAAATATGAATATTTTAATTTTATTACTGATTATTTTTGCTGTAATAGCACTAGGAATATTGTTTGATATGATTGGTGTAGCAGTTCTGACAAGTAAAGAATCAAATTTTCATGCCATGTCATCAAAAAAAATTAATGGAGCAAAAGAGACAATTTCTTTATTAAGAAATGGAAATATTGTTTCTAGTATTTGTAATGATGTAATTGGTGATATTTGCGGGATTATTAGTGGAGGGTTAGGAGCAATTTTAACGGCTTATTTAATAGCTCAAGGGTTTCATTTACTATTTTCTACTACAATAGTCACTGCAACAATATCTGCATTAACCGTAGGTGGTAAAGCATATGGTAAAAAAATTGCAATGAAAAAAAGTGATAAAATTGTTTTTGGAGTAGGAAAAATTAAAAGTATGTTGCATATTAAATAAAGAAAAAGAATAAGATAAAAATATTGAAAGAATCATATTGCAAGTCTAAAAAATTATGATATAATACAAAAGAAAGAAATTACTATGCCTAAATTTAGGTATGGCGAAAGGAGACATATTAATGAGAGCCAATATTCATCCAGAAATGAAAGAGGTTGAAATAAAATGCGCTTGTGGAGCAACATTTAAAACGATGTCTACAAAAGAAAAAATTGACGTAGAAGTTTGTAGTGAATGTCATCCATTTTATACTGGAAAACAAGGAAATGCTAAAAGAGCAGGGAATATTGAGAAATTTAATCGAAAGTATAATTTAAATCAAGAAAATAAGAATAATTAAAAAAGTAGACAAATTAGTCTACTTTTTTTTATTAAATTTTGAACAATTAGTTAATTCTAGTAATAGATACGGAAGCAGAATATAAATCATTTGGAACAAGCTCGATACCAACTGGTGAGGAATTTATAAAACGATAAGTAGCGCCAGATTGTGCATAAAATATTGCATTTCCTACAATAGAACCTGTTTCATTGAAGAATAAACGGTTATGAGTTGATGAATGAGCAATTAATGAATCATTTGGCCAAAATTCATGGAATTCTACTCCTAAAGCAGCACAAGTTCTAGTTAATGTATTATTGTTACGAACATTAATCCACCAATTAATTAAATACTGTCCATCATCGGGAATAGTAAACTCGCCATTAATAGGATTGTAAGTTATTCCATTACTTAAATTAATTGTATTAAATCGGATTACATCATTACTTGGAATTTGTATTTCAGATTCATCATGAACCATAGCCGCTGCATTGAAAGATGGGCCAGTAGGACCAGTAGCACCTTGAGGGCCAGTAGGACCAGTAATACCTTGAGGGCCAGTAGGACCAGTAGCACCTTGAGGGCCAGTAGGACCAGTAACACCTTGAGGGCCAGTAGGACCAATTATACTAATACCCTGAGGGCCAGTAGGACCAGTAATACCTTGAGGGCCAGTAGGACCAGTAACACCTTGAGGTCCAGTAGGACCAGTAACACCTTGAGGGCCAGTAGGACCAGTAACACCTTGAGGGCCAGTAGGACCAGTAGCACCTTGAGGTCCAGTAGGACCAGTAATACCCTGAGGGCCAGTAGGACCAGTAGCCCCTCTAGGCCCAGTAGGACCGCATTTGATACAACATCTTACAAGATTACATAGACATTCATCGTTATGATCTAAATTATAATTATTATCTTGCATTTTTTTCTCCTTTCATACTTTACAATATGATAAATAAAAAAAGTGATATCGTTAAATATCCTAGATTTTATAAAAAAAATCCAAAATTTTAATAAAAACAGGAACAAAAATCCAAATTTTGAATAAATATGCATTTTTTGACTAAATTATTCGATAATTTACAATTTTAACTTTTAAAAAAGTCATGATATAATATTAATGTGATTAATATGAAACAAATCAAGAAAAGTATTTCTTTGAATTATCGAGATGTAAAACATGAAATAAATAAAATAGCTAAAAAAACAAATAAAAATAAATTATCGCTTCTTATAGATTTGTTTTTTTGTCATTTAAAATATAAATCAGATGCGAAAGATTATTCCATTTTTGAAATGTATAATATGAATCAATATGAAAGAAAAACATTAGTAACAAAAGGAATTAATTTGCAATATATGATAAAATATAATGATCCAAAATTTATGCATATTTTTCATAATAAGGCAGAGTTTAATAAAACATTTAACAGGTTTTTAAATCGTGATTGGTTAGAACTCAATTCAGAAAATAAAAACGAATTTGCTCATTTTTGCTTAAAACATAATTTTATAATGGCAAAATCAGTTCATTCTCAATATGGAGATCAAAGTGATAAAATAGATACAACTGTAAGAAATTTAAAAGAACTGTATGAAGAATTAATGGAAGATAATAAAACCGTAATTGAAGAAGTAGCAATTCAATGTCATCAGTTAAGAAGAATTCATCCAGAAAGTATAAATACAATACATGTAATAACTTTCTTAGGAAATGTGGTTTCATGTTATTTACAAATGGGAAATAATCACAGTATTAATTCGAATTTCGAACAAGGTGGTTTAGTAGCTCCCATAGATATTAATACAGGAATAATTATTTCTCCCGCAATTGATAAAGAAGGAAATGTTTATAGTGATCATCCGTTGACTAAAGTAAGAATTTTAGGTTTGGAAATACCTCGCTTTCAAGAAATCATACATTTTTGTGAGAGTGCAGCATTAGAAGTTCCTCAAGTGGGTTATCTTTGTTGGGAAGTTGGAGTAGGTGTAAATCAATGCTTTTTTATGGAAGCAAATGAATTTCCAGAACATATCATTTATAATTTGCCTCCACATCGTCAAAATAATAAAGGAATTTTACCGGAATTTAAAAAAATAGAAGAAAGGAAATTTGAAATATGAAAATATTTATTGGAGCAGATCATAATGGCATAATTTTAATGAAACAATTAAAAGAATATTTAGAATCGATGAATTTTAAAGTTGAATTAACAACAATCCAAAATAATGATACAGATGATTACCCAGATTTTGCTTTTGAAATAGCTCAAAAAGTAGCTCAAGAACAAGAAAATTTAGGTATACTTATTTGTGGAAATGGAATAGGAATAAGTATAGCTGCAAATAAAGTGAGAAATATACGCTGTGCAAGAGTAACAAATGACGAAGATGCTAGAAAAGCTAAAAATCACAATGGAGCAAATATTATCGCATTCGGTGGGATTTCATTTGAAGAAGCTAAAATAATTGTAGATGTTTTTCTTCAAACACCTTTTCCAAAAGAAAAAAGACATATTCGAAGAATTCAAAAGATTATGGATTATGAATTAGGAAAAAATAAATGAACGTTAAAATATATTTCTATGTATTTTTTACAATGTTAAGTGCATATACATTAACGGGAGTAAATTTTGATGCTTGGATGAAAAAAAATAAAATATGGGAATCCCGTTTATTAGTTATTATATTGTCTTTCACATTGGGATATTTGTTAACCAATTTTATTTTTGATTTTCTAAAATTAAGCAAAATAATTGGGTGAATAAATTGAAAAATAAAATTCTGCTTAGCATAATCATTTTATTGAGTATAACACTGGTTTTAGAAGTTAGTTTTAAGAGTGAAACTAACTTTTCTTTATATGAAAAGGAGATCGGCACACAAGATTCTAACGAACAAATAGAGACTTATAAGAAAGAAGAAAAAAAAATAGAGGAAACTAAAGATTTTGAAAATGATAGAATAATCAAAGTATATGATCCTAAAACAAAAGAGATTAACGAAATGAAATTAGAAGATTATATTATTGGAGTAGTTGCTGCAGAAATGCCAGTATCATTCGAATCAGAAGCACTAAAAGCTCAAGCAGTTGCAGCAAGAACTTTTGCATTATATAAGATGGAACACCGCAATTTAGATTATGATATTATAATAGGTGTATCGGATCAAGCTTATAATAACTTAGATGAAATGCATCAAAAATGGCAAAATAATTTTGAACAAAATTATAACAAAGTAAAAGAAGCTGTTTTAAATACTCAAAATGAAATAATAACTTATCAAGGTAAAACAATAGAATCATTTTATTTTTCTATGAGTAATGGTTATACCGAAAATTGTGAACTTGTGTTTCAAGAACAATTACCTTATTTAACAAGCGTAGAATCAAACTGGGATAATGAAAATATCAAAAATTATGAAGTACAAAAAAAAGTATCAAAATCAGAATTTTGTCAAATATTAAGTATTAATTGTAATAATATTATTATTTCCGATATAAAACGAACAGAAGCAAAAAGAGTTGATACTATTACGATTAATGACAAAACTTTGAAAGGTGTTGAGATGCGTAAATTATTATCTTTACGATCTACTGATTTTGATATCGAAATTGGTGAAGAAGTAGTGATCACAACAAGAGGATTTGGGCATGGTGTAGGAATGAGCCAATATGGTGCAAATGGTATGGCTAAAGAAGGAAAAGATTATCAGCAAATTTTAAAATATTATTATCAAAATATAGAAATTTCAAAAATATAACTGTATAAATTTGGAATTCATGGTTAACACTATAAGTGGAAGGTGAAATCATGAAAAAAAGAAAATTAAAAAAGTATGTATTACCAAGCATTTATGGATTAGTAGTTGTATGTATGTTTTTAACAGTTTATTTTTTAAATAATAGCTTAAATTTCAAACAGCCAGAAGTAGAGCAAAAATCAAAAATTGTGATAGAACAGCCTGATTATGAAGAAGATAAAGCTGTAGTAAATACAGTACCAAATAAACCAATTATACCATTTAATAAAGAAAATGTTAAAATAAGTAAATCATTTTATAAGCAAGATGATGATGCAACGAATCAGCAAAATTCTTTGATTTATTATGAAAATACTTATATGCAAAATACAGGAGTTTTATATAGTAGTGAGGAAATTTTTGAAATTTTAGCAAGTGTAGATGGTACCGTGAAAGAAGTAAAAGAAGATGAAATTTTAGGATCAGTAGTTACAATAGAATATAATAAAAATGTGGTAATTGCATATTATAGTTTGAGTGATGTAAAAGTTAATTCTGGAGATCTTGTAAAAACAAATGATATTATTGGTACAAGTGGTACAAATAAATTGGAAAATGAAAAACAAAATTGTCTTCTTTTTGAAGTGTATATTAACGGAAATTTAGTGAATCCAATTGAATTTTTTGAAATGAATTTAGAAGAGTTAAAATAAAAATAATTTTTTTTGAAAATAGAGATTAACTATGATAAATGAAATATATCTTTATTTTGCTGATAATTTAGTTCAATGTTATCATCTTAAATCAAATCGTTTTATAGAAATAAAATTATCTAAAAGGATTTTCAAAGAAGGAAAAATCATCCATCGTCCAAAGTTTCTTCATGAATTTAAAGTTTTATTAAAAAAATATAAATTAATAAAAAATTTTCAGAAAAATAAAATTTACTTAATTACTCCTCCAAATTTTGAGGAAGTTGATAAAGAAATTATCAAAATTATTTTTGAAGATTTACCTATTCAAGAATTAAAACTGATTAAAGAAACTTCTTTATACAAAATGAAAAAAAATGAACTATGGATAAATTTCAATGAAACTTATGCTTTTTTAACCACTAGTCATAAAGAAAAAAAAGAAACAATAATTTGGAATGATATCGGTTTTAATTTTTTAGAAGTATTAAAGCGTTTTTTATTATCATATCCAAGAATAAAAAAAATTATCATAATTGGTCATGGAAAGTTGCTCTATCAAAAAGTGAAAGAAATTGAAAAAGAGTGTCAAAAAAAGACTTTTTATTATGAAGAACCACATAAGTTTTTATTAACTTATTTTACACGACTTAACAGAAAATGAGAGGAAGTCGTGTTTTTTATGATGAAAAAATAGGAGGTATGTGATATAATTGCCAATAGTAAACAGATAGAAGGGTGAGTAAGTTGACGATTTTTGTTGTGGTAGAGGATGACAA
>JAAVZT010000002.1 GCA_022791775.1 Bacilli bacterium
AACATGTACTATTTGATACATTATACTCATTTTGTTCAAATCCTATTTTCCAAAATCCATAACTCATTCCAAGCACTAGAATGATCACAAATAGAAGCGTGATAGCTCCCACTATATAGATTCTTCTTTGTTTTTTCATATTCAACACTTCCCTATATTTAGTATGACAAAAAAGAGAAAAATTATATTCCCTACTTTATAACACTAATTATAACAATATTAAATATTTTTTTCCAGTCAAAATATATATTTTGACTTTTATAAGCCCGAAAAATATTCTATACTAGAAATGTCCATTCTATTAAAATAATACAATTCAAAAATCTATGATTTTCTGCTCTTTCAACCGAAACCATTACATTCATTCTGTCCAAAATAAATATTAATTATTTCAAAACTTCCTGTAGAAATTGCTAACAGTAAATATAACAATTGAGCAAATTTTTATAACCTCTTTTTTTTGAGTTTCCATTCGATAATCTTCTATTTTTACTAAATAATAAGCATAAGAAAAGCCTACGAAAAGAAATATAATGATTAAAAAAGACATAAAAAAAAGAGTATTAACTACTCTTTAAGCTAGTTCAATTTCAGCTCCAGCTTCTTCTAATTGAGCTTTAATTTGATTTGCTTCATCAGCAGGAACATTTTCTTTAATGTTTCCACCATTATCAGCTAAGGCCTTTGCTTCAACTAGTCCTAAACCTGTAATTTCTTTTAATAATTTAATAACTGCAATTTTGTTTCCTCCAGCACTTTTAAGTACTACAGTTTTAGAAGCACTTTCTGCTTCTCCACTTGCAGCTGGTGCAGCAGCAACAGCTACAGCATCAGGATTTACTCCAAATTCCTCTTTCATTGCATCTACTAATTCTTTTACTTCAAGAATTGTCATTTCTTTTAAAGCACTAATAAAATCTTCTTTTGTTAATTTTGCCATAAATATATCTCTCCTTTTCTTAATTTTCTAAATTCTCTGCATATTGATTTAAACCAATAGCTAGTTTATTAACATGTTCCATCATGCCACGACATAACATCGTAAGTAATCCTTCATAAGATGGAATACTAGCATAATCTTGGATCGTTGCTAAGTCAGCAACATTACCACTAATAATGCCTATTCGAATTGTCAATTTTTCATGATCTTTTGCAAAATCAGCAATTACTTTAATTGGTTCTAATAAATTTTTTCCAAATAAAATTGCATTTGGGCCTTCCAAGAAGCCTTCAAAACTAATGTTTTGTTCATCTAATGCTCTTTTTAAAAGTGTATTTTTGTAAACTTTAACAGTAGCATCTGCCTCTCTTAATTTTTTTCTTAAATCACTTAATTCTGATACCGTTAAACCTTGATATTGAAACAAGATAACACTTTCACTTGCTTTAATATTTTCTAAAATCTCATTGACGGTTTCTTTTTTTGATTCAAGAACTTTTAAACTTGCCATATATCCTCCTTTTCTTTTATTCTAAAAAAGCTCGTCCCAGGACAAGCTTAAAATGAGTAGTTTTAAGTGTCCCTCGGTAGGATTATTAAGGATTGCCCCCTACTGTCTTTGGGTTTACTGCTTTTCTAGTTAGTATTATATGGAATAAATACTTAAATGTCAAAAGAATTTTTATCTACTCGAACACCAGGCCCCATTGTAGCAGATAAACTAATCGTATTAATAAATTTACCTTTTACAGTAGCGGGTTTTAATTTAGAAATAGTAGATACTACATATTCCATGTTTTCTTTTAACTTTTCATCATCAAAAGATATTTTACCAATAATACCATGAATATTACCATATTGATCTGTACGGAATTCTACCATACCTTTTTGAATATCTAATACAGCCTTTGCTGGATTTGGAGTAACCGTATTAGTCTTAGGATTTGGCATTAATCCCTTTGGTCCTAAAATTTTACCAATTTTACCTAACATTGGCATCATATCAGGAGTCGCAACAATCACATCATAATCGAACCAATTCTCTTTTTGAATTTTATCGATCATGTCAACATCTCCTACATAATCTGCTCCAGCTTTTTTTGCTTCTTCAGCACTTGCTCCTTTTGCAATTACTAATATACGTTTTGATTTTCCTGTACCATTTGGTAAAACAAGCGATCCACGTAATTGTTGATCTGCTTTTTTAGGATCAACATTTAATTTCATCGCAAAATCTACAGATCCATCAAATTTAGTAATTGAAGTTTCTTTTACTAATTTAATTGCTTCTTCCAATGTGTATTCTTTATTCTTATCACATTTTTTAGAAGCTTCCACATATTTCTTACTAAACTTTTTCATATTTCCTCCTAACTGTGGTTTATTAGCGGACTTATTTTTTGAAATAAAACAAAAAATTATTCTTCTTCTGTTTCTTTATCTTTGCCAATCACTTCAACTTCTACATTTGTATCATGAGCAGAAGCTTCCATTTCAGCTAATTGTTCTTCTCTTTTTTCGCGCAATTCTTCTTCTTTTTGCGCTTCTTTTGCTTGTTCAGCCAACTCTTGATCATTTAATCCCTTAATTGCAATTCCCATATTTCTTGCTGTACCTTCCACAATATTCATTGCTTCTTCAACCGTATAAGCATTTAAATCAGGTAACTTTGTTTCTGCAATTTGTCTTAATTCATCAATCGTAATGGTTGCAACAATCTCATTTGCACCTTTTTTGCTTCCTTTCCCAATTTTTGCAGCTTTTTTAAGTAAAAATGCAGCAGGGGCAGTTTTCAGTACAAAATCAAATGATCTATCATCATAAACATTGATTTCACATGGAATAACATCTCCCATTTTATCACGAGTTGCATCATTAAATTTTTGACAAAACTCTTGAATATTAATACCTGCTGGTCCCAAACAAGTTCCAACTGGTGGAGCGGGAGTAGCTTTTCCTGCTTCGATTTGCAATTTAATTCTCTTTACGACTTCTTTTGCCACGAAAGACACCTCCTATAAAATTTTCTTCACGTGTAAGTGGTATGGGCAAGTCCGCACTTTCCCTTCCACTTAAGGGCTCTTATAAATATATATAATCGCACTATCGATATTATCACAGAATTACATACATTACAAGCAGAAGTTTATCTTACACAAAACAATAAATAAATTCAGCCCAACTTTTTTATTATGAGAAATTTGAAATTTCAAAGAAACAAAAAAATAATCCAAGCCAAACTGCACGTTTAAAGCATATTACTTTATCCGTTAAAAATGAACCCAATTCTTATAATAAAATATTCATACACACAAATAGTTTTAACATAATAAAAAAACATTCTTATAAAAGAATGTTTAACATTTATTAACTTGATATAATTCTACTTCTACTGGAGTTTCTTGACCAAATAAATCAATTAATACATTCAAACGATTATTTTCTAAATCAATCGTATCTACAGTACCCATCATACCTTTAAATGGTCCATCTACTACATTCACTTTGTCTCCAACTGCTAATTCACTTTCTAAATCCATACGACTCATACCCATATTAGCAAGAATTCGATCAATTTCCTGCGGTAATAACGGTGTTGGTTTAGCTCCTTTTCCACTAGAGCCAATAAAACCTGTAACTCCAGGCGTATTACGAACAATATACCATGCTTCATCACTCATAATCATTTCTACTAAAACATATCCAGGAAACATCTTTTTCTTTTTTTCCTTTTTAACACCATCTTTTACTTCAATTTCTGTTGTTTCTGGCACAATAACTCGAAAAATATAATCTTGCATACCCATAGATTCTGTACGCATTTCCAATTTTTCTTTTACACTTTCTTCATGTCCACTATAAGTATTAACTACATACCATAACTTTTCCAATTAAAACATCCCCTTTACCAGTGATAATAATAAATTCATTCCAAGAAAAAACACTACTAAAATCCCACAAAAAAGAAGCGTCGCCAAAGTATATTTCATCACACTTTTAAAAGAAGGAAATGTGACTTTTTTTAACTCACTTCGAACTTCCTTAAAATACCCAGAATTTTGCCTTTTTTTCTCTTTTTTCTGCTTTGCCATGATTCCACCTCAAAATTTTCCAAAATAAAAACACATTCTTGTGCTTCAACACCTCTAATCTAGCATAAAAACCAAAAAAAGGCAAGCCTTATTTTACAAAAGAACTTACCTTCCAATCCCCATTTATATTTTGAATTTCAAACGGCACACTCATTTCATATTCACAAACATCTTCTTCACAAGTTTTTAAAGTAACACTGGCATTAATTATCTCATCTGTAGCGGCTAATAAACGTAAAGAAGAGGAAGCAATATCAAGTTCTGCAATCACACTTTCTAAATAAATTGCTTGAAAAATTTCCTTAGGAGCAACATAATATCCGTTTTGAATCAATTTCATTTGCTCAAAATAAAAGGAATAAACCGACTCAGTCACAATATCATGAAAACTAGTTAAAAATTTCTGATCAAAAACAACATATTTTTGATTATCTTCTAAAGAATAAGAAGTAGGATCTATTTGATGGGGTTCATAAATGTTGCTATGATAAAACAAATTTCGTAAATCTATTTGTTTTTTTGAAACTAGATCCATAATTTCCTTGACATCCAAAGAAGACTCATTCAAAAACTCTAACTCATCTTCTCCAGGTAAAACAACCTGTGGCTTTTGAAATTCATATTCAGAACGATAAAAATGAAAGCCAACGATCATAACACCAAATAATAAAAGAAAAAAACAAGCTCCTACTACATATTTATTATATTTTAATTTCATTTAAAATTCCCCCTCATTCAACATAACTTTAATTTTATTTTTTAGTCTTTGAATTGTATTATCAATTTGCTTAGGTGTTTTTTTTAAAATTTTCGCAATCTCTTGATAGCGTAAACCATTTATTAATAACTGAAAGACTTCATATTCAAAATGAGATAATACTTTTTTGATTTCGTTTAATAAATCATGGTATTCTTCTTCTTTTGTAATTCCTTGCAGTGGATCATCTTTTTGATCTCCGATCATATCTTGCAAAGGAATCTGATACTCTTCGTAGACATGATCCAAAGATAAAGAATCCAAAACCATTTTATTTTTAAAGCGTCCAGCCTTTAAAATCGTATTTTGAAAGCGTCGCTCCACACATATTGACAAAAAAGTTGCCAATTGTACTTGTTTTGATTCATCATAATGATTTAAGGCATCTGCAAAACCAACTAATCCTTCTTGATAAAGATCATTATATTCGACTCCTAATTTTTTTGCAGAAGAAACATATTTTTTTATTAATACATCAATAATATATTTATAACGTATATAAAGTAATTCTTTTGCATTTTCATCGGATTCACAAACCAAACTATAAAGCTCACTATCTGAAAAATCTTGATATTGCATTTACTCACCTATCATCTGAAACATTAAAATTCCAGCTGCTACACTTGCATTCAAACTATTAATTTGACCTTTCATCGGAATTTTAATGATCGCATCACTATTTTTTCGAGTAATAGGACGAATCCCTTTCCCCTCTGAACCAATTACCAACACCTTTTTTAAATCATAATCAAAATGACGATAAGATTCTCCATCCATAGCGGAAGCAAAAATAAAAAAGCCCTTTTCTTTTAATATCCGAAGTGTTTCAGCTATGTTAGCAACTAAAATAATAGAAACCCGATTTAATGCCCCTGCACTTATTTTCATGACCGTATCATTTACTCTGACACTGCGATCTTTTGGCAAAATAATATAATGAATTCCAGCCGCTTCTGCACTCCGAATAATTGCTCCCAAATTATGTGGATCTTCTAAATGATCTAAAACCAAAACAAAATCTGTTAAAAAACAATCCGCCAAAGAAGCATATTGATACTCATGAATATCTAAAACAATTCCTTGATGGTTTCCCTTGACCATTTGTTCCATTCGTTCGCGTGTAATAAATTCATAACGAATTTGTTGGTCTTTTAAAATAGAATAAATTTGTTCATCTCGAAAGCCAGTTACTAAATAAACCTTACGAATCATTTTCGCATCCGTTTCTTTCAAAACATTCTTCCCGTATACTAACATAGTAACACCCCAAATTTGCTTTATAATACTATAAATTTTCTTAAAAATCAATTCATAAAAAAAAGTCAAAATGACTTTTCTTAAAATGATAAAACAATTCGATATGTATAATCCCCTTTTCCTCCAGTTGTCTGACTAAACGAGAAAATCCCAGCTCCTGTTCCATGATAAGCCGTTCCCCCTCTTATAAACCAAGGAACTGTGCTTTGAATAAAATAAGCATCATTTTGATACCATGAACTATTTGTATATTCTTTTCCATTCATCGTATTTTTATAAAATGGACCCATTTCTCCAGTTGCATCCCCTAATAAACGATAATGAAAGCTTTGATTATCGGTTGAATAAGAATAACGATCGTAATACATTTCATTTGGAAACGAAATCCCATTTTGCAATGATTCATGTCCCCCTTCGATTATACCATACTTCCCATTAAACCCAGAATTAAATTCATAATTTCTTCCACTATAGGGATTTCCTTCTTCATCTAATAAAACCCCCATTACAAATTCATGAGCTCCTCCACTCATATCATATATTCCACTAATATTTCCTGTGGTACTTGCTAGATATCCTATATTTGTATTATATGGCTTGGTTACATTTTCTGTATTTCCTGTTTGATTACAAGTTTCATCA
>JAAVZT010000022.1 GCA_022791775.1 Bacilli bacterium
ATGAGCTTTATTAATTATTTCTTTGAAATAGTCGTGCCACAATTATTAGAGTATTTTAAGGAAAATGCAAAGGATGTTCCTTATTCTTTGTTATTAAATGTATTAATTAATAATAAGAACTATGAAAAAGAAGTAAAAGAAATGATTGAAAAATCTAATGAAATTAGTAAAAAATATGAAGAAAAAAAGTAAACTGTCGGAGACTATATTAGTGGGTCTTAGGGATATTCCCTAACAAGTTATAGGGGTGTGTATACACCATGCTTGATATATTGATTTTATATATTACGTAAGTCGTTCCCTAATTTATGAAAGGAGAATTGTTTGTGAATGATGGGTGGATAGAAAGAAAAGAAGTTCAAGAAATGTTTTCATTAACAACCAAACAATTTGGTAGAGTCATGAAAAATATAAAACGAAGACACGAACATGATTATTGTTTATGGATAAAAATAGATAAAGATAGGAAAACAAAAATGTATGTAAATCAAGAATGTGTTGATTGGTTAAAAGAAGTTTATTTTAACAAAGAAGAACATTACTTAACTTCTGAGATAAGGTTTTATAAAAAGAAGATTTTTGATTTAGAAAATGAATTAGGAATAAATCATAAAAGAAATAAATATGAATCTTTTTCATTAAGATTTTTACCTTACTATTTTGGTAAAAGTGTAAGTGCCATTCATGTAGCGCTTCATAGAATGAAAAAAGTATTTCCCTATCCTATAACTTTTGAAGATGAAGGTATTATATGTGTTAAAGCAGAAAGAATTAGATGGTTGTATGAAAATTATTTTAAGAGAGATTATTTAAAAGAATTAGAAGAATATAAATGGGAATTAGAAAAAATAATGTGAAGGTCAAGACATGATAAAATTTATTTGTTATACTATTTATAGTTAAAACTTAATGAAATGAGGTGTTATTGTGAATATTAAAAATATACAAAAAGTATTGTTAGAATGCTACTCAAAAGATTTATGTTATCCTAAAGTCCAAGATAATTGGAATGAAAATAATAATTGCTTTGGTATGTGTGCAATAACATCTCTAATCATTAATGACTATTTTGGTGGAGATATTTGTAAAATTCATGTGGATGGACTTAGTCATTATTTTAATTTAGTAGAATATAAAATTATAGATTTAACTTCAAATCAGTTTAATTGTGAAATAGACTATAAAGATTTCCAAATTGTAGATAGACAAAAAATATTAACTGATGATACAAAGCATAGATATAACATATTAAAAACAAGATTAATAAAAGCATTATTAAAACAGGTTGATGAAAAAGTATATTCTTGTAAATCTTGTAATAAATTAGTTGATAAATTCCCTAATGATGCAACAGTATCTCTTGGAAAAGACAACGATATAGTTTTAGTTGGAGAAGCCCCTGCTAATAATGGTTGGAGAAAGAGTCATAAACTATGGTGTGATATAAATGGTAAAGTATTACCTAGTGGAGTTGTCTTGCAAAAACTATTTGATATTATTGATAGAGATATTTTTGAAACTACATTTTTAGAATCAGTTAAGTGTTATCCACTTGAAAGAAAAAATTTAAAAACTTGTTCTAGCAATTGTAAGAATATAATGTTAGAACAATTAAAAATATTAAATCCTAAATTGATTATTACGTTAGGAGAATTTCCAACTAGAAATTTACTTAATTTTAAATTTAATAAATTTGCAGATGTAGTTGGTAACATATATGAAGTTAATGGTTTCAAGATATTACCTGTTTATCATCCTAGTCCTATTTCTCCAAAAAGTTATAAAGGTAATATACCTATTTTTGAAAATTTGCGAGATATGTAGTATTTTGTAGAATTATTTGTTATAATAGTCTTAGATTTAAAGGGCTAGTACAGACTTTTAATAAGTTTTGTATTAGCCTTTTTTAGAAGTGGGGTGTTTAGATGAACTTTTCAGGTTCAAATATTAATGGATATAAATTTATAGAAGTTGTAGGATCAGGAAGCTTTGGAACAGTTTATAAAGTTGAAAAAGATGGGAAAATCTATGCCGCTAAAGTATTTTCTGAATCATTTGTTTTAAAAGAATATAAAGCGGATAGAAATAGAATAACTAATGAAATTGATGCACTTAAAATAGTAGATAGTGATAATTTAGTAAAATATTATGATGATTTTGATTATGTTTTAGAATCAGGTTTAAAAACACATATAATTATAATGGAGTTTGTTACTGGAAAAAAACTTACTGACATTATTGACGATATTGACAATGATGATCAATTAGTTAATCTATTTAAAGATATTTTGAATGCAGTAAAACAACTCCATAGTTATGGTATTATTCACAGAGATTTAAAACCAGACAATATATTAATGACAGATGATGGAATAATTAAAGTAATTGATTATGGATTGGTTAAATTAATTGACTTTTCTTCTATTACAAGAACAGGAGATAATATAGGTAGCCCTATGTTTATGGCTCCAGAACAAATAGTAGATAGTAAACATATAACAACTAAAAGTGATATATATTCTTTAGGAGTAATTTTATATTTAATGTTTACGAAATCCTATCCATATGATGTTACTTCTTTAGAAGAATTAATATATAAAATTATAAATGTTCCAATTGTTCCACCATCAGAAAAAAATAACAATATACCAATATATATAGAAAAAATAATATATAAATCATTGTCTAAAAAAGACTATAATAGATATCAAACAATAGATGAATTCTATAAATCATTTGATGACATTACAAATGCAAATGATATTACTCCTTCAACCTATTATGCGTGGTTAATTAATGAGAAAAAAGTTTATGAAACTTATAAAGAAAGCAAAAACTTGAAATGTATATTTCCTTTACATCTAAAATATTCACAAAAAGGTTTATACAATTATATGTTAAACAATAAAGATGATGTTATTATAGATCCTTCAACTCAACGTTTTAGTTATGCTACTTTCTCAAATGTTACAGGATTAGTAAATTTGGCATATAGCCCAAAAACAGGAGTTATGGATTTAGATTATTTAATACAAAAAAATAATCGTGAAGAATATATAAGAAATTGGTATAACGAAATATCAGAATTTAATAAAGTTATTTTACCATATCATTATATTAGTAATACAAATTATAAAGCAGATAAAATTGAAGAATGGATAAAAGTTAATATTCAATTAATAAATGAGAGTATTGATTATATAGAAGAAACTGGCAAGAAATTAGAGACATATGCAATGATATCAATAAATCTTAATAACTTGATGTATGAAAAAGAAAGATTATTATCTTATTATGTGAATTTGAAAGTTGATAAATATATTGTGCAAATTTCTGATATGAAAAATCCAAATGTTCAAAATCTTGCAACATACGTAGAATTTATAAAAACATTACAAATATCAAGCGGTAAGGATGTAATAGCATTAAAAATTCCAGTAGCATTAGGTTTATACTTAATATCAATTGGTGTACATGGCTTTTCATGTGGAATTTCGAATTTAGAATTCTTTGACGAAAATTATATTAAAGATGAAAATGATCCATTTAATTTATATGCAAAGTATTATTTTCCACATTTATTAACATTAATGTCATATTATCGTTCTGATGCTTATTCTTTACAAGATATTTACAATGAATTGAATAAATGTGATTGTAGTTATTGTGATGGTAGAGATTTTGTTGAAATAGCTGCTGAAAAAGATTATAAAATTAAATTACATTTTCTAGAACAAATGGAAAAAGAACTAAAAAAATTGAATGACATCATTGATGAAAATGAAAAAAAGTGCTATTATGTTAATAGAATAGAAGAAGCAATTAGTAACTTTGAAAGTTTAAGAAATAGTGGATTAATAAAGAAATCAGATATCAATGATATACTTTCTATTCTTAAAAGAATATGAGTAAGGTGATATTATATGACATTCAAATATGAAAAAGATTTAGTTAATGAATTAGTTAAAATATTACAAGAAGACTATGATATAAAATATGTTGTAAGAGAATTGCAAAATGGTAAAAATATAGCTGATGTTGTTTATTCAAAAGAATTACAAAGAGACTTTGCCATATTTGATGAGTATATAGATAGTTATTATTACTTTAATGAAATAATAATAAATAAGAAAAAAAATATAAATGAATTAAATATTCAAAATAAAGACTTGTTAAGAAGATTTAAAAAGTTTCTAAAAAAATTAGAAAAAGCTGGATATATAACTATTGAAAACAATAAAATTCACATTATAAAAAAAGTTGATATAGCATCAAAAAATGTTGTAGCAATAGAAGCAAAACTTATCGATTGGAAATCTGGGTTAAATCAAGCACTTACATATAAACAATATTCAGATTATGTTTATGTTGCAATTGATGAATGTTGTTATAAAAAAGTTGATGTAGAATTATTTGAAAAAAATAATGTTGGGCTTATATTGGTTGGGAAAGGACATATAAAAAAGGTTATAAATCCAAAAAAAGAAAAAGATTTTAACGCTGATATAAAATATTATATGGTTGATAAATTTTTATCATCTATTAATTCTGTGGCATAGCACATATTGCATTAGCTTAAATAAAATGTTATAATTTATTCATCAAGTATTTACTTAAATACTTTTACTACTTGGGTGCAAAACTCGTTTGTTTATTGCCCCATATTTGTGAAAACTAACCTGTTGGTTTTTGAATATTGAGAAGCCTAGTATTCTAAGAGAAAACTAGACTTTTTTATTGGAAAGTGGTGCTATTATGAATATAGAAAATATACAAAAATTATTAAAACAGGTTGATGAAAAAGTATACTTTTGTAAATCTTGTGATAAATTAGTAGATAAATTTCCTAATGATACAACAGTATTTCTTGGGAAAGACAATGACATAGTTTTGGTTGGAGAAGCTCCTGCTAATAATGGTTGGAGAAAAAGTCATAAATTATGGTGTGATATAAAAGGTAAAGTATTACCTAGTGGAGTTGTACTACAAAAGTTATTTGATATTATTGATAGAGATATATTTGAAACGACATTTTTAGAGTCAATTAAGTGTTATC
The DNA here is from genome assembly GCA_022791775.1 of Bacilli bacterium. GTDB lineage: Bacteria > Bacillota_I > Bacilli_A > RF39 > UBA660 > MGBC162267. The sequence continues at coordinate 5,057 of JAAVZT010000022.1, forward strand.
CGCTAGAAAGAAAAAATTTAAAAACTTGCTCTATTAATTGTAAGAATATAATGTTAGAGCAATTAAGGATTTTAAATCCCAAATTAATTATTACTTTAGGAGAATTTCCAACTAGAAATTTACTTGATTTTAAATTTAATAAGTTTGCAGATGTTGTTGGTAATATATATGAAGTTAATGGTTATAAAATCTTACCTATTTATCATCCTAGCCCAATATCTCCAAAAAGTTATAAAGGTAATAAGCCTATTTTTGAAAAATTAAAAAGTGGCAATATTTAAAGGTTTTATGCCCTTTAGTATGTGTCCCCCCCATTATGTGTATAAATAGGATATCCATTAGATGTCCTTTTTTAATAAATTAAAAAATAAAAAAAATTTTAAGTTAAATTTAGAAAAAAGCATAATAATAAATTATGTTTTTTTGTAAAGTAAATTAATTAAATACAAAGCAACTTAGCGTTTTTCTAAATAAGTTGATATAAAACATATGATATAATCTCAAAAAAATAAAAAAATTTCTTTTAGAGTTATTGTTTAAAATAGAAAAATAGAAGAATAATAATTTAGAGGGATAGACATGGATTCAACTTTAAATCATTATAATAAGAAAAGAAATTTTGCGAAAACGAAAGAACCACTTGGAAAAAAAGGAAAATCACAAAAAAAATTGCGTTTCGTTGTTCAACATCATTTAGCAAGAAGAGATCATTATGATTTTCGATTAGAAAAAGATGGTGTATTAAAAAGCTGGGCTGTTCCTAAAGGATTATCAACGAATCCCAAAGAAAAAAGGCTGGCAGTTCAAGTTGAAGATCATCCTATATCTTATCAAAATTTTGAAGGAACCATTCCAAAAGGAGAATATGGTGGGGGGACTGTAATGATATGGGACCAAGGATATTATGAAATAATAGAGGATAATACAGATGATTTCAAAAAAGGTACAATTAAAATAACACTAAAAGGTAAAAGATTAAAAGGTACTTGGACATTCATTCACTATAAGGAAAAAAATTGGTTGCTCATTAAAGAAAAAGATCAATACATAAATCGTGATTTGACCAAATTTAAAACAAGTTCTAAATCCGGAAAAACAATGAAAGAAATAGAAAAGGGTAAGAAAATTTATAAAAAAAAGCAAAGTTCTAATCAAATAGAAATAGAGTCAGTGACGATTACAAGTCCTGATAAAGTTATCTGGAAAAGTCCAAAAGTAACAAAATTAGATTTAATAAATTATTATAATAAAATAGCCCCAAGAATATTGCCCTTTTTAGAAAATCGTTTAATCAGTACAATTCGTTGTCCAAATGGTTCAGAGCATGAAATATTTTTTAAAAAACATTTAGAATCGCCTAGAAAAGGAATCAAAAAAATTCTTGTTCCAGGTAAAAATGGAAAAAAAGAAGATTATTATTATATTAGTAATATAGAAGGCTTAATATCTGAAGTACAAATGAATAGTTATGAATTTCACATATGGGGTTGTTTAGCTAAAAATATCAATCATCCAGATATGATGGTGTTTGACTTAGATCCTGATGAAAACATGAAAATCGAAAAAGTTCGTCAGGGCGTAAAAGATTTGAAAAGCATTTTAGATAATTTAGGATTAACCTCATTTTTAAAAACAAGTGGAGGAAAAGGATATCATGTTGTCGTTCCAATAAAATCATTAAAAAATTGGGAAAAATTTCGAACATTTTCTAAAAATATTGCTACTTTAATGGCTACAAAATGGCCTGATCGTTATGTGAGCAACGTTCGAAAAGAAAACAGGAGAAATAAAATATTTATTGATTGGATTCGTAATACGAAAAAGGCTACTAGTGTAGCTCCTTACTCTATTAGAATTCGAAAAAAAGCAACTGTATCTATGCCAATTTCTTGGAAAGAATTGGATACTATAAAGCCAAATGAAATAACAATCGCAGAGGCGTTGAAACGTTTAAAAAGAAAAGACCCTTGGGAAAATTTTTTCGATATAAATCAATAGAAAAAAAGGAAATTTAAAAAATATAGTGTATATGAATAGTAAAGGTGGTGAAAAGATTAAACGAAAAAATTAAGAATCTTAGAATAAGAGAAAGAATGATTTTATTATGGGTTATAATGCAGTATATTAAAATAATAGGATTAATAAATCTAGCTTTTGAGAGATAGAATTAGAAGTGACTTCATGTTATACTTATAAATAATAGGTGTAATATGAATAATAGAAATCAAGAAAAATTATATCGAAAAAGAAAACAAAATCATCAAAGAAGAAAAAATCAAAAAAGAAGTATTTTTATCACCTGCTTAATATTTCTGTTAATGTTCTGTTGTACTGTTGTGATAAAGTGGATTTATTCTGCTGATTTTAATGATTTTTCAAAAATCCAAGTATCGGAAAAAAAGCAAAAAAATTCTGATGTTAATTTGAAGTTTCATGAAACAGAAAATTCTTATGATACTGAAAATAATTTGAACAGTTCTTCAAAAGAGCAAAGGAAAAATGAATTAAAAGTTCATATTTTAGATGTAGGGCAGGGAGATAGCATTATAATTGAACTACCAAATGAAGAAGTGATGCTTATTGATGGAGGAGAAGCGAAAGAAGCCGAAAAAATTATTCAATATTTAAAAAGTTTAGGATGGAATAAGATTGATTACATGATAGGGACGCATCCACATGCCGATCATATTGGAGGATTAGCGAGCATCATGAAAGCATTTGATATTCAAAGTATCTATATGCCGAAAGCCATATCAACTAGTAAAACATATGAATTTTTATTAGAGACCATTATAGAAAAAAAATTAAGTGTAAAAGAAGCAAAAAAAGGGGTATTTATATTAAAAAAAGAAAATTTTACAGTAGAAATTTTATCACCCAATAAAGAAGAATACAATAATTTAAACAATTATTCTGCTATAATACAAATTACCTATTATAATCGAAGATTTTTGTTTATGGGCGATGCTGAAGAAGAAGTTGAAGCTGAATTATCATCAATTGTTTCTTCAGATGTAATTAAAATTGGTCATCATGGAAGCATTACTTCTACAAGTGAAGAATTTTTAAACAAAGTAAATCCGGAAATTGCGGTTATTTCCGTGGGAAAAGAAAATAAATATATGCATCCAAACCAAATAATTTTAGATAGGTTAACGAACATAGGAGCGAAAATTTATCGCACCGATGAATCAGGAAATATAAAAGTCATAACCGATGGTATTTCATTAGAAGTTCAAACCGAAAAAGAAAAAAATAAGTAGTTTTTTTAAAGAGATTATGAAAGAAGTGAAAAAGTGAAATTAGAATATGTAGTAGATAGAATAGAAACGGATTTTATTGTATTAGAAATTCAGAATGGGAAGACAATAAATTGTCCGCGAGAAATAATCCCAAGAGTCAAAGAAGGGGATGTTATATCAATAAAAATAGATCAAAATAAAACAAAAAAAAGAAGAAAGAAAATTACGAATCTATTAGAGCAAGTTTTTGAAAAGGAAGAAAATTAAAAATGGATTATAAATATGATAATTTAATTAACAAATATATGGAACAAAAAAAGTTAATAAAAATCAATAATAATATTTCTTTAAAGAAAGAACAATTAGATATTTTAAATAAATATAATATCCCGATTGAACAAATACATACTTTAAAAGAATTAATTTATTATATAGAAGAAGAACTTGCATATTATGATTACGAAGATTTAGATTTAGTTTCTAAAGAACTAGCTGAACAAGATTATTATATAAATTATAGAAAATAATCTTCACTTCAATATGAATCATAAAAACAAAGTGCTATAATATATTTGGAGGCACTTAATATGAATTATTTAATAGTTGTAAATGATTTAGATAAAAAAAGAATTATAAAAGAAATGAGTGTCAAGCCTGATTTTTTTTCATATAAAGTAATTGGAATAAAAGAGTTCAAAAAGAAGTTATTTTTTGAATATACTGACAAAAGCATCCTCTATTTAGTAGAAAAATATCAATTATCCAAAGATATAGCAGAGATTTATTTGGAAAATCTTTATTATTTAATAGGTTTTGAAGAAGAAGTTGTTAATGAAAAAATAATATTTTTGCAAAAATTGTATCAAGAATTACTAGAAAAGAAATTATTAGTAACAAATCCTCTTTGGATCGATAATTTAAAAAAAGAAAAAATTATTTTTTATCATATTAAGTTAAACAAATTTATAAACTATATCATTCATAAATGTAAAGCCTTAACAGAAGTAGAAATCATAAAACATCAACCTTTAGAAAAAAGTAATATAGAAATAAAAGAATATCCAACAATCGAAAATGAAGTAGTTGGTATTATGAATGAAATCTGTCAAAAAATTAAGAGTGGAATTCCTGTATCGAATATTTATTTAACAAATCTCTCTCAGGACTATCGAAAGTTATTTCAATTATATGGTAAAATTTTTCATATTCCTTTTACTTTATATGAGAAAGAAAACTTATATTCATCTATTCTTGTGAAAGAGTTTATAACGGAATATCAAAACAGTGGAGAAGAAGCAATTTACAAATTAAAGCAAAAATATAAAAAATCGAAAGAGCAAGAAGTAATAAATAAAATCATTGAAGTAATGAATCGATATGCTTTTATCAAAGAAACAAGAAGAAAAAAAATTTTTATAATAGATGATTTAAAAAAATTAACAATAAAAAAAGAACAAAATATTAATTCAATTCACGAAATAGATTTTTTTGAAAATGAAATTCCATCAAATTCCGTTTTGTTTTTAGTAGGTATGGTAGAAGGAAATTTTCCTAAAATTTATAAAGATGAAAAATACTTAAGTGAGAAAGAAAATAAGTTATTAGGTTGGGATACAATAGTAGAACAAAATGAACTGGAAAAAGAATATTGCATTCAAAAATTGCAGACTTTTCCAAATTTATTTCTATCATATCCAAGAAAAAATGGAAAAATGGATTTATATCCATCACGTTTAATTGAAACATTAAATTTAAAAGTTCAAAAAAATGAAGCAGAAATTTATCATCATTCCCATCTCTTTAATCAATTAGAATTATCTAAAAAATTAGATTCTTACCAAAAATATGGAAAGAAACCTTCTAATTTAAGTTCTTTGTTATGTATGTACCCCCAAATACCTTATCGAAAATATAACAATGCTTACCAACTATTTTCATCTCAGCCAAGTAAAGTAAAAACGGTTTCCTATTCTGCTATCGACGTATTTTTTCATTGCGCATTTCGTTACTATTTACAATATGTACTTCGTTTAAATGTATACGAAGAAACATTTTATCAAAAAATAGGTACTTTATTTCATGACATAATAAAAGAATCTTATGATTCAAATTTTATTTTTGATATATCTTGGAATCAAAATATATCAAAAATTTTGATTAAAAATGCAAAAGAACGATTTTTCTTGTCCAAATTAAAACAAGATTTAAAACGAGTCTTAAATATCTTAAAAATACAAGAAAATGATCAAAATTTTACAGTAGTACGTGAAAAACAAGTTTCATTAGAAATTGAAAATATGAATTTAGTCGGAATTATAGATAAAATATTCATGAAAAAAAAAGATGGTAAAACATTAATAAGTATTGTTGATTACAAAACAGGTACACCTAATTTAAATTTAGATCATGCAATATATGGCTTAAATTTGCAACTACCTATATATTTATTACTAATTCAATCTTTATCTATAGAAAATCCCCAAATAATAGGTTTTTATTTTCAAAAAATTTTGCCAACTTTACCAATAAGTGATTCAATTCATACGGAAGAAGAATTAAAAAAACAACAATTAAAACTACAGGGCTATAGCATTGACGAAGAAGATATTTTAAAAGAATTTGATGCAAACTATGAAAATAGCCAATATATAGCAGGTTTAAAAAAAAGTTCAAAAGGCTTTTATGCTTATTCTAAAATATGGAATGAAAAGCAGTTTCAGAAAATTAAGCAAATCACTTTAGAAAAATTAAAAAGTGCAATTAATGAAATATCTTTAAATAATTTTCAGATTAATCCAAAAAGAATAGGTAATAAATTAATTGGATGTGAACATTGTAATTATCAAGATATTTGCTTTTATAAAGAAAAGGATGTTCAGAATTTAAAAGAACAAAAAGTAGCAGAATTTTTAGGAGGTAATAAAAATGCCAACATGGACGAAAGAACAAAATGAAGCAATTTATAAAAGTGGAACAAATTTAATTGTAAGTGCTGGAGCTGGTTCTGGGAAAACTGCGGTACTTACTGCTAGAGTAATTCATAAATTAGAGCAAAAAATACACATGAATGAATTGTTAATTCTTACTTTTACCAAAGCTGCGGCTGGAGAAATGAAAGAAAGAATAAGAAAAAGTATCCAAAAAAAACCAAAATTGAGTTCGGAATTAGCTTTGCTTGACACCGCATTTGTGACAACATTTGACGCATTTGCTTTATCAATTGTCAAGAAATATCATTATTTACTAAAGATACCTTCTAACATATCTATTACGGATGAATCCTTCATTGAAATACTAAGAAAAGATACGTTACGTGAAATATTTGATCGGTTATATGAAATAAATAATTCGGATTTTTTAAATTTAATAGGAGAGTTTTGTGTAAAAGATGATAATGAACTTTACGATGATATTCTTGCAATCGTAAAGAAGTTAGAGAAAGATTGTCAATATAAAAATAAAATTACAAATTACAAAAATAATTTTATGACTACCTCTAAATTAAAAGAATGGATTATAGAATATGAAAAAATATTAGCTATCAAACAAAAAGAGATAAAAGAAAGATTAAATGATTTACAACAAGTAGCACCAAAAGAGTATTTTATAAAATGTCAAGAATATTTAACAAATATTTTACGTGCGGAAAACTTAGATGAACTTTATAATGTAAAGTCAATAAAATTACCTCCATTACCGAAGAACATGGATCAAGAAGTAAAAGATGTAAAAGAAAGATTAAATGAAGCTTTAAAAGATTTAATTGGAATGTTAAATTATGGAAATACAGAAATACTTCAAGACGATTTTGCTAAAACTTGGCCATACATAAATACGATATTAAAAATTATAGAACAATATTTTGAAGAACTAAATTATCAAAAACAATTGCATGAATATTATGATTTTAATGATATTGCCAAACTGGCATTAAAATTGTTAAAAGAATTTCCAATGGTATGTACTGAAATAAAAGAACAGTTTAAAGAAATTATGATTGACGAATATCAGGATACTAATAATATTCAAGAAGAATTTATATCTTATATTTCTAACCATAATGTTTACATGGTTGGAGATATTAAACAAAGTATATATCGTTTTCGAGATGCCAATCCTTATTTATTCAAAAGTAAATACGATCAATACCGTCTTTTAATAGACGGAGAAAAAATAGATTTGTTAAAAAATTTTCGATCTCGTCAAGAAGTATTACAAAATATTAACCAAATATTTAATTTAATTATGAATGATGAACTAGGTGGTGCTAATTATTTAGAAGAACATCAAATGATATTTGGAAACAACCAATATATGGAAAAAGGACATACAAAAGAAAATTATCAAATGGAAATATTGACTTATTCTGAACAAAAAGAAACCGGATTTACAAAAGAAGAAATTGAAATTTATACCATAGGTAGAGATATTCAAAAAAAAGTTCAAGAAGGCTACTTATTATTTGATAAAGATAAAGAAGAAGTTCATCCTGCGCAGTACAATGATTTTGTAATATTAATGGATCGAAGTACCCAATTCGATTTATACAAAAAAATATTTAATAATTTAAAGATTCCAATTTGTATTTATAAAGATGAAACGCTAAATCAATCCACGACTTTTTTAGTCATAAAAAATGCTTTGAGGATTTTGCAAAGCTACTACATTCTAGATTTCAATACTAATTTTAAATATGCATTTACTAGTGTATCTAGAAGCTTTTTGTTTGAGTATTCTGATTCACAGATTTATCAATGTATTTCAAATAAAGAATGGTATGAAAATTCAATTTTTAAAACCATAAAACCAGTATTAGAAAACATATCCACCAAAAGTCTTCCTGCTATAATTATGGAATTATACGAATGTCTAAACGTTTATGAAAAAATAATAAAAATTGGTGAAATAGAAGAAAATATAATGATTTTAAATCATTTACATACGCTAGCAGAAGAATGTAGTAAAGAAGGAAAAACATTCAATGATTTTTTAGAATTTTTAAATAGAATTACGGAAGATGAAATGCAACTAAAATATGCAACAAAAGAAGAAAGTACAAATAGTGTCAAAATTATGACCATTCATAAATCGAAAGGATTAGAATATCCAATTTGTTACTTTAGTGGACTATATAAAAGCTTTAATACTGCGGATATAAAAGAACGTTTTTTATATGATTCAAAATATGGATTTATTACTCCAATAAAAAAAGAAGGATTAGCAAATTCTTTCATAAAAGAATTAGTAAAACAAAATTATATGAAAGAAGAAATATCCGAAAAAATTCGTTTATTTTATGTTGCGATGACACGAGCAAAAGAGAAAATGATTTTTATATTACCCAAACCAGGTACTACTCCAACTTCCCATTCTGATTATAATAGATTAAAAAATAAATCATTTGCCGACTTTTTATATGAAATTTGGAATAATATAAAAGCTTATCAGCAAAAAATTGATTTGGATTCTTTGAATATGACAAAAGATTATTTATTAATTTCAAATGCACCGAATCAATCCTCAGATACTATTTCCAAAATAAAAGTGGAAGAAATAAAAATTATTCAAGGATTAAGAGAAAATAAAAAGTATTCTAAAACAATGAAAGAATTAATAAATCAAACAGATTATGAAAATATAGAAATGGGAAAAAAAATTCATAAATATTTAGAATGTATGGATTTTAAAAATCCAAATTATAAACATATTCCCAATTCGTTTTTAAAAGCTAAAATAAAAAAATTTATAGAATCACCAATTATTCAAGAAAATAAACACAATCTCTTTTTCAAAGAATACGAATTTATATATGAAGACGAATCTAAAGAATTACATGGAATTATAGATTTAATGATTTTGTGTCCAAATAAAATAATCTTAATTGACTATAAATTAAGTGATATTTTAAATAATGATTATATCAGTCAAATGAAAGGATATCAAAAATACATTGTCCAAAAGAGTGAAAAAAAAGTAGAAATATATTTATATTCTATTTTAAATGAAACTATTATACCTGTTGATCAAGAGTTAATTTCGGTATAGATCGTAACCTTTTTTTTGTGCTGCTTGAATAAAAGCAGAAAAAAGTTTTTGAGAATAGACATCAAAATCATAAAGTGATTCGGGGTGCCACTGAACCCCAATAATAAAATTTTGATTAGGAATCTCAATGCTTTCAATAATTCCATCCATAGAGTAAGATGAAACATGAAATGAATTATGATCTAAAATACAGCAGGAATGTCTACTATTTACTAAAATTGTATTTTTTTCAAATATTTGAAGCAATTTGCTCTCATTGATATGAATTAGATGGGCATAAGTAAAATCACTTTGAAGATGTGAAGTACATCGAACTGTATGATCAGAATTTGAAGAAGAAAAAAAAGTTTGATTTGCGATCATTTGCATTCCAAGACATATTCCTAATATCGCTTTATCATATTTTTTAGCGCATTCATAAACCATTTGATCAAAACCATACCATTTTAGTCCACCAGGAAACAAAATGCCATCGCACAATTGGACAAGCTGGTCAAGCATTTTATCTTGTTTAAAATTAAAGTCATTTTGAAAAGGCGTGACATTAGAAATTTTTTCGGAATAAAAAGGTAAAAGCATGATCGGAATGCCTCCAGCTTTAATAATTGCCAAGCGATATTCCTCATCACAATGAAAATTAGCTCTTGGTTCTTCTAAAACTCTTCCAACTATTCCAATAACAGGCTTTATCATAAAAATCACCATTTTAAATATATGAAGTAAAGCAAAAAAGAGAATAAAATGATATAATAACCAAAAGGAGACAAAAATGAAAAATAATACGTTTATATGGTATCCAAAATGTAGTACATGCCAAAAAGCTTACCAAAAATTAAAAGATTTAGAAATTCAAGTTGAGTTACGAGATATCGTTATTCAAAATCCGAAAGTAGAGGAATTAAAAAAATGGTGGCAACAAAGTAATTATGATTTAAAAAAGTTTTTTAATACCAGTGGATTGTTATACAGAGAGTTAAATTTAAAAGAAAGATTACCACAAATGACGAATGAAGAACAATTAGCATTATTAGCATCAAATGGTATGCTAATAAAACGACCTTTATTAATCTTTAATGGAAATATATATATCGGTTATAAAGAAGCAATCTATGATAATTTAAAATAAAAGAAAGAATGATGAAAATGGAAAAAACAGTTTTAATTACAGGAGCAAGTAGAGGTATCGGTGCAGCTACTGCAGAAGTATTTGCAAAACACAAATATAATATCATTATAAATTATTATCAAAATGAGCAAAAAGCGATAGATCTATGTAAAAAATTAAAAGAAGCATACCAAGTAAAGGTCTTGCCAATTCAAGCGGATATGTCAAAAGAAGAAGACATTAATCGGATGATTTTAGAAATTCAAAAGCAAAATATAGTGATCGATTGTTTAGTAAATAATGCTGCAATCGCTATAGATTCGTTATTTGAAGATAAAACCGTAAAAAACTTTGAAAAAACAATACAAACAAATTTGATTGGACCGTTTTGGTTAAGTAAAGAAATAGGAAAAGAAATGTATCAAAGAAAAGCTGGAAAGATTATTAATATAACTTCAACAAATGGAATAGATACTTTTTATCCTATGAGTATAGATTACGATGCCTCAAAAGCAGCATTAATTTCATTAACTCATAATCTTGCTGTAGAATTTGCACCTTATATTAACGTAAATGCAGTAGCACCAGGATGGGTGAAAACAGACATGAATCAAAATTTAGATGAGCAATATGAAAAAGAAGAAACCGAAAAAATCTTATTAAAAAGATTTGCAAATCCCGAAGAAATTGCCAATGTAATCTATTTTTTAAGTACAGAAGAGGCAAAATATATTAATAATGAAGTCATTCGTGTCGACGGCGGCTGGTATTTTTAAAAAGGAGTTTTGAAATGAACGAAAAAATAAAAGAAATTTATAAACAAATCGAACCAAAATTAACAAAACCATTTCAAAATATTGAAGAAATATGTGAGTATAATAGTGAAAAGGTGTTAAATGCTTTTTGGAAAAATAAAGTATCAGAAATACACTTTAATAGTACTACAGGATATGGTTATGGAGATTTAGGTAGAGATGTGATTGAAAATGTTTTTAAAGATATTTTTAAATCAGAATCTGCATTAGTTAGAAATCAATTTATTTCTGGTTCACACGCAATAACAGTAGCACTATTTGCACTTTTAAGACCGAATGATATATTACTATCTATAACAGGAACTCCTTATGACACTCTACATGAAGTAATTGGAATTAAAGAAAACGAAAGTTCTTTAAAATCATTTGGGATTCAATATGCAGAGATCCCCTTAAAAGATAACAAATTTGATGTTGAAAAAATAATCGAATTTTTACAAAATAATAAAGTAAAACTGATTGAAATCCAACGTTCTAAAGGCTATTCTACACGAAAAAGCTTATCGCTTTCTCAAGTAGAACAAGTTATAAAAAAAATAAAAGAAATAAGTCCAAAAACAATTATCATGATTGATAATTGCTATTGTGAATTTGTTAGTAAAAAAGAACCAATTGAAATTGGAGCAGATATTTGTGTAGGATCTTTGATAAAAAATTTAGGAGGAGGAATAGCTCCAAATGGCGCCTATATTGTAGGAAAAAAAGAACTTATTGAAAAATGTGCTGAACGTTTAACTTTGCCAGGAGAAGGGAAAGAAGTAGGTCCATCCTTAGGGATGAATCGTGAATTTTTAAAAGGTATCTATTTTGCTCCTAGTGTAGTAAAAAATGCCCTTAAAACGGCGATATTAACAAGTGCTATGATGGAATATTTAGGTTATGAAACAGAGCCAAAATATTATGAGGAACGAGTAGATGTTGTTCAAAATATCATTTTTAATAATGTCGAAGATTTAGTGAATTACTGTAAAGGGATACAAAGTGGTTCAGCTATTGATTCTGAATCATTGCCGATCCCAAGTGATATGCCAGGGTACGATGATCAAATTATTATGGCCGCAGGAGCTTTTACGCAAGGCTCTTCAATTGAACTATCTTGTGATGGTCCAATTCGTCCCCCTTTTATAGCTTACCAGCAAGGTTCTTTGACTTATGAATATGGAAAATTAGGTGTTCAAAAAGCAATAGAATATCTTTTAAACCAAAAAAATTAGCTAGAAAGAATTATTAGAAAAATGCAGAAAAAAATGAATATTCTTTATGAAGATAAAGAATTGTTGGTAATTAATAAACCTTCAAAATTGTTGACGATTTCGACCGAAAAAGAAAAAGAAAAAACTTTATATCATGAAGCAAGTATCTATGTAAAAAAGCAGCATCCAAAAAATAAAGTATTTATAGTCCATCGTTTAGATAAAGACACATCAGGAATTGTTATATTTGCTAAAAATGAAAAATTAAAAAAATTGCTGCAAGAAAATTGGCAAAGTCTAGCAAAAGAACGGGAATATTTAGCAGTAGTAGAAGGAACCATCGCAAAGTCAAAAGGGTGCATTACAAATTATTTAAAAGAAACAAAAACCTACCAAGTTTATGATACGCATAATCCAAAGCAAGGCCAAAAAGCAATTACATATTATCAAGTAATGGCGAAAAAAAAGAAAACTACCTTATTAAAAATTAATATTTTAACTGGTAAAAAAAATCAAATACGAGTAGCTTTAGCATCCATTGGACATCCAATTTTAGGAGATAAAAAATATAATATAAACAAAATAAACAAAGACAGATTGATGCTCCATGCTTCAAAATTAAAATTAGTCCATCCAAAGTCAAAAAAAGAATTCATCTTTTTTGCCAAAACGCCAAAAGAATGGTTTAATATTTACTCGGAAGAAACAAAATTATATGAAAAAAATCATCAATTTTAAAAAAATTATAGAAAAGAGCAAGTTATGGAACGTTTACAAAAAGTAATTGCAAACTGTGGTTATACATCAAGAAGAAAAGCCGAAGAACTGATTTTAAAAGGTCAAGTAAAAGTGAATAATCAAATTATAGTTAAATTGGGTTATAAAGTGAAAGATACCGATCAAATTACCGTAGAGGGAAAATCTTTAAACAGAGAAGAAAAAGAGTATTACTTATTTTATAAACCGGAAAAAGTGGTATCGACTGTGAAAGACAACTTAAATCGTAAAACTGTGATTGATTTCATTCCAACAGAAAAAAGAATTTATCCAATTGGACGTTTAGATTATGATACGACTGGATTAATTTTGTTAACGAATGATGGCGAACTATCTAATATATTAATGCATCCATCTTATCAGGTAGAAAAGACCTACATAGCAAAAGTAGAAGGTTCATTAACTGGAAGAGAATTTCAATTATTAAAAAATGGAATCATGATAGAAAAGCGTTTAGTAATACCAGTAAGAGTCAAACTACGTCAAAAAAATAAAACTAACTCTAAAATTGAAATAACAATCACAGAAGGTCGAAATCATATCATAAAAAAAATCTTTGATATATTAGGACATCCAGTAATGGAATTAAAAAGAGAAAGTTTTGCTTTTTTAACATTACAAGGAATGAAAAAAGGTGAAGTTAGAAAATTAACTTTCAAAGAAGTAAAGAAATTATATTCATACAAATAAAAAGCAATAAAAACTTTTTGATATTTTATTGCTTTTCATTATTACATTGCTCACAATTACAATTTCCATCATAACATTCTTTTAAGCAATCTTCATGGTTACAATCGCAGATCTTTTCTTCATTGAAAATTTTTTCAACATCTGAATCATTATCAGTTTCTTCTAAACTGATAATTGCAACAGGACAAGCGTCAATCGCATTCATAAGTGCTTCGGAATCCAAATGTTCCTGTGATTTTACAACAGAAAACCCATCATCACTAAATTCAAAGTGTTCTGCATCAATTCCAATGCAAGCTCCACAACCAATGCAAGAGTCAGTTTGTACAACAATCTTTTTCAAAAAATCACCTCAAAAAACATTATAAAAAGGAATGAAAAAAAAAGCAACGATAAATCAGTTTTCAAAAAAAAAAAAATATGGTATATTGATTACGAAAGGATAGGGGCATTATGAAAAGTAGATCAGAAAAATATTATGATGAAAATTCTAATTATATCCCAACAAGAACAAATCGAAATAGTAATCTATATAAAGAAATTAATAATAGTGATTTATCTAACTTTAACATTGCAAGCAATGCCAAAGTAATTGGAGAAAATGAATCAAATTATGTAAATGTTGAGAAAATAAAAGAAATATTAGAAAAAAATTACCATGATGTTCCAAAGCGACGAGAAGTAAAATTATCTTCCAAGAAACCAGAAATTCCATTAGAAATAGAACAGACAAAAGAATATGATATTAATGCTATATTAGAAAAAGCACGAGAAGAAAAAGAAGTTGACTATGAAAAAGAACGCTTAAAAAAAGTCCGTGATACCCAATATGATATATTAAAAAATTTAAATGTTGAGGAAGAACATACAACCGAAATAAAAGCTGCAGATTCTAAAACAAAAGAAGAATTACTTGAATTAATCAATACTATTACAGAAAATGAATTACAAAAAACAAAACTAGATCCCTTAGATATTCTAACAGATTTAAAAGGAGAAGATAGCAATACCGTTGTAATGGGCGTAAAAGATGATACTGTTGCACTTCTAAATCAAGAAATAAGCAAACTAGATGAAGAAAAAAAAATAGAAAAAGATAATGCAATTGATAACTCTTTTTATACCAATAGTCTATCATTTACACAGAGTGATTTTGATGATTTTAACGATTTAAAAGAAGATGTAGAATCAAATAAAATGGTACTAAAAATTATAATTATAATAATGACTCTTGTAATTATTATAGGAATCATAATCTTTTTAAACAAATTTTTAAATCTTGGATTATTTTAAAAAATAATCATAAAATTTAATATGAAAAAAGCTAGATTACAAAAAATAAATTTCGGGTAAAAAATTCGACAATTATACTTTGGCTATTTTTGCTAATCTGCTTTTTTTGTGTAATTATAATAAAAAATTTTAATCAAAAAGTTACTCCCAAATTAATTGAAATCGCAAGTCGAAATTTAAATAAGCTAACCTATAATTTATTTAATAACTATACAATTTTAACACAAATTGATGATAGTATATTAAATAATATTTTATCGATTCATAAAAATAAAAATGAAGAAATAATTCATGTAAATTATAATACAAAAAATGCCTACTACATTACCAATCTCTTGGCCAGTCGAATAAAAAGTGACTTTAACGCGATAGAAAATGGTAAAATTGAATTAGATTATTATGATGAAGAACTTTCTCAAGGATTAGACGGGATTATTTTAAGCATGCCAATTGGTGTCGCGAGTAACTCAATATATTTTGCGAATTTAGGGCCAAGGATTCCAGTAAAAATTAAATTTGTAGGAATGATTTTAACAAATTTGAAAACAAGGATCCAAAACTACGGGATCAATAATGCCTTAATAGAAGTTTACGTAGATGTGTCTATTTCTCATGAAATAATTACACCTGTGACTTTTGAATCGAAAGAGCTGAATTATGAAATTTTAATTGCAGCAGAAATCATTAATGGTACTGTTCCGACCATATATGGTGGGGCATATGAGACAAAAAGCAACATTTTAAATGTTCCTATCAACTAAACTTTGTGCTATACTTATAATAGGTGAGGACTATGTCAGAACATATTTTTATAAATCAGGCTTTTACATCAGCAATTAATTTATATTTAACCAACAAACAAACTCCAGAAAATCCTCTTTTTTCCTCCTTTCCGGTTATGGTAATAAGAACGCTAATTAACATTTATGGAGAATTGGATATTATAAATCCTTATCGAACTAATAATGAAAATCGAATGGGTGGATTTGATTCAAATCTTACAAAATTTGGCTTTTCAAAATCAAAATTACAAGATTTTAAAATAACTTTTCAAAATTGTCATGATGCCACTCAACCATTAAATCTGTGTATTATAAAAATAGAAAAATACTTAATTGATATGTTTTTCTTAAGAAAAAAAACAGTAGCGATTACAGAAGAACAAATAATAGAATTTAAAAAATACTTATATCTTTCCGTTAATAATAATTCAATCATTCAAGAACAAATCAGAAAGTATAATGTGAATAATAAGATTATAGATTTATATTTTGAAAGCAAATTATATGAATCAAATCATGATTATAAATTTATTGTCTATAAAAGAAATACATTAATTCCAGAAGCATATAGCATTTTAGGATATAATTTAGATATCATTTCCCAAATGGATGAGCAAACATTAAATCAATTAAATGATCAAATTCTTGCCTTCTTTAAAATTGATTTACGTGAAACTAATAAAATGGAAAGATTAAAAGAGGCAATTGCATACTATAAAAGATATAATCATTCTTTTACAAGTGGTAATGGATATGTTGATATGTTATTATTATTAAGTCTAATTGCAACAGTAATGATGACATTATTTGCTGTAACAGTGAAAGTGTTAGGATGAAAAATGAAAGAAATCGAAATTAATAAAAAAAAGTACCATATATTAAAAGATGTAAAAAATGCATTTGATTACGATGTAGTAAAAGAAAAAGTAACAGATTACTTTGAAGAATATGATTATATTGTAGGTGATTGGGCATATGGAAAACTACGATTAAAAGGATTCAATAGTAAGACCAATAAAAATTTTAAACCAATCAATGATATAGATAAAGTGGATGATTATTTAAAGCAAAATTGTGCATTTAATTGCAGTTACTTCATTTTAGCAAAAATTATAGATTGATAAATCCGTAACGATTTGCTATAATAATTCAAGAATAGAGGGATTTAACATGGACGAAAAAGTGATATTAGTAACTCCAAGCGGCGAAAAAGTTGAAAAGAAAATGATATGTATGTTTAAATCAATGGATGATGATAGACCAAATATAAAAAATATTCCAATCATTGCAATTGAAACTGGATCAATGAATGGGGCAAACTATGTTTTAGAATTCTTTTGGGAACAAAATGGAATATATCAACCTATTGATAATGAATTAGCTTGGGGAGAAACAAAAAAAGTAATAATAGATATAATAAATGAAAAAGCAGAAGTGGAAGGAGTAATCTAATGACTAAAGTTATTTTAATGAATAAAACTGAAATTTCTGTAAATGAGGAAAAAAAAGGCAAACAGATTGCGGTAAAAGAGAATAATATTACATCGCTTAAGGAATTTTATCAAAATAATTATAAAGTATTAAACCAAAAAGTGTCATCTTTACCAAAAGAGACAATAGTAGAAACTCCTATTATAAACAATCCATTGGAAGCTTCAGGAGAACCAGTCATACCAATAGAACCTATAGTAATGGATACACCATCAATTGAAATGCAAAAGGAATCAATTTTCAACGAAAGTACACCTATAATTACAGCTGAAAATACCCAAAATAAAGAAGCAAATGAAAATAATTTACTGAATGAAACAATTTTTACTCAAAATAATCAAACAACAGAAGATTCTGGAAATTCACCAGTAATTAATTTAATTCCTGAGTCATCTACTATTGAATCAGCTCAACCGTCAGATGATGAAATGGATCCAGAACTATTAGAAATTAAATTAAGACTAGATCAAGCGATTATCGATCTAAATAACTATAAAAAAAAAATTAAAATATTAGAATTAGAAGTAAATCAAAATTTAGAGAAATCCAAAGAAGTATTAAAGGATACTCAAGCAGCAGCTGAAATTATGTCCATTCAGCAAGAAAGACAAAAGAAAATTTCAGAAGAGATTAATAATCAGTAAATGTAAAGTTTTCCTTTATCTTTATAAAAAGAAAGTGTTTAAATTTAAGAAATATTCTTAAATTTTTTTCATATAATGGAAATATGAAAGAAATGCTTAAATTTTATTATAATTTGGATATAGAGGAAATCAAGAATGATTCATATTGCTATGAATTTACGAAGGATGGAATGCAATTTATTTTGTCGCCAATTATTCGAAGCAAAGATGAGATAAAGAGCATTTATCAGATTTGCGAAGAACTAAAGAAAAAAAATTATTTGATACATACATTTATATTAAACAGAGAAAATCAAATTATTACCCAAATTTACAACCAGGATTATGTTTTATTAAAGATAGAAGGAAACGATGAAGTAGAATTTAATGTAATTGATATGTTGAATTTTACTGAATTATTAATTCTTTCTTCAGAAAAAAGTAAATTATATCAAAATAATTGGGGAGAATTATGGAGCAAAAAAATAGATTACTTTGAATATCAAGTAAGAGAGTTAGGACAAGATAAAAAAGTAGTATTAAATAGTTTTAGTTATTACATAGGGTTAGCTGAAAATGCAATTGCTTATGTCAATAATACGATTAAAAAGTATCCAAAAACTAATTTGGAAAAAGTAACATTATGTCATAAAAGGTTAAAGTTCCCTAATTTAAAAAAAGATTATTATAATCCATTATTGTTTCTTTTCGATTTGGAAATTCGTGATATAGCAGAATATATAAAATCATCCTTTTTTAAAAGTGAAAAAGATGCTTGGATAGAATTAAAATCTTTTTTAAATTTGCGAAAATTAAGTATTTATGGATATCAAATGTTTTTTGCTCGATTATTATATCCCTCATATTATTTTGATGAATATGAAAAAATAATGAATCATAAAGAACCGGAAGAAAATTTAATAAAATATATTGAACAAGCAAATCAATATGAAATTTTTTTAAAAAAAGTATATCATGAATTATCTAAATATATAATGATTGAGAAAATAAATTGGATAATAGAAAAAAAAGAATTATAACATTACATTTATAATTCCTCTTATTTCTGGTATTTCATCTTGAAGCATAAGTAATATACCATTATTTAAAGTTTCGTCTTGTGCCATACAATGAGAGCATGCACCCAAAAGTTTGACATAAACATATCCATCTTCGTATTTGATAAAAGTTATATCTCCACCTTCCATATTTAAATAAGGTCGAATGTCATTTATCATTTCTTCTATACGCTTTGAATTTTTTTCGTGAAAGTTTATGTTATCATTTTTTTTCATTAAATCACCAATATAATTATAAACAGAAATTATAAGTAAGTAAAGAAACAAAAAAACGAACTATAAAAAGTTCGTAAGACTCAATCTAGTGCCCGAGAGGGAGAAGTACAACAACTCTTTGAGCAAAGGCAATTCAAAAGGGATATGATTTATTAAATGTTGAATATTTAGAAAATATAACAATTGAACAACTTGATGAAATATTTAAAGGAACTACTTCCATTCCCTTATTAAAAGAAAGATATAATATCATTAAACAATTAGCCTGCGAATTAAAAAGCATAAAAGATATTTCTAAGTCACTTGATTCTAATGGAGATATAGAACTTTTAAATAAAGTTATTAATAATTTCAGCAATTTTAAAGATATAAGCACTTATAAAGGGCAAAAAATATACTTTTTTAAACGAGCAATTTTATTAGTAGGAGACTTGATTTTAAATGTTGCCTCAATTAAAACAAAAGTTATAAATGATAACAACATGACTGGATGTGCTGATTATAAAATACCACAAGTATTAAGACATTTAGGAATATTAGAATGAATTGGCTGATATAATTGATTCCGAACAAACAATAGAACATGATAGTGAAATGGAAGTTGAAATTCGTGCTAATATGTTATATGCAATAGAATTGATTAAAAATGGATTACATCAAAAAGGTATAAATATGAGTTCTGTTCAAATAGATAATGCTTTGTGGTTATTAAGTAAAAATAAAGAATTTAAAGATAAGCCACACCATCTAACTAGAACTATTTATTATTAATTTCCTATACACACGTTCGTTGATTATGTCAATGTATAAGTGTGTTTATTAAATTGACAAAACTTAATCAATTATATTGTTATAAAACAAATATCTTGATATTATTTATTTAGAATATATTAACAGTTGAGTGCTTGCCAACTTTCGTAAGAAAGGAGGCTGATGATATGCAAAAGAAAGATTTTTTGATTCTTTCTCTTATCTTAATTATCTTCTTACTCATAGCCTTACTTTTTACTTTAGTAAAGTAGTAATCTATAATAAGAGAAAAGCACTTAATTTACTTTC
>JAAVZT010000023.1 GCA_022791775.1 Bacilli bacterium
GTATTAATTGTAATACCTCTTTCTCTTTCTTCAGGAGCTTTATCGATATCAGCATAATCAACAAAGTTTCCAAAATATTTTGTAATAGCAGCAGTTAATGTTGTTTTACCATGGTCAACATGTCCAATAGTACCAATATTAACGTGCTCTTTTGAACGATCAAATTTTTCTTTAGCCATTTGATTTTTTTCTCCTCTCATTTTTCTATTCTATTTTATCTAATGCTTGAAAATTATTCAAGTATTATTTTTAGTTAACACTGTTTTTCTTAATAATCTCTTCTGAAATTGATTTTGGTACTTCTTCATAATGATCTAATTCCATTACAAAATTACCTCTTCCTTGCGTATTTGAACGTAAGCTAGTTGCGTATCCAAACATTTCAGCTAATGGTACCATAGCAGTAATACGTAAAGCATTTCCTACAGAATCTTGTCCAAGTGGACGACCACGACGACTTGTCAAATCACCCATAACATTTCCCATATATTCATCTGGTACTGTTACAGTTACTTTCATAACAGGTTCTAATAAAACAGGTTTACATTTATTTTTAGCTTCTTTTAAAGCCATACTAGCAGCAATTTTAAAGGCCATTTCACTAGAGTCTACATCATGGTATGATCCATCATATAATGTAGCTTTAACATCTACCATTGGATACCCAGCTAAAATTCCTCCAGCCATAGCTTCTTGTAGACCCTTATCAGTTACTGGAATATATTCTCTTGGAACAACTCCACCAACAATTGCATCCACAAATTCATATCCTTTTTCAGGATTAGGTTCAAAGCGTACCCAAACATGTCCATATTGTCCACGTCCACCACTTTGTTTAATATATTTACCTTCACACTCACCCATTTGAGTAATTGTTTCACGATAAGCAACTTGTGGTCTACCCATATTTGCTTCTACATTAAACTCACGTTTCATACGATCAACAATAATATCTAAGTGTAATTCACCCATACCACTAATAATTGTTTGTCCAGTTTCACGATCTGTTTTATATTTAAAAGTTGGATCTTCTTCAGCAAGCTTTTGTAATGCTAAAGCCATCTTATCTTGATCCCCTTTTGATTTTGGTTCTACAGCTAAATCAATAACTGGAAGTGGGAATTCCATACCTTTCATGATACAAGGATTTTTCTCATCACACAATGTATCTGCGGTAGTTGTATTTTTAAGACCTACTGCTGCCGCAATTTCTCCACAATAAACTTCGCTAATCTCTTTACGAGTATTAGCATGCATTTGCAAGATACGTCCAATTCTTTCCTTTTCACCTTTGGTACTATTTAACACATAACTACCACTTGTTAAATGTCCAGAATAAACTCGGAAAAATGCTAAACGTCCTACGAAAGGATCTGTAGCGATTTTAAAAGCTAGTGCTGTAAACGGTTCTGAATCACTAGGATGACGCAAAATGTCTTCTCCAGTTTTTGGATTAAAACATTCAATCGCTTCAATATCTGTAGGAGCTGGCATATAATCAACAATTGCATCAAGTAATAACTTAACACCTTTATTTCCTAAAGCCGTTCCACACATAACAGGGAAAAATTCTACACTTAAAGTACCCTTACGAATAGCTGATTTAATTTCTTCAACGGTAAGTTCTTCTCCATTCAAATACTTTTCCATAAGTGCATCATCAAATTCTACAACCGTTTCAATTAATTCTTCCCTTTTTTGTTTTGCTAAATCAACTAAATCAGTGGGAATATCAATTTCTTTGGCAGTTTCCTCTGCGTCGCCTTCATACTCATAAGCTTTCATTGCAACTAAATCAATAATTCCACGGAATTCACTTTCTGCTCCAATTGGCCATTCAATTGGTTTTGCATTTACTCCTAAACGAGATTTAATCGTTCCAAGCGAAAACTCGAAATCAGCACCCATCTTGTCCATTTTATTAGCAAAAATAATTCTTGGAACTTTAAATTCAGTTGCTTGTCGCCATACAGTTTCTGTTTGTGGTTCTACTCCTGCTTGCGCATCAATAAGTGCAACTGCACCATCTAAAACGCGAAGACTACGAGACACTTCAACAGTAAAATCTACATGGCCTGGGGTATCAATTATATTATAACGGTATCCATTCCAATGCGCTGTAGTAGCTGCACTAGTAATTGTAATACCTCTTTCTTTTTCTTGTTCCATCCAATCCATTTGAGATTCTCCATCATGAGTCTCTCCAATTTTATGAATTTTTCCAGTATGGTATAAAATACGTTCTGTTGTAGTAGTTTTTCCGGCATCAATATGAGCCATAATACCTATATTACGAACTTTATCAATTGTAACATCACGAGCCATAACGATTCACCTACCATCTATAGTGAGCAAATGCTTTATTTGCTTCAGCCATTTTGTGAGTATCCTCACGCTTCTTAACAGCGCCACCTGTTCCATTTGCGGCATCAATAAGTTCATTTGCTAAATTAATAGCCATTCCCTTACCATTTCTAAGTTTCGCATAATTAACAATCCAACGAAGTGCTAATGCTTGACTTCTTTCATCACTTACTTCGTTTGGAACTTGATAATTACTTCCACCTACACGACGAGATTTAACTTCTAATGCAGGTCTTACATTTTCTAAAGCGTCTTGATATACCTCAATAGCAGGTCTTCCTGTTTTTTGAGCAATAATTTCAAATGCTTCATATAAAATTTTTTGAGCAGTTCCTTTTTTCCCATCTTGCATAATTTGATTTACAAGTTTCGTAACAACTTTTGAATTATAGACTGGATCAGGTAACACATCTCTTTTCTCTGCTCTTCTTTTACGCATAACTATCCTCCTTTATTTTGATTTACTTCTTAGGTTTTTTAGTTCCATATTTACTACGACCTTGTTTCCGGTTATTTACTCCTTGTGTATCTAAGGTTCCACGAATTATATGGTAACGAACTCCAATTAAGTCTTTAACACGTCCTCCACGTACTAATACAACACTATGTTCTTGTAAATTGTGTCCTTCTCCAGGAATATAACAATCTACTTCTTTTCCATTCGAAAGTCTAACACGTGCATATTTTCTTAACGCTGAATTCGGTTTCTTTGGTGTTTTTGTTCCTACACGAGTACATACTCCTCTTTTTTGTGGACTATTTTGATCTGTTTGCTTTCTTTCAAGTGTATTTAATCCAACATTCAAAACTGGACTTTTACTCTTACTCGTTTTCTTACTTCTTCCCTTTTTTACAAGTTGATTAATCGTTGTCATAACATCCTCCTCTCAATTAACACACATCCAGGTGTATCAAACATTCCATTTTATTAGGTCTTACCGAAAGTAAAACCCAAATTAAAACAAAACTAATATACCATTTATATCCTATGAGTGTCAAGCAAATTTAAAACAAAAAAAGATTACTTTTCATAACCTTTCGTAGTAAATTTAGGACAACTTACAAATCCTTTATACTCAAAAATAGAACCATTATGTTTTACTATAACATAACCATCACAAACATCTTCATCTTTTTTTAATTCTTCTATAAACCCTGAAGATTTCATCTCTTCAAAAGATATTTTTACAAAATCTTTTTCATCAGGATACAAAAATCTCGCATCTACATACTTTTTCGCAGATTCCTCTAATTCTTTTTCTAATTGTTTATACGCTCCACTTTTATTTTTATATAAAAATCCTATAAACGTAAGCATTACTACTAATGTAATTAAAAAAGCGCCCCAAATAATTTTTATTCTCTGCATTTGCTTCATATTCATAACTTACTCCAATTTCTATACTAGCATTAATTCTCAACACGAAGTCTCTCTTTAATAAAGAAAGGTCCAAACTCAATGGCTTTAAACTCTCGACGGTATCGATAAAACTTATATCCTAATCCTAAACACTCATAAGTATACAACATATTTTCTTTCTCTTCATTTGATAACTTTTCAAAATTTTCCATTTTATATACATTTATTCTATTTCCTTCTTTATCATAAACATGTACTTCTTCTTTCAAACAAAAAGATAAATCTTTTTCATTACGCGCATTAAAATAATCAAAAATAACAATCCCTATCCAAGCCACTATAAATATTAAAAGTAGAATTTTAAGAGCCAACATCACATTTTTCTTCATAATACCTCCATAGCTTTTATTATAACGGAAGAAAAACATTCTCGCAAGTCATCCCCAAAAAAAAGATGACTTTTTAATAACACAATTTATAAATTGTAACAAAAACAAATAATTTTAAAATATGCAAAAGAAAAAAGCACCTAAAGGTACTTTTAAGTAACATTTATATTTTGGCAAACAGAACTGCCACTCCACCCAGCTTTATCTTTTACCGTAGCACAGCATTGATAACTACCTGCTTTACTTACAGTAAGAGAATCACTAGAACTATAACTTGGTTTAA
>JAAVZT010000024.1 GCA_022791775.1 Bacilli bacterium
ACTCTTACAAGTGAGAGTAAGGAAATCAAGTTAGAGAATGCTTATCCAATTGCCAATGAAGAAGGAATGAAGTTAGAACCATATACATTTACGATTACAAATACTTGTAGTACATTTTTATCGTATGAAATATTGTTTAATATTTTATCTACAAGTAGTTTAAATTCAAGATATGTAGCAGCGGTTATCAATCGAAATGCAGTGAAGAGATTAAGTGAGTATGAATCAAAAGAAATGAATGGTTATTTGGAAAGCCGGGTATTACAAAGTGGGTCATTATCACCAAATGATAGTGAGACATTTCATTTGCGAATTTGGATGGAAGAGAGTGTCGAAGGAATAGAGTCGATGAATAAAAGTTTCCAAGGAAAAATAGGAGTGTTAGGAACCGCAAGTACGTATAGTCCAGTAGAAGTAGGGTTTCAAACATTAGCAGAAGCAATGATTGTAAATGAATATCAATCATCTAGTGTTGAGAAAGCAAAAGAAATGATTGAAGAAAAGCAAGCTCCTGATTTTAGTAAGACAGCTCCCATCATTCACTGGCAAGAACAACATGAGATGAGTAGTGTAATTCGAAAAATATTAATGCCTCATCCAGATAAGGTAGGAGAGTATCAAGGATTTCACGATGTGTCTCGAAGTTATGTCAAAATAAGTAATCAATATGAATTTGATTCTGTTGCGGGTTCTTATAATTTAATTGATCCAATATTAGTGGATCCTACAACGATCACAGATTACGATACAAAGGATTATTATTTTTGCAATGCGGGAACAAATATTAACTCGAATGATGTGATTTCAACCTATGCAGATTCTATAAGTTGTTCTAATATTTACAAAGTAAAGAATGTCACGAAAGAAAATGGTGAGCAGACAGGTCCCTCAGGGAAAGTATTTCAAATGATTCAATATAATATAGAGGCGTATCCATATCGTCAAAGAGAGTTAGAAAGTGATGGTTCGGATAAAGGGTTATATATGGCTTTAGATGATGATGGAAAAAGCTATTATTACCGTGGAAATGTCAACAATAATTATGTGAAATTTGCAGGATTTTACTGGCGAATCATTCGTTTAAATGGCGATGGAAGCGTAAGACTTTTATATGCAGGAGAATCTTCTACATCAAGTGGAAGTGAATTGTTTATTCAACAAGAACCTGTTGTTTTTCAAGACGAACAAAATACTCCAGGCTATGTAGGATATATGTATGGAAACAATTTGGATACTTATGAGAATGCTACAAAAAACGAAAAAAATAGTACAATTAAAACGGTATTGGATAATTGGTATCAGGAATACATAGTAGGACATGGATATGAAAATAAAGTTGCGGATAGTATTTTTTGTAATGATCGAGAAATATATAGTGGTGATGGTTTTCAAGTGAACAAAACGACCATTTATAAACCTTATCAACGATTGGTAGTTGACAAGAATCCGACACTTTATTGTCAACAAATGAACGATCGTTTTACAGTAAATGTGGAAAAGGGAAACGGGGCTTTAACGTATCCAATTGGACTCATTACTTTGGATGAGTTAATGTATGCAGGAATGGCAGCAGGAGGTCTGAATAAGAAAAGTTATATTTATTCTTCTGAAAATTATTGGACGATGACTCCAACTCGTTTTTTTTCAAATGTTTTGTCTGCTCAAGTTCATACGATGTTTGGAAATGGATATGTGGATGTTTGGAGTGCTGTAAATTCATTACATGGGGTTAGACCTGTAATTAATTTAGATGGTAATGTAATAATTACTGGAGGAATTGGGAGTTTTAATCAGCCATTTATCGTTCAATCTTGAAGTAGCTTTTGCTACTTTTTTCTTTTCTTTCTTTTGGTTCTATTTTATAATAATAGTGGTGAATATTTTGAAAAAAAAAATGGAGATTATTGTTTATCATTTGGGTTATGGTGGAATTGAAAAAGCTGTCAGCAGTTTGGTTCGTCTTTTAAAAGATCAATATGAAATATCGATTGTTTCTTTTTATCAATTATATGATAAACCAGTTTTTGATATACCTTTAAGTGTTTCTATTACATATTTGTATCATACCGATGTTCCTTTAAAGGTTAAAAAGTATAATCAGTTATTACATGATAAAAAATATAGTGCGTGTTTAAAAGCTGTATTTCAAGATTATGTAAAAGGGTTTCATTTGCTTCGCTTTTTTCATGATTTGTGGTTTAGTATTTCTATTTATTTTTTAAATGGACGTTTTCGACGATTAAAAAAATATTTGAAGAGCAATCAAAGCGATGTTTATCTTTCTACACGTTATGAAATAAGTAAAATATTACATCAATTTGGTGGTCAGTCATCCCTTAAGATAGGTTGGGAACATAATCATCATCATGGAAATCAAGTTTATCGAAATCAAGTTATTGAAGCAAGTCAAGAATTGGATTATTTGGTTCTTGTTTCGAGAGCTCTCACCCAAGATTATCAAAATGATTTTCAAAATAAAAAGTGTAAAGCTGTTTATATTCCTAATATGTTAGATGAAAACTTATCCTTTATAAGTGATTATAGTGAAAAAAGAATTTTATTTGTAGGACGCTTAGAGAAAGAAAAAGGAGTTTTTGATGCTTTAGAAGTTGCTAAACGGTTACAAGAGCGAATGATTTCTTTTCATTTAGATATTGTTGGAGATGGACCATTACGGAAAGAAGTAGAACAAAATATTTATGAACGAAATTTATCATCTTATGTAACTTTGCATGGGTTTCAAAATAGAGATTTTATTCAAAATTTATATCGTCACGCATCTTTGTATTTAATGACTTCTTTTACAGAATCATTTGGCTTAGTTCTTTTAGAAGCGATGAATGCAGGAATTCCTTGTTTAGCTTTTTCTTCTGCTGAAGGGGCTTGTGAGTTGATTTCAAATGATGTAAATGGTTATTTAATTGAAGAGCGCAATATGGAAGAAATGGTAAATCATATTGATTTGTTATTAAAACGTCCTGCTAAAATTCAAGAACTTGGTAAAAATGCTCGCGAGTTTTCTCAAAATTTTTTACCAGAATCAGTGCGAGTTATGTGGACATTATTGATAGGAGAGTAGCATGAAAGAACGGGTCTTATTTATTGCCAGTGCAGGCGGACATCTATCAGAATTGATGGCTTTAAAATCAATGTTTTCTCATTATAATTTCTTTTTAATGACAGAGAAAACTAAATCGAGTTTGTATTTAAAGAAAAATTATCCGAATCGAATTGGTTATTTATTATATGGAACTATGGCGAATCCTTTGATATATCCTATTAAATTATTGGCCAATTGTTTTATTTCTCTTTATTATTATTTAAAAGTTCGGCCTAAGTTTATTATTACGACTGGAGTACATACAGCTGGTCCGATGTGTTGTATAGGGAAAATTATGGGAAGTAAAATTATTTATATTGAAACTTTTGCAAATTTAAAATCGAAAACTTCTACAGGTAAAATTATTTATCATTTTGCAGATTATTTTATTGTCCAATGGCCTTCGATGTTAAAATTATATCCGAAAGCAAAGTATGAAGGGTGGATTTATTAATGATTTTAGTTTCTTTGGGAACACAAGATCGCGATTTTTCACGGTTGTTAAAAGCGGTGGAGGAGCAAATTTTAGCTGGACACATTAAGGAAAGAGTTGTTGTACAAGCAGGAGCAACTGTTTATTCTTCTCAGGTGATGGAAGTTTTTGATTATATTTCATCGGATGAATTTAAATCGTTAATGTCTGAATGTCGTGTTTTAATTACGCATGGTGGAGTGGGTACGATTATTGATGGGTTAAAGCAAGGAAAAAAAATAATTGCTGCTGCTCGGTTAAAGGAATATAAAGAGCATCAAAATGATCATCAAAAACAGATTATACAAGAATTTGCTAAGGAAAAATATTTATTAGAGTTAGAAGATTTTTCCAAGTTGGATGAAGTACTGCAAGAGGTAGAAATATTTAAGCCCCGTTTTTTTGAAAGTAATAATGAAGCTTTTATTGGGGCTATCGAGCAGTATATCAATTCTGATTCTAGTCTTTTTTCGTTATATTATCGTCAGGGAATGATATATTTCTTTTTTGCTATCTGTTTATTTTTTCTTCTTTTAATTGGTTTATTCTTATTTTCTTTCGAAAAAAATTTGATTTGGATATTTTTTCTTTGTTGGCAGGGAATCGTGTTCGTTTATCGGCATTTAATGAATTTTCTTTTTTTTCGAGATAACTTGATTAATTGGAAAAGGGAAGCTATTTTCTATTTTGTTTTGCTGTTACAATTTTGTTTCTTTTTTGGATATCCTTCTTTTTTTCAAGAAGCTTTTGTATCTCATATGATTTTACTCTTTTGGGGAAGCTTTTTATGTTTATTTTTACTATCTTTGTTTTTTCAAATGCTAGAAGTTTAATAAATCTTCTTTTTTTTTGGAGATTCGGTTATAATAAAATATAAAGAGAGGTATTTTTATGGGGTATATGTTAAATGGTTATCCAATTTGGTTAATTTTAATGGTGACATTTTTGACAAGTTGTGTTTTGGTTCCCTTTATGAAAAAATTGGCGTTTCACATTGATGCTGTTGATTATCCGAATGCTAGAAGAATTAATAAGGTGCCAATGCCAACTTTGGGAGGCTTATCTGTTTTTTGCGCATTTTTATTTGGCTTTATGTTATTTGGACAAGCGAGTATTCAAATGATATCGATTTTGGTTGGAGCTTTTCTTCTTATTTTAATGGGTATTTGTGATGATATCAAACCTTTGGGAGCAAAGTGGCAATTATTAGCACAGGTTTCTGCTGCTGCTGTGTTAGTATTTTATGGTCATATAACTTTGGATGAGGTTTCAATTTTAGGATTTCACTTTTCTTTTGCTGCTCCTTGGAATTATATTATTACGATTTTATTTGTAGTGACGATTGTGAACGTGATTAATTTATCAGATGGATTAGATGGATTATGTTCTGGAATAAGTTCTATATATTTTTTTACAATTTCGCTCATTGCCTTTTTGTTAAATCGAGCAGGAGGCTTAGATTTTACGATTTCACTGATTATGAGTGGTAGTTTACTTGGATTTTTAGTGTTTAATTTTCCTCCAGCCAAAATTTATTTAGGAGATACGGGAAGTAATTTTATTGGTTTCATGGTAGCTGTTACAGCTCTATTAGGATTTAAAACGGCGACGTTTACATCATTAATTATTCCTCTAGTTGTATTGGCAACCCCAATATTGGATGTGGCATTTTCCATTTTGCGGCGAGGAATGCAGAAGAAAAATCCTTTTACCACTCCTGATCGTCAACATTTTCATCATCAATTATTAAAAATGCAATTCTCTACTAGAACTTCTTTGTTTATTATTTATGCTATTAATATTTTATTTGCATTTGTTTCTGTTTTATATGCAATTGGTTATACAGATTATGCGATTGCTCTATATATTTGTTTAATGATTTTATTTTTATTTATTGTATTAAAAACTGATATTTTATTTACAAAAGGGGAGCAGCAAGATGAAAAATAAATATAATCTTTTTACTATCAAATCTTTTTTGATGTATTTAGCAACTTTAATATTTTTGTTTTGCCTGTCTTGGGCCTTCTTAAGTGCAATATCGCATTTAAATGTTTGCTACTATCAACATCGTTATACTTTTGGTTCTTTTTTTCAAAATGTTGTTTTAGTTTTGTTGGCTCTTCTTTTTATTGGATTTCTTTTTATACTTTATCAATTTTTGAAAAAAAAGAATTTGTCCGCAAAAAAATTATGGAAAATAGCTCTTTTTTTTCTTGCGCTTTTTCTTCTTTTACAAGTAATTAGTTTTCAGCTCATTGTGGAACCATCTTGGGATTTTGGAAGTTTATTTATTGGAGCAATCTCTTTTTGGGATAAAGTAGAATTACCTTTTATTTGGGAATATTTAAGTAAATTTCCAAATAATATCGCTATGTATATTTTAGAATTATTCTTGATTGGTGTTGGTCATAATATTATGTCTCCCTTAAAAATAATGGTATTTGTAAATGCTGCTATGATTTTCTTGGGAATTTTGATGTTGTTCTTTTATCTTAAAAAGAATCATTCTTTGGAATTAGCAATTATTGGTTTAATTTTTTGTTTATTTTTATCTCCATTATATCTTTATACGCCTATTTTTTATACGGATACATTTACTATGTGGATACCGATCTTTTTATTATTTTGTTATTCTTTTGTAAAAAAGAAAGAAATTACAAAGAAAAATTTTGTTTTTATTTTTTTAATTGGGTTAGGTAGTATTTGGGGAATGCAATTAAAAATGTCTGTTTTTATTATGACTATAGCTATTTTTATTGATGTATTTTTGAATCATTCGTGGAAGTATTTAGGTCAATTTTTTGCAATCTTTGGTGTTTCATTTTTAATTGGATATGGGGCATTTCAACTTTGTTATCAAAAAGTAGATCATTATTATCAATTTAATGATGATTTAAAAATTCCTTATAATCATTGGATTAATATGGGTATGCATCATTTAGGAGGATATTTTCATGGAGATTATGAAGTTTATGATACGATAAAGGGCCCTGAAGTACGTTATCAATATAATAAAGAGAAAATAAAAGAGCGTTTGAAAGAATATGGAATGTTTGGATATATTGGATTTCTTCATAATAAAATTGCTTATACTTTTGGAGATGGAACTTATTTTGTGAGCGATAAATTAAGTCGGCAACCATATTATCAAAATACATTAGGAAAATTTGTAAGAAATCAAGAAACATACTTTTCTTATTACGAACTTGCTTCACGGGTGATTCATTATGGGCTTCTTTTGTTAATGATTTTGAGTGCAATTTTGTCTTTAAAAATGCGAAATTGGAGTAGTTTACCATCTTTTTTAGCAATTACTGGTTTATTTTTATTTTTATTAATATGGGAAACTAGAAGTCGATATCTTTATAATTATATTCCTATTTTTCTTGTTTCCGCTTTGCCTGTTTTAGAAAAAGTGAAAATGTTATATGATCAAAAAAGAATGAAATAAAGTTTGAAGTTGTAATATAAAAGTAGACACAAAAAAAGAAGTGTTTACTTTTTGTTTGTTATAACATCAATAAAAAGATTTGAAAAAGAAAACCATGATATATTTTTATCATAGGAAGTGAATTATGAAAAAGAAGTATTGGTATGGAATAATAAGTTGTATTATGATATTGATTCTAAGTATTTCTTATGCATATTGGAGTGTATATCAAGAACAAAATGGAACGAATCAA